>CP064999.1:4077666-4391333 GCA_016700115.1 Sphingobacteriales bacterium | reverse complement strand
TTACCCGGAAATACCTCAGCGATAACTGCCGCTTTTACAGAAGATGCTACAATTGCAGTTCAGATTACAACTGCAGGTTGTACGGATATGGCGGAAGCTAACCTTAGTATTTTACCTGTTCCTGAAGCTGAAGCAATCGCAACAGGGCTTTTTATAGATACTTATTTAGAAGGAGAAGCTTGTTGGGGAGTTCCTTTTGAACTTCAATGCAATATACCTTTAGGTACCGGACCAGTTACGGTTTTATGGGAAGGTCCCGGAGTGGAAAACCCTGATGAATTAATTACTTTCGCAACGGTAGAAGGAGAAGGGGAAGATACGTTGATTTATCAATTAACTGTTACTGATGAAATTGGTTGCCAAAACATTATCGTTATTCCGGTTGTCATGAATCCAGGTTCATCTTGTATATTGGGTGTTAACCAGCCTGTTTCAAACCCAATTGTTACAGTATCACCAAATCCGTCAGAAAATGGGATTTTCGTAATTCAAGCTGAACATTTATTGCCATTTGGCGAAGTTAGGATAGAAGTTTTTAACTCAATTGGACAATTAATATGGCTCCGGGAAATTGAACATAACTATACCAAACTTCAACAAGAGATACAGCTATCCGAATATTCACCGGGCATTTATCTGGTTCGACTAAGAACAGCCGGAAACCAATTTAGCAACAAAATAATCATTCGATAATTTTTGCCAACCATCATTTGAAATGCTAAAACCTGTACTCATAATTGCCGAAGCCGGAGTGAATCATAATGGCAATTTAGATATGGCTTTGGAATTGATTGATGTTGCATCTGAAGCAAAAGCAGATTTTGTGAAGTTTCAGACTTTTAAAACTGAACAATTGGTCAGTAAAAAGGCAATAAAAGCAGCATATCAGAAAACAAATACAGGAGATCGTGATGAAACCCAAATGGATATGATCAAAAGGTTGGAACTAAGCCGGCAAGATCATGAAAAACTGATTGCTCATTGCAAATTTAGAAATATTGGTTTTTTGTCAACTGCTTTCGACCTCGAAAGTATAGAATTGCTAAAAGAATTAGGCCAGAATCTGTTTAAAATTCCATCAGGCGAAATAACCAATTTACCCTATCTGCGTAAAATAGCGGACACTGCCGAAGAAATTATACTTTCTACTGGTATGGCAACTTTGGGCGAAATTGAAGCCGCAATTGATGTTCTATTGGCAAAAGGTAAACTTCGGTCAGAAATCATGTTATTGCATTGTAATACAGAATATCCAACGCCAATGAAGGATGTCAATTTAAATGTAATTCAGACACTTCATCGGGCATTTGGTGTTAAAGTAGGCTATTCAGATCACACTTTGGGAATAGAAGTTCCGATTGCTGCCGTTGCAATTGGGGCTGTTTGTATAGAAAAACATTTTACCCTTTCCAGAAAATTATCGGGTCCTGATCATCCTGCTTCGCTCGAACCATCCGAATTGGTAGCTATGGTTCAGGCTATCCGGAATATTGAACTGGCCTTAGGTCATGGAATTAAACATCCTACCGAATCAGAAAGAAAAAATATAGAGGTTGCCCGCAAAAGTATTCATATCAATAAACCATTAAAAGCCGGACATTTATTGAAGGAAGCTGACTTGGTGATGAAACGACCGGGAAATGGAATATCACCTATGGATATGGATAAAGTAATAGGCATGAAGTTGAAATCAGATGTGCCAGAAGAACATTTGTTAAAATGGATAGATTTGTTTGGGTAATCAAATTAAACTTGCCTTGTTTGTTGACATCTTAGATTTTCAACATTGTACTATTTTTTAACGAAATTAGTTAATGTTTGTATCTTGCGAACTATTGACAAGCACACCGAATTTTAACAACCACTGTATTATGTTGATGAATCTGAACAAAACTTACGAATTTAACCCGGACACCGATTTGTTAGGAACAGGAGGATTTGGCAAAGTTTACAAAGCAATTGATAAGAATTTAGGAATGGTTGTTGCATTAAAAAAATATAGTGGTAGCCTGCCTTCTAAATACAGCCTTTTTGAAGAGATTAAACGTGCGATAAAGCTAAATCACCCCAATTTGGTTCGATATTTTGATGCTTTTGAACTACAGGAATCGGCAACTTTTGGCGATACAATACAGGTTGGAGTCCTAGAGTTTGTGAACGGTGGTGATTTGAGCAAATTATTAAGAAAGAAACCCGATATTCAGACATTGACAGGCATTTTGGTTGGCATTATGCATGGATTAAGGTACTTACATTCCAAAGGGATTATACATCGTGATCTGAAACCAGAGAATATATTGATTCAATCGGATACTGACGGTCTAACTCCAAAAATTGCCGATTTTGGAATCAGTAAAACTATCAACGACAGTTCAACAGGGGGCTCATCTTTAGTTATAGGTTCTATAGAATATATGGCCCCTGAACAATTTAATCTGACTAAGTTTGGAATTAACGGACAATTGCATACTAACCTCGATTTGTGGTCACTTGGTGCAATTATTTACGAGTGTTTTACAGGTACAGCTCCATTTGGCAAAACACAACAAGGAATGTCACGGGATGAAGTGATGCGGAATATTTTTGACAAAGAGCCGGTTGATCTTGAAAAAATCCCATTGCCTTTTAGAAGGGTGGTTGCAAGATGTTTGGTACGAAGTGCAGGACAAAGAGCGCAGTCTGTTGATGAATTGCTCGAAATACTTTATGACAATGAAGATGTAAGGATAGTTGCTGCACAAACCATGCTTGGTTCAGGAACAGCAGTTTTGGATAATGGTTCCTCAAAGGGTAAACTTACTCAACAAATAGCAGGCTATTTTAAATCAGAAGGTTTAGGAAGTAGTAGTAACCAGGCATCAGGAAAATCTTCCAAAGTTTCGCCTTCAACACCCGGATTTTCTCTTATATATTTTCTATCGTTTTTTATTCCTGTATTTACAGCATTGTTTGGTTATCTGTTCTCAGATAACAATTATTCTCTTTTTGGCGGAATTTATTCTACCGGTAATTATCTGATTTATCCGGCAGTATTTTGCCTCATCATGTCAGCCTGTAATATAGCTGCACTCATCATCAGAAAGTTCAAAGCTTTTGAGTTGCCAATCTATGCTGCTTCTTTTTTAGTATTGGCTTTTTATATTGGCAAAAGCATTCTAACCTGGCAGTTTGATGTTCCGGGTTATCGGTTTAATTTTGCAGCCCATGATTTTGCAACTTTTTATCCTATGTTTTCTGCGGTAGTTATGGTGGTCGCCTTATTGCTGACAGCTTTGATTTGGAAGAGAAAATAGTTAAAGGTTAATAGAACTGTTATATTAATTTGGACAAATGAATTCTGTTATTCCGCATTGGTTTGAGTAACAGAAATTGTACCTGTATCATCTGAACTCCATAAAACAGTAACATTATTTGTGCCTTGGCCTGAAACAATGATTCCTCCCGAAACTATCCAGAAATAAGTTGCTCCTTCAACTTCAGCCACTGAATAAACCGCGGTATTACCTGAACAAACTTGACTGTTGCCATCAATAGAAACCGTAAATGAATTGCAACAGTCAGGGCTGAGAAACTTAGATAACAACCTAACATAAGCAGCATTTACATAAATCGAGTTTTCTGTAATTTCCCATGAATTTTGTGGCCAGCTTGTGTTCCAGTCTTTGTACGATTTTTGTATGGGTTGGTTTTGAGGAGGTACTATAGTGCCCCCATAAGATCCATCGGGTTGATAAGTAGGGTTTGCACCTCCCGGCATAAAACCGGGAGCAGGACCATAAAGTGAGACTCCAACTCTGTCCCATAGTGGGCTTCCATCAGTAAACCAACTATTGTAAAACTCATTGATAGAGTTTTCAGCACCAAATTCTCCCATATTACTTAAGTAAACAAAGCACGTTGGGTTAATTCCGTGCAGGTAATGAACAAATCCGGAGGCAGCATTTTTGTAATTGGTAGTATTAATGGCATTTAAGCCATAAATATTCATAGAAGTGAACATGCTTCCTTGTTGGGATTTAAACTGATTATTACCCCAAGTGTAGTTGTTGTTAGCCATATAAGCTCGATATGCATCTGATTGATTGAGAAAAGATGGCAGGTTATCGCCATTACTACTGCTAATGCTGTTGGAGTAAGTATTTCGTATATTATTGACAACGGAAGTGGTAGCATTATTTGCCCTTCCATAAAACAATAACCCATCTTGATAAGGTGTTTCAAATGGATATGCGTAGCTCCATTGCATCAAATGAATTTCCTGATAATTTGAATCAAAAAAACTCTTGTAAACTGTATTTGCAGTTAATACATATAAATAAGAGGCTGCACAAACTTTTTTTGCCAGTCTTCCATAATCATCGTCTTCCGCAGCAACATTTTGAAAGCCTGAATTGCTAAAAAGAACAGAAGGATTAGCTGATGCCCAGTTCCATGCATTGATTGAAGCTGCTTCCAGCGTATTGGAATATTCAGTTGCGGATGAAATACCTAACGAACGAAACGCATTGCCGGCTAATGCAAACATTGCAGCTCCGGTTAATGTGGCAGAAGTAGAAGCTGCACCATAACGACGAAAAGCCGAATCGTTACTTGGAGGGCTTGCAGCACTAAAGTCAGTAACAGAAACTTTATGCAACAACGAGCCATTGGATTGCTGCATTTTTAACAACCAATCCAGTTCCCATTTCACTTCATCCAGAATGTCGGGTATTCCATTTCCCGACTCAGGAATATCATAATTGTCTTTCCATACTTCGGGATTTTCAATATATCCTAACAATAGATCTGTAAGCGTAGAAAAAGTAAAATTTACATACTTGTTGTAGTCTCCGGCATCATGCCAGCCTCCCGATAGGTTTTGTGAGGTGCTTGCAGAAGTATTACTGATATACCTGCAATCTAAATCCTGCTGCGCTCCTATATGACAACCAAGTGCATCTTGCCAGTTTGAATGAGCAAAAGGAACTGTTTTTGGTGTACCACAACGTTGGTAAAAAAAACTTCGTACAGATTGTTTTAAAACTTCGGAATACACACAATCTCCAACCTCAAACACATAAGAACGCACATCATTGTTCATGTCATAAACATAATAAAATCCCGGAGTGGTTAGGTCTGAAAAGTCATACCACCAGACTTTATCTCCCGATTGAGCATGAGTCGTTCCTGAATTCCAAGCAGTAATAATGCCTGAATGTACAACGGAGTTGTCGCTAAATCTTCGTACCTGATAAGTTGTAGAGGGTATAAATGGAGTGGTAACATTATAACCAATCTGAGGATTAGAAATGACCGCAATTTTTTGTGCACCGGTTACATAGCCGAATTGATCAACTTTAATCCGGTTGTCCACCGACATTGAATACGACCAGGAATATAAAGTTGCGATGAAGATTGTAATTATTAACTTGAATTTCATATTGAACAGAGTTATTCAAAGTTCCAAGTTAAAAACAATTTTAAAATCTATTCTTCGGATATGACTATTTTTCTAAGAAACGTTTTTTAGGCTGGAATAAAATGTAGCTATAAAAATTGAAAAATCAAAATTTTTAAGGTTCAAACTGCGTGATACTTACTGAAGCATTCGTGGCAGGAACGTTCCATTGTATTTCAATAGTGTTTGTATAAGGAGGCGAGTTGAGAATTGTTCCGCCTGTCACGGTCCAATAATAAATTGTTCCTGCAGGTCCCACAGGTACTGAATAAAATGAAGTATTGTTGCCACAAACTTCAGTACTACCTGTAATATTAGGAGTAAACGAACAATAAACCAAATCGAGATTACCATCTTGGTCAAAAGGATTTGACCATTTTTGATCGGTATAAATATTTACACCGGTTAAGGTTCTTAAAAACTGAATCAGTGCTGCTTGTTCACCCGGAGTTAGTTGCAGGTTTCCACCAGGACCCGCAAGTCTTGGATCTAAATTATTATTGCCAGGCGTTAATGGAATTAGATTATAATGATTGATTATGGCTTGTAAATTCTGAAAGTTTCCATTGTGCATCATAGGTCCGTTAGGTGTTCCATTAGGATTGACTAAATCTCTTAGGGAAGGAGCACGGGTGTTGGTTAAATCGAGAATTAAAGGATTTGCAGCAGTAGCCAGAACACCATTATTCAATGAATTAGGGTCAATATCAAATTCCGGAGCTTGATGACAACCCTGACATCCGGCTCCTGCAGGAGGAGGAGCAAGGAATATTGCTTTACCGTTGTTTTCCTGTGGAGTAAAATTTGGAAAAGGAGCACCAAGATTTCCTGTAGCAGCTAAACCCGCATCAAATCGCGAATCGAAAGACTGAATACTTCTGATAAATTGTGCCAATGCTTTTTGCATCCTGTCTTCAGTTATCTGTGGTGTTCCAAAAGCCATTGTAAACAAAACGTGGTAATACGGGATAGATTCCAGCTTTCGAATCAAGGAATCTAAATCAGGTTGACCTTCAGTACCGCTAAATCCCATTTCAACATGATCCTGAATTGGTTGAGTGGTTTGTTGTTCCAAAGATTCGGCTCTTTCGTCCCAGAAAAACTTAGGTTCAATGCCAAATCTTGAATTCACCAATCTCATGGTATGTCTGCCGGTTAAACCTCCATTTAACCCCACACTAAGCCGGGCAGTGTCTCCAAAAGCGAATTGCTGTTTATGACAACTGGCACATGCTATTGTATTGTTTGAAGAAAGATTTTTATCATAAAATAAGACTCTTCCAAGTGTTGCTCCTAAATTGGTAAGTTCATTGTTGGGAGGCATGTTGTCTTTAACAATATAAGAGGGTATAGATTGAGCAGCATAATTTTCTGGATTCGTCAGGTTGATGGTAGCAGCTGTTAATGATACAAACAAGACAGACAGTAACAACAATTTTTTCATAATCTAATTTAGTTTTTGATAAAAACATTTTCAAAACAAAAGCTTCATAAAAGTCCATTTCTTTTGAAATTGTTAAAAAGTGTCAATAAAACTTAGACCATCTAATAGCCTTTCCTATTCCAAAAGCATTAGATTTTTAGTAGAGTTTGAACAATGGTTTAATAAAAACACTGTAAAATTGGTAAGCTATCATCATTTATAGTGTGTTTATGTTGGTTTTTTCATGTTTTTCAGGTAAAAATTTTTTCTGTTTTTAAAAAATCTCTACATTGATACAACTTTTTTTACACACACTTCTAAAATACTGAGCTAATGAAAAAACATTTACTTTTTGTTATATGGTGGCTTTTTACATGTTACCAAATTGTTGCACAACCGTTTTACTATAATCCCGATGTTACAAATTTTATCACGACATACGGCTGCAATAATTGTCATGGGGGTACAAGCGGGTTCTTTATCACTACCTATGATGGAATATTGGCCGGAGGAAATGATTGCGGAAACACGATAGTTCCCTTCAATGCCGATGCAAGTCCAATAATCTGGCAAATTGACCCCAATGTCGAAAATTGTCCCGGCAAGCCCGATATGCCATTTGGAGGGCCAATTGTAAGCCCGGAAGATGTGGCAATTATAAGAGAATGGATCAATACCGGTGCGTTGGAAAGTTCTGCTTCAGCTTGTGCAGATTTAGTATTTTCTTCTTATATTGAAGGTACATCTTTCAACAAATGCCTTGAAATTTTCAACGGAACCGGTGGAAACATCAGCTTAGATGGATATGCAATTCATATTTACAACAATGGCAACATAACCCCAAATGAAACCATTAACCTCAGCGGAGTTCTGGAGGCAGAGGGATACTTTTTGGTATGCCATACTGATTTTGCATTACCAGGGCTAACACCTGATCTTTTATCTACTCAAATGCTTTATAATGGCAACGATGCAATTGCGCTTTTTAATGGAACTAACAATGTGGATGTCATCGGTCAGATTGGTGTAGATCCGGGGGATAGCTGGATTAGCAATGAATGCTCGACCGAAAACATGACGTTGGTTAAAATAGATAATGGAACAGATTGTAAATACGCTCCCTTTTCAGGTACTACTGATTTTACTCCAATTTTAGGAGCATTTTACCAATGTTTTTCGGAAGATGATCCTTCCGGTTTAAATACTTATACACCGGTTGTTGAATGCCCCGATATTGATCCACCTTTGGTTTCAGATTCTCAATTTTGTATAGGTGGAAGTTTACCTGTTATTGATGCCACTGTTTTTGACGAAAATCTGACCGTTAACTGGTTTAATGAACAAGGAGATTTGATAGGGACGGGATTAAGCATCGAAATTCCAGAATCCGGATTATTTTCTGCTATAGCCATAGATCTTGATGCTTGTGAAAGTGATCCTGCTTTTTTTACTATAACAGGTATTGAGCCTCCCTCTATTTTGAGTTCAAGTGTAACATGTTCACCTGATGGACTGACATACAATGTTGTTTTTAATTGTGAAACTCCTGGTGGAGGAGAGATTTTTTTTAATTCAGTTGCCGGATTTGAAGTATTTCCATTGGGCGAAAATTCATTTGCTATGAACGATATTCTTTCAGGTACAACAGATATAATTGTAATGACTGATGAAAATGGATGCTCCTCTCACTTTGAATACAATTACATTTGCGATTTGCCTGCCGAGTGTCCGGAATTAACTCCTGCAAGTCCTACGGATATGTTGTTATGTCCGGGTACGGGCGAGATTCTAACACTTAAAGTAGATATTCTAAATGCACTGCCAGATGATGTACTTTGGTCAACAGGCGAAACCGGAATAGGAATTGATGTTACCGGTTTAACTTCAGATAATTGCGACGGCACTTTTTATACCTATACAGCATCTATTGCAGCTACTGCAGATTGTCCGGAAGTGAATGTAACATTTACCGTGTTTGTTTTGCCGGATGTAAATCTTGGGGCTGCTTTAGAATATAACGAACTTTCCTGCACCGTTTCTTTAGTTGGATATTGCGAGCAGTTTTTTGTTGAATACTCTTTAAACGGTGGAGAAAATGTTGTCGGGAATACTTATGCTCTTGAAATTGGAGAAACTGCTGAACTCGTTTTTGTCCTTTATGATCCCACAGATTTATGCCCAAATGAGCCTTATACATTCAGCGGAAGTTTTACCTGCGAAGAAATGCCGGTTGCTAATTTGGGTGGGGCTATCTGGAACGATGAAACTGCAGATGGAATTTATGATGAGCTTAATGAAGCCGGAGTAGAAGGAGTTTTAGTTACTCTTTTCAATGCCGGTACCGGAGAAATGGCTGCTTCAACTTATACCAATGAATATGGTTTTTATTATTTTGACTTTATTCCTCCAGGAGATTATTATATTGAAATCAATGTTTTAACAATACCCGAAGGATTTGAAATCACCGGAGGAGTAAACGAGTTTGGTCAATCTGCTACCGTTACTTTGGGTGATGGTGAGAGTTTTAGCATTTTAGTACCCTTAATGGAAATTTTTGTTGATCCTTGCGATCTGCAAGAACCCATAGTTATTAACACACAGGAAATTAACTATTGTTCCACTTCAACATATATCGTCAGGCTGATGGTTAGCGGAGGTAATATGAATGAAGATTATGCGGTTACTTTTAATGATACGGTTTTCTTAGCTTTAGCATCAAATGTAGTTGTAGAATTGGGGCCTTTCGATATAGGGATTGGCTATAGCATTCTTGTAACAGATGCAACCGGATGTATTGAAGGGTTATCAGGTTTTCCTATTTGTACGGTGCCTGTAAGCCTTGTATCATTTACAGGTACAATTCAACCCGATGGCAACATGTTGAGATGGATGACAGCTACTGAAACTAATAATCAACATTTTGTTTTACAACATTCAACAGACGGCATACAATTTCTGAATATTACTCAAATAGAAGGGGCAGGAAATAGCAGTACTGCTATGTCATATAGTTATCTTGATAAACAAGCACCTTTAGGTTTACAATATTACCGGTTGATACAGGTTAATTTTGATGGCAGCAGTCAAATTTTAGGAATTGTGTCTTTGACACGCAACAACGAACAATTTGAAATCATAAGCATCTTGCCCGTTCCGGTTAACTATACACTTGATATTAAGCTATATGCTTTTGCAGATGGATTAACTTTAGTAAACCTTTACGATATAACAGGGAAAAATGTATTTACATCTAAAACTGAACTACAGGCTGGGCTTAATGATTTGATGTTTGATGTGAGCAATCTTCCTGAGGGCATATATCTCATTAGCTTGCAAACTGACAATGTTCAACAAACCTTTAAAATACTGAAACAATAATAGTTATTGTCATTTTGTCATAGTAAGGCAGACCCATAATACGACCGGTAAAGTTGTTTAGGGGCTGCCTTTTTTTTATCTACTTTACTCGTTTGAAGACTCTGTCCCATCTCAAATCTTTGGGGAATTTGCCTCCGGGCTTAACAGACATCCATACTAAGATGGCCTTACCAACAATATGGTCTTCTGGAACAAAGCCCCAAATTCTTGAATCTTGTGAGTTTTGGCGGTTATCTCCCATCATAAAATAATAGTCCTTACGAAAAGTATATTTTTCGGCAATTACCCCATTGATTAAAATCTTATTATTCGACACTAAAATTGTGTTACCCTCATGGTGTTCTATCAGGTAACTGAATAGTGACAGATTTTGTAAAGTCAGATCAATAGTGGCACCTTTTTCAGGAATAACTACCGGCCCATAGTTGTCAATATTCCATGGAAAATTCTCAAAATCATTTGGAAAAACCTGTTCATGTGGATTGCGAACCCCCTTATCTCTGATAATGGAATCGATTTTAATAATATTCGGTATGCTTTTAACCTTTTCAATCTGAGAAGCGGTTAAGGCATATTCGTATAAATCACCTTTTTCAGTTCGCAATCCACCTTCGGTAATATTGTAATCTGTTAAAATTTGAGAATTGATAGGTGTTCCATCAGTTCGCAAAAAATAATTGAATTGTAAAAATTCGGGCTGACTTTCCTCTTTATTGTTTATATAAATTCTCCTATTTACAAGGACTAAAGTATCGCCGGGTAAAGCAACACATCGTTTGATAAAGTGGTCTCGTTTATCTAACGGTCGGCTTTTATCCATTGGATAATTAAACACGACAACATCCTGTCTTTTTATGTTACTGATTTTGGGCAAACGGATATAAGGAAGTTTGCAACAATCAATATAAGATTTACCCCACCCAAAAGGCAGTGTATTATGAGAAAAAGGCAGCGAAAACGGGGTTACCGGCAATCTGAGACCATATACAAACTTGTTGACTATAAGATTGTCTCCTACAAGCAGGGTTTTTTCCATCGAAGAAGTGGGAATAGTAAAGGCTTCAATCAAAAAAGTTCGCACCAAAATGGTCAGTAAAAATGCAATGAAAGCTGCCCAAAACCACTCGCGCAAGGATGTTAATTTCATGCCTGACTGACTACAAACAAAAAAAAACACAAAAAGAGAGCTAAATAAATTAATCTACGGTTCTCATACTTTTATCCCACCGTATATTAAAGAAGGGGTTACTCGATAACCAAACAAATACGGGTTTACCAACGATATGATCTTCCGGAACAAATCCCCAATATCGAGAGTCTTCAGAATTATGCCGGTTATCTCCCATCATAAAATAATAGTTCATTTTAAACTGATATTCACTGATGGGCTGACCATTCAAGTGTGCTTGACCATTTTTCCATTCTAAAGACGGATTGTTTTCATATTTTTTGATCGGAGTTTCATAAATACTGTAATTACCTTCTGTTAAAGTAATTTTATCTCCTTTTTTGGGCACATAAATTGGTCCGTAATTATCAATATTCCAGGACAAGGTTTCCTTGAATGGATAAACTCTTGAATCAGATTCCATTTTTGGACGCACTACTTTATAAATAGTGTCTATGTTAGACATTTTCTTGATTTCGGCAAAATTGGCATCCGTCAACATCATTATATAAGTCCCAACTTCATTCCCTTGGAATACTTCGCTAATTCTCAACTTGTCTTTGACTTTTGGATTAAAAGGGCTTGAGGTTTTAACCATGTAGGCATGTTGAAGACCGGGTTTGTTTACAACCGGCTTACTATCAATATAAACCTGACTGTCAATAATTTGAAGTGTATCGCCTGCCTGTGCAACACAACGCTTAACATAATTTGTTCGCTTGTCAACAGGAATATCTTTATCAACTTCCGGGGGATAATTGAAAACAACAATATCGTCACGGGTTATGTCTCTAAATCCCGGAAGTCTTTTGTAAGGAAGAGATAAAATTGTAGTAAAAGAAGGCATCCCGAAAATAGAATTGTGAACATAAGGTATGGCCAAAGGGGTCATTGGCACACGAGGTCCGAAATGTAGTTTGCTCACAAACAATTTATCACCAACCAACATAGTGCCTTCCATAGAAGAAGTAGGGATGGCATAGGATTGAAGCAGAAACATATTGATAAGCGGAACAAGTACCAAGGCAATAAAAAGTAGTTCCAGAATCTCTCTTTTCAATGATTTCTTTTTGGTTTCTTTTTTGGCGTTGGGCCCTATTTCAGTTGTTTTAGACATGTTAAATATAACGTTAAACGGTTAATTTTAAAAACAATAAACTTAGAAAGCTATAAAATGCAAATATAATGAAACAGTTAGAATAGTAGCAAATCTACACTAAAACTTACAGTTAAAGCAGGCATTTTAGAATAGGGATGGAATTAAAACTTAACAATAATCCGGGCATTTAATCTTCGGGCTGTCAGATAATTCGGAACTCCGAATATCAGGTCTTGTGCTCTGATGAAATTATAGGAAATAGTATTGGAAATGCCCAATAAGTTGAACACTTCTACCGAAGCCCAGATGCTTTCAAAGTACCGCATTGGACTTTTTTCAGGAATTTCTTTTCGATTTTTGTCAAATAATTGAGCAGAGAAACCTATATCTATTCTGCGATAGGGAGGAATCCGAAAAGCATTTCTCAATTTTGGAGAAGCAGGCGGGCTAAAAGCCAGTCCTGATCCGAAAAGTAAACTTAGGTGAACTTTAAAGTTTTTGTTGGTAGGCCAATAATCCTGAAAAAACATGCCGAAATTCACCCTTTGGTCGGTTGGGCGGGGTACGAATCCAACATTAACCTGTAAACTGTCGGCAGGGGTTTCTCCGGTGATACGGGGGTTAATTTCTTGTCCTTCTTCGTTAAAGTAACGGTAATAAAAGTCGTTTTTCAGATCTTCTTTTGTTTGCATCACGGATAAGCTTACCCAAGAGTCGGTTCCTTTGACAAATTCACCGTACAAACGCATATCAATTCCTGTTGCATATCCATTGGCAGAGTTTTCTGCAAAATAACGGATCAATACATTTTCGATATTATAAGGCACAATCTGCCATAGATATTTGTAATATGCTTCTGCAGTTAGTTTGAAGGGGCGGTTAAAAATAAAAAAATTGTAATCGGTGCCTAAAACGATATGAGCAGATTTTTGAGAAAGCAAATCAGTATTTAATTCTCCGGTCAAACTTCTCATTTCACGGTAAAATGCCGGTTGATGGTAAGCACCGGTGGCCAATCTGAAAGAAATATTTCGGCTACCGGTTTTAAGTGTAGAGTCAGTAGCCGCTTTAAAAGTAGGATTCCATGAAATCTGAAGGCGAGGTGCTACAAGAAATTCATTGTTTAAATCCCAATAATTAAATCTCAAACCTCCGGTAAAATTCCAGTTATTGCCAAACTGCCATTCATCCTGAACAAAACCGGACAAACGGTTGGAAGATAAATCGAATTGTGTTCGCAACCGGTCGGTCATCACAATTTCATCAGGCAGTTGGGGAAGGTTATACCCGGCTGAGTCAATCCTATACCATTCATTTATCTGATCGGTGATAAATTCATGTTGATATTTTAAGCCCCATGAAAGGAAATTGCCTTTTAAATCAGCATATCCGCGATGTTCGACATTGGCAATAATGGCTTTTAGTTTGTTTCTTGCCCAATCGTGATAAGTTCCAACTCCTAAAATTCGGGTAATATCACCAAATTCATCTTCGCCCAGATTTTTTTCAACCTCCCCTATATAATATTGACCTATAATGTCAAAGGCTTCAGTTTCACGGGTTGAATAGGCAGAAGTCAGCCATTTTAACCTGAGTTTGTTGTTTGGAAGGTTATACGTTGCCGCAATCCCTCCCATAAAAGTTTCATATCTATCACGCTCTTGTCCGTCAAAATAAACCTGAAGTTTTAGGGCATCGTTAAAAGTTCCAAAACTTGTTTCTGAAGATACCGGTATAAAACGGTATGAATTTCGAGTGATATTCCCTATTGCCTCAATTTCCCAATCTATATGTGGTTTGAAGGTAAAATAGGTTTGAAAATCGGTAAATGAAGGGCGATATTGCCCTTCTGTGGGAAGGGCATTCAAAATATATTGATTTGACCACTGCCTGAAACCTGCAACATAAGTCATTTTTTTACGGGCACCAATCCCTTCCAAATGGGCAGAAGCCCCTAACAAACTGATTTCAGCAGAACCTTTAAACTCAGTGGGTTTTTTATATTTAACATCCAGTACTGAGGACATTTTGTCGCCATATTTTGCTTCGAAACCACCCGAGGAAAAATTGATTGAAGATATCAAATCAGTGTTGATAAATCCTAATCCTTCCTGTTGTCCGGAACGGACTAAAAAAGGGCGGTAAATTTCAAAATCATTCACATAAACCAGATTTTCATCAAAATTACCCCCTCTGACCGAATATTGCTGACTAAGTTCATTATTGGAAACAACGCCGGGCATAGTTCTAAGAATTGGGGTAATTCCGCCTGTTACACTGGCAATGGTTTCAACATCTTTAGGGTTGAGCTTCGTGATTGCACTGGCTTTCCGAGATTTGGCTAAAATCAATTGTGTTTCCAACAATTTGTCGTCCGGATAAAGGACTATATTTATCTCCCTGATTTGTCCGGACTCTAACCAAAACTGAGCTTCTTCGGTTTTGAATCCGGTAAAACTAAAACGAATGGTCAAAATTTGCTGTTTAGGTACAAAAACTTTGTAATAACCATTTACATCTGTGGTTGTTCCGTAAACATTACTTGCCGAAAAATAAATATTGACTCCGGTCATCTTTTGTCCAAGATGATCGGTTACACGTCCATATACATAAGGAGTTTCCTGAGTGTAAGCATATAAAAAGGCAAGCATCAGTATAATACTTGCTATGATATGTCTAAAAGGCATAGATTGAATTTGTTGATAGTCATTATCTAAAGGCAGCGAAAGTAAAAAATTAAATGATGACGTTATTGGCTGCCGATTTTAGTTTGGCAATGGTTGCTGTAGGGTCGGGGGTATTGAAGACAGCGCTACCGGCAACCAAAACATCAGCACCATTATCAATCAGAGTCTGATAATTGGAAAGATCAACACCGCCGTCAATTTCAATCAAAGCATTGGATTGAGTTTGATGGATAAGTGTTTTTAATTGTCTGATTTTAACCAAAGTATATGGAATGAATTTTTGTCCACCAAATCCTGGATTTACGGACATCAGGCAAACTAAATCAAGATCGGCTATTATGGACTCTAAAAAATGAATTGGAGTGTGAGGATTAAGAGCAACTCCTGCTTTCATTCCTAATTCTTTGATGGCATAAACTGTTCGATGCAAATGTGTGCAGGCTTCAAAATGAACCGTCAGAATATTAGCACCCGATTTACAGAATTGTTGAAGATACAGATCGGGGTTGTTAATCATTAGGTGGACATCGAGTGGCTTTGTTGCGTGTTTTTGAATTGCCTGCAACACCGGAAAACCAAAAGAAATGTTAGGTACAAAATGTCCGTCCATTACATCCAAATGAAACCAATCGGCCTGGCTTCGGTTCACCATTTCAATATCCGGTAAAAGATTGGCAAAATTTGCCGATAACATAGAAGGAGCTATCTTATGCAATTTCATGCTGCAAAGATAATGTTTAGCCTGTAAAGGTTGCAATTCCTTCAGAGGTTTAGCATCTACAGATTATAATTTATCTGCTTTATGGTCAACTGTTACCATTCTTCTTTGTTCTTACTTTTGTTTGAATGATTTTTTTCACATTTTGCGGTCATATTCATCCAATATTTTCATTTAGTAATAATAAACCGGCATGTTTACCATTCTTTTTGTCGTAATTACTTGCATTACCTCATACCTGGCTTTTACAAACTACCCATTGCGGCAAAAACTAATTTTCTCGCCCTACACTATCAGCAGAACCAACGAATATTTCAGGTTTATCAGTTCAGGACTAATACATGCAAATTGGATGCATTTGTTGTTTAACATGTTTGTATTGTATCAATTTGGCAGTATCGTTGAAGCATATTATGCCGCAACTTTTGGAAAAGTTGCGAATATGTTATATGTTCTTCTATATATAGGTGGGTTGATTGCATCAGAAATGTACAGTTTTTTTAAGCATAAAAACAACCCTTATTACGCAAGTTTAGGTGCTTCCGGGGCAGTTTCTTCTGTTGTATTTACGTTTATTTTGTTCAACCCCTGGGCAGACCTGAATTTTATATTCTTCCCTTTCATCCCAATTAAAGCAGTTATAATAGGAGTGTTGTATTTAGCCTATTCTTATTATGCCGCTCGAAATGTAAATGACAATATTGGGCACAATGCCCATTTTTATGGAGCCATTTTTGGGATTTTTTTCACCTTAGCCTTTAAACCTTCTTTGGCCATCAATTTTGCCAACCAAATCAGCAGTAGTTTCTAACTTCAATAGATTACATAAAAGGCATTGACAAATTTGAGTTAATCAATGATTGCCAATGCCTTTTTAAATATCAAAATACTTAACAAAACTGCTCGAAGGTTTCAATTAAATGCCTTGCAATTTGTTGGGCGGCAACACCTTCAATTTGATGCCGCTCAATAAAATGAACTAATTTACCATCTTTGAACAAAGCCATAGAAGGGGAAGATGGAGGATAGGGAAGGGTGTATTTTCGCATTTGATTGGTTGCTAAACTATCAACACCTGCAAAAACAGTGGCGAGTTTATCCGGTTTTTTGTTGGCGTATTGGAGGGCAAGTTTAGCTGCCGGTCTTGCATTTCCAGCAGCACAACCGCATACTGAGTTAATCACCACAAAAATGGTTCCCTCGCTATTGATAATCATTTCATCCACCATTTCGGGTGTTGATAAATCGGCAAAGCCTACATCAACCAGATCGGCTTTCATTGGAGTAGTCAAATGTATTGGATACATAACTTATAAATCAAAATAAAATGGGTAAATAAATGCTGTTTTTATATTCTTGTTGATAACGTTCTAAACAGCAGGTTGGTTTAACCTGTTCTAAAATCGGATAAACATTTGCAATTATTGTTCTTTTATATCTTGATGAACAGGAGTGCGAATCATTTCAATATGTTCTATATCATCTTCCAAAAAAATTTCACCTTGTGGTATAAAACCGAATTGTCGGTAAAACTTTATCAAATAATACTGGGCTTTGATACGGATAGGAACATTGCCAAATAATTGATTTAGCTTTTGAATAGAACAAACCATCAATTCTTTACCTTCTCCGGCACCTCTGTTTTTGGGATGTGTTACAACCCGTCCGATTGAGGATTCTTCAAAATCAATGCCCGGAGGCAATATTCTCGAATATGCAATCATTTTACCGGCCAGGTCATAGCCCATTAAATGATAAGACTTCAAGTCTAAACCATCATTGTCAATGAAAACACAATTTTGTTCAACGACAAACACCAATTGTCTTAATGCCATCGCTTCATATAGTTCAAAAGGATTTAAAGCTTCAAACGGTTTCAGCACCCATTGATTTACCATTGTATGGTTTTTTATGTCAACTATCAATCAAATAAGCTGGGTTATAAAAATGATCTCACCGGGTAAAAAGATAAATCAAACTACAGTCAAACTACTTTAGTAATAGAATAACCCTAATTTTCTGAAAATCTTTTCAAGCTGTTAGTATCAAAATTCCATTCCGGGGTATTTAACTGTAAGGCTTCATCATTATGATACCAGGGGCTTAATGACGGGTCATTTAGATTTTTAAGGATATGAATATCCTGAGCCGGCATATAACTTTGAGCAAGTAGAAATACTTTTTCACCTTTTTCATTTAGTGCAATATCCATCACGATAACTGCATGTCCGGGTGAACCTCCTTTAATAAAAACATCACCTGCTTTTATTTGGCGAATATCCGGAACCTTGTTCAATTCTTTATTAAGTGATAAAGTTCCGGCAAAAGTAAACACCTGTTTTAAATACTGTTTAAAAGAAATGTATGATGCAGAATTGGCTGCGGTTTCAGTTTTTACCCATCGCACATTGTTGCCTGATATCTGCGGACGAAAACCCAAACGCCATTGACTATAGGAAGCTTTATGTCCAGATGTGAAATTGAAATGAATATCGTCGTATTTTTTCCGGCTCCACAGATATTCCGCCCTTAACCTCATCACGGCATCTGCACATTGCTGAAGGTCAAAATTGCCTACATCAATGTCAATAACTGCTTCATGAACATCCTGATTGGCTTTTTGACTGCCATCAAAAAGCTTTACCGATGGTTTTCCGGCTTTCAAAGGAAGTTGACGCAACCATTCTTCAAAAGAAGAGGGAGTTAGTTTAATGCGGGTATAACCTTTTGGCGGGGGGATTCTGTATGATATCCGGTTTTGTTCGTCAAAGCCTGACAACCAAGGATAGCCTGAATATTTGCTTTCGGTTTTTTCTGCTACTTTTGGCTCCAACTCTTTAGCAGGAATTTCGCTCAATTCCGTTTTTCTCTGTTCTTCTAAATCGGAAGACTTAGTATTTTCCTCCAATTTTGAGCTATTGATTTGGGCAATTTTCGCTACATTTAAAGTCTCTTTTGCAATTTGTTTTTCTTCCGGTTGAAAATTGATCTTTGTTGTGGCTGTTGAATCGTTAATTGCTTTGTCTAAAACCTGTTTTTTGCCTCCCGAATAGCAGGCAATAAAAACCGAGAGGCAAAGTAGTAAAATCACAAAAACACAGGTTCTAACCGGTTCAAACCTGATTAAATATTTAATACAAAGATAAATCACCGTTAATCTACGCATATTTAAACTATTGCATCAAGGCAGGATAACGCTTTTTACTGCAGCCAAAACATCATTGACAGCTTCTGAATTTGGCGCTTCGGCATAAACCCGCAACAAGGGTTCAGTACCCGAAGGGCGAATCATGGCCACTGCATTTTGGCTGAGATGGAACTTGAACCCGTCTATAGTTTCTGTTCGTTCTACCATATAAGGACCAAAACTTTTAAACACACCGTTTTCACAATCGGACAAAATTGATTGTTTCAGAGCTTCGGTTAAATGCAAATCATTGCGATCATAGGAAAAAGACCCCACAATATCATACACTTCCTGTACCAATTCGGAAAGTGACTTACCGGTTTTAGCCATAAACTCTAATATCAACAATCCCATCCAAATGCCGTCCCGTTCAGGAATATGGCCTTTAACTGCTATTCCTCCCGATTCTTCACCGCCCAGCAATACATCTTCACCGGGTTGTACCATGATTTCACCGATATACTTAAATCCGATTTTTGTAACTTCAAAAGGCAAATGATAATATTCGCAAAGCTGTTTGAATTTGTCAGAAACAGAAAAAGCGCAGACAACTTTGCCATTTTGCCCTTTGTAATGGTGCAAATAGTGAATTAAAAGTAATATAATATGGTGTGAGTCCACAAAATTGCCTTTGTTGTCATAAAGGCCGATGCGATCTGCATCACCATCATTGGCTATTCCTATTTGGATATTCTGACTTCCAGCTATAAAATTAGAAAATTCGGTCAGGTTTTTATGAATAGGTTCGGGAGCTTGCCCCATAAAAGAGGGATTATATTCACAATGTAACAAAGAAGCATTGGGAAATAACCTTTTCATCACATTTTGACCGGCTCCGTACATAGCATCAAATGCCACTTGAATACCTGAATTGTAAATGGCTGCTAAGTCGAATTTTTCTTCAATCTGCCAAATATACATATCTTCCAATCCGACATAAGTCAACAAATTCATCTGTGCATAATCTGCCAATGAATTTGAAGTAACTTCGGCTTTGTGTGGAATCAGAGATTCGACTTCTTTTATAGACGAGGGAAGGGCAGGGCCTCCGAAATGAGCTTTGATTTTAAAGCCATTATAGTCCGGAGGATTATGACTTGCTGTAATGATTACTCCGGCGCTTGCCCCAAGCCGAAGTGTTGCTAAAGAAATCATAGGAGTTGAAACAAAGGCATCAGATGCCAGATAAACCTTTACCCCATGTTGGCACAACAAACGGGCTGTTAATCCTGCAAACATCTTACCCCCAAATCTACAGTCGTGTCCAACTACTACAGATGGATTTTTAAAATGTTTTTTAACCCAAATTGCTGTTGCTGTAGCTACTCTTGCAACATTGTCATTGGTAAATGTATCGGCAATGATTGCTCTCCATCCGTCTGTTCCAAATTTAATTTCACTCATAAATATTGTTTGTGGTGGTGGTGTTCCTTATAATTTTGCAAAAATAGTTTTTTGCCAGAAATTTAACAACTGACTTGATTTTATCCTATTTGTCAACAAACTCATCACAAACAAAAAGGTACTAACCTTCAACTTCAGGATTTGATTTAAATATAATTGATTTCCTAAATTTCTAACAAAAATTCAAATGCGACAATATCCCTTGGATAACAAACCTAAAAATATTGAAACAATTAAAAAAACAAGGACAAACGAAAAAACTAAACAATGACAGCCAAAAAACGGCAAATTTTAAATCAAACTTTACCGGTTTTGAAATAGGAAATGAACCAATTCCAACTTAATTTTCTGTTTATATCATAGTCTTCTTGATTTTTCAAACTTTTTTAAAGACAAAAATTGAAAATATAATCTGCAAAAAATCAATAAAAAACTTTCAGATTGAAATTGTCAGAGTTATTAAAATAAGAAATGCCACAAATCTTACTTCAATTGTTCAAAATAAGATTATTTTACTTTTTTAAAAAACAAATTTAACGTTTAAAAAAGCCATTTTTTTTCTTCGGTTGACATTTTTTTGTGAAAATTCTGCGAATAAATGAAAATCTCTAATAACATTTATGCTATTCTGAGTTTATACCCAAGATTTAAGGATACTTATTAATAGCTGAAGTAATCAGTTATATAGCAGATATAACAGCCTTTATTTTGATACCCGACTTCCTTGCATTTACAAATATACTAACCAATATTTTTTCATCAATAGCTGATTTGTCAACTATACTATTAGAGTTGATAAAAGGATCGAGAATTAAATCTTTGTAATATATATTCTTTGTTTATGAGAAATTGGGTTGCGCATCTGTAATGTTTTTAGCGATTTGTAATTTTTTCAAAGAGTTTCGCTATAAAATTATAGACAATTGAGGAAAGTTTAAAAAAATACCGAACTTTGCGAGTCGAACTCCATCAGTCTAAAACTGCAAATTTTAATTTAGAAGGTTTTGTATATTTTTAAAACAGTATCCAATCTTCAGCGATACTTATTTTTAAGACGTAACGAAGGAAAAAAAATAGGTTTTGTTCCTACAATGGGTGCCTTGCACGAAGGGCATATTTCTTTAATAAAGCAGAGTAAAAAAACTGCTAATATTACAGTTTGCAGTATATTTGTAAATCCGAGTCAGTTTAATGATAAGGATGATTTGGCAAAATATCCTCGAACAACAGAAGCTGATATAGAACTATTAGAGAAAAACAATTGCCACGTACTTTTTCTGCCAAACGAAAAAGAAGTATATCCCAATTCTACTTCAGATTTACCGGTATTTGATTTTGGTTATTTGGATAAACCGATGGAAGGTTTATTCAGACCCGGTCATTTTACAGGAATGGCTCAGGTAGTTAAACGTTTATTGGATATAGTTCATCCGGTATTTTTGTTTATGGGTCAGAAAGATTATCAACAGTTTAAAATTGTTGAAAAAATGCTCGAACTGACCAAAAGCAAGGTACAATTGGTAATGTGCCCGACGTTACGAGAAAAAAGCGGGTTAGCTATGAGTTCCAGAAATGAAAGATTGGACCCAAGCCAACGCAAAAAGGCAGCTTCCATATATAAAACCCTTCAGTTTATCAGCCAACATCATAAAACAAAATCAGTTGAGCAGGTAAAAAAAGAAGCAATTGAATATTTGTATTCAGAAGCTTCTGAAATTAAAGTGGAATATCTTGAAATTTGTAATGCCGATAATTTAATGCCTGTTGTTGAATGGAAGGATACTGCAAAAATAGTAGTTTGCATTGCCGCAAAATTAGGAAACATTCGGCTAATAGATAATTTGTTGATCTCTGATGAACCGAAAACGTCTGAATTCGGCCAATAAATGAACAAAGTACCATACTTATGTTGTTAAATTGTTCGGCAATCTATTTTACATACAGGGTTACATTTTTTGTAAGGATAAATTATAAACAAATATAGTACATGCATATTCAGGTGTTTAAATCAAAAATACATCGAGCAACCGTAACACAGGCCGATTTAAATTATATCGGAAGCATCACTATAGATGAAGCGCTTTTGGAAGCCGCTAATTTTATTGAAAACGAAAGAGTACAGATCGTCAACTGCAACAATGGAGAGCGGTTTGAAACCTACATCATCAAAGGAGAGCGCAATTCAGGCATGATATGTCTGAATGGAGCAGCAGCAAGAAAAGTACATGTTGGTGATATTGTTATCATTATTGGATACGGCTTTATGGATTTTGAAGAAGCCAAAAGCTACAAAGGCGGGACAACTGTATTTGTAGATAATCACAATAAGATCATTAAAAAACCATCTTTTGAAGCGGCATATAGCTAAATTTATCAAGCCGCTTTTTTTTCTCGGAATCGGGCTGCTATTAGTTTGGTGGTCTTTGAGCGGCTTTGATGCAGATGCCCGGAGTAAAATTGCCGATTCCCTTCAGGGAGCAAACTATTTTTGGGTTATTCTTTCACTTTTATTTGCTTTGGTCAGCCATGTAAGCCGGGCAATTCGTTGGCAGATGCTGATGGAAGGTGCTGCTGCCAAACCGAGTTTTATCAATACACTTTTAGCTTTGGGGGTGAGTTATCTGGCTAACCTTGCAGTTCCCAGAATGGGCGAAATTACCCGTTGTGGAATTATCAGCAGGTATGAACCTGTTCCACCGGAAAAGGCTTTCGGAACCGTTATTACCGAACGGGCTATTGATGTCGCTACTCTGTTTTTATTGACCTTTTTAGTTGTCCTCACACAGTTTAAAGTTATAGGAAAATACTTTGAAGAAAATGTCAGCATGCCTTTGATGGCTAAATTTTCAGGTTTGTTTTTGGGACATGCCTGGTCAACCTATTTTTTTCTGGTTCTTTTACTTTTATTACTTTCTGCAGGAATATTATATCTGTTGGTAAAATTCAGGCAAACAGTTGTGTTTAAGAAAATCAAATCACTTGCAAAAGGAATTGGAGAAGGAGTAACTTCTGTACGTCATGTAAAAAACCTGCCATTACTTATTGCGCATAGTGTTTTTATTTGGTTCATGTATTTTGCAATGATCTACATCTGTTTCTTTGCCTTGACCGGAACTTCAGAATTAGGTCCACAGGCTGGTTTGGCAGTGATGGTCATGGGCTCTTTTGGCATAATAGCTACACAAGGAGGCATCGGTGCGTATCAAATCATCGTTTCAGGAGTATTGGTTTTGTATGGAGTAGATTATATGCTGGCTTATGCATTTAGTTGGTTAGCTTGGGGGGCGCAAACACTTTTAGTGATTTTCGGTGGTTTTTTAGCGATGGTTGCTTTACCATGGGTTAACCGCAAAATTAAGCTAAACGAGAAATTGAACTGATTTTTCTCTGAAAGGAATATCAAAGTCTTGGTTTTCACATCGTGTTTTGTGCTTCATCAGATAGTTGAGTCTCATTTGCCATTTTGAATTAATGAACTATCTCGCTCATTATTATATAGACCACTCTGACAATAGGCCACATTTTACTTTAGGGCTTGTTTTACCGGATTTGGTCAGAAATTTTAAAAGACAGTATCGCATTAAACCGCTTCATATCTCTGATATGGAGGTTAATTCATTACTGCTTCATCTCAATCAGGGAGTACAAAGACATTTTTTTGCCGATAAAGTTTTTCATTCTTCCGTATTTTTTGACCGGCATTATAGTTTGTTAAAAAAACGCATTCAAACATCTGATTTTAACGGCATCAATAAGTATTCCTATTTTGTAGCTCATGTTTTTTTAGAAATGCTGATAGACCGGATTTTGATTTCTCAGAATCCCTTTTTAGGTTCAAACTTTTATAAGGCAATTGAAAATACAGACGAAGAGTTAATCAGCATTTATATTCAGAAGACATGCGATTTGGGAGTCGAACAAGTGCAACAGTTTTTAACACATCTCGACATGTTTTGTAAAAGTCAGTACTTATTACAATACAGGCATAACGATGGTTTCATATTTGGCTTACAAAGAATGTATCAAAGGTATGTTCCAACTGTTTTTACTGAATCTGACAAAGAAAAACTCGTCAATCTGATTGAAGAATTTGAATCCATTGTTTCAAATGATTTGGAAGATTTGTTTTCGAAAAACGGAATCTTTTATCCATAAATGCAACGTGTTTTCCCCGGGTCTTTGGTTTGAAAACACAAGATTAGACCTGGGGACCTCTAAATTCTCAGATTTTTAGTTTATGGATGAGGATGGTGCGGATGTTCGCGCCCTTTTATCTCGCCTTTTTGAAACATTTTTTCAAGCTCTAACTGCTCTTGTTCTTCTTCAGCGGTTAAGGGTTCGGAGTTTAAACTATTTAAATCAGGCTGTCCGGCATTTACCCAAGCTGTAAACCAAAAACTACCTACATTAATGATGGCATCTCTCATTCTTCGTTCAATCATCCCATCGAGCATATCTGAATACTGTTGGGAAAACCCTTCACAATAGGTCTGAATGATGGTCTGTGCTCTCGTTTCATAACAGAGTTTTTCATCTGCCGGCAATTTCAAAGTAAGTTCATTTTCAAACGACAATACTGAGTCAACGGCGGCGGCACTTTCTAAAATAAAATTCCAGATTGTTTCATTTGGACGATCTATATAACGGGCTTTCCCAACCCAATAATCGTAGTTTTCTCCGAAAAGCTCAGGTATTCTCGATTCCCAAAACCCATGAATGCCGCGTTGATTGGTTTTTTGTCCGTTGTAATTACTACTTGTGTGCAAAGGAACATGACCATCCCCGATATAATGACCTATGTCGGCAGAATATCGCAAAATGAGATTGATTTTCTTGTCTTTAAAAGCATAGGTCAGTTTTTTCAACATTAATTCTATATGCCAGGGCACTATTCCATAAGCAGTAAGTGTGTCTTCCGAAAATTTATACACAGCATCGTTCCAAAAACGCGGCAGTTCTTCAAAAGGGTATTCCCCATAATGGTCTATGTCTATATAATGTCTTGGTGCCTCATCTTTAGTGGCATATCGGCGTTTATCTGCATCAACTGCATGTTCGGTAATAAATTCGATGTGTTGTTTGTAAAAAGCGATCATTTCGGGAGGCAAAGTAAAAACCGCTAATCGGTTTATGCGTTTATGTGCCCAGAAACCCCAGGCATTCACTTTTGTTTGAGCGAACCATAAAGATAAAAACATCGTACCTATGAGAAAAATACAAACAAGAATAGTAAACTTAATAGGTTGTTTCATTTGAACCGGAAAATTGCCAAAAATGAGTGGATGTAGAAATTGCGAAGTTATGCTTAATCAGATAATAATCCTAACGGCTACAGTTATGAATAGATAGTTTTGAAAATTGTTTGATTAAGTACATAATTGTAGTACAATTTATTTTACCGATATCATGATCCAGGGAGCATCTTGATGTTTTCGCGAGAAGGTAATTTTACAAGTTTTAGTATTGCTGTTAAGATACGTTGTTACAACACCCCTGTTTTTAAACACTTCAATAATCTTAATTTCAAAGTCCTCAATATTGGCTATATCTATATAAAACCAGGCACCAAGTGCTTCATCTGTCGCAAAATTAGAAGCCTGCAGGATATCGGCACAAATCAATGCATTCAACAAGTTTAGGGCAGCTTGTTCCAATTTTTCTTCATCAGTTGGTTGGCAAATTTCATTCACACAATCAACAATAGCGTTTAACTCTCTTTGTAGTTCAATATCCGCCAATTTATCTGCTGCTGTTGGTTGATATGTAGAATTTGGCCTGCATCCTAAATTAAGTATAATTGTTCCCCAAATTAAAAGGGATGCCAAACTTTTGAAGTTTGTTTTTGGGTTAATTGAATTGATAATAACCATCATCCGAATAATGTATTTTTGGAGGATATTGGTTTTTTTCAAAAAAATCATACCCTGACTTTAAATTATCCCAAAAACGAAGTAAATCCGGTTCATTGCGATATAAACGGGATAAAATATTAAATTTCATATCCGACAAGCGGGTCGGAAATATATGTACAGGAATTTTTGATTTCGGCTTTACCTGTGCCACTAACCAGTACAATTCCTCAATTTGAGAGTTGTTAATGGCAACACATCCAATTGATTTACAATCACCATGGATATAAATATCTCCACCAAGTCGGTCATAACGACTTAATTTTCGGTCAGAGGTATTGGGATAATTGACATACATTGAAAGATGATAAGCACTGACAGGATTTAACGTTCCTATCTGATAAAAACCCTCCGGCACTTGTTCATCACCTTCTTTTCTTTTAGGGCCTAATTCTCCGGACATTGTACACACCGTATAGGTTTTAATATGGGTGAAATCTGATGAATTTTTGTCTGAAGCCCATACTTCCAGAACGTTTTCGGCCTTAAAAATTCTTAAAAACAATTGTGAAGGAGGATAAGTAATATTCTTTTCAGAAAATAGCCTTTTCAACAAAACATCTTTTCGTTCTTTTGCTTCCCTTACTCTTGGAAACCAAAGTTGATCGTTTGAAACGGTTTCCTGAGACAAAGAAAAGAGTAACCACACAATTACTACCCGCTTAAACACTGAAAGATATTGAGGCATTTATCTTGAATTGATGGCAATCCAACAGATTAGTTGCTGAGTTTTGTCGTTTGTTGTTTACTGTAAAAACGCGTTGTGAAAATGGCCAAACCAATACCTGCCAAAACTAAAAATATGGCAATAATTTGGGCTTGACTTAACTGCCATCCCAAAACATCATAGCGCTGATTGACTCGTATAGATTCGATAAAAAACCGTTCAATTCCATTGAGAATTAAGTAAAGTGCAAATAACCCAAAAGGCACTTTGATATTTTTTCTAAATGCCATCAGAATTAAAAATATGGTTATTGCCATAATGAACTCATAAACAGAAGTCGGATAAACAGGTTCGGGTAATACCTTACAATGTTTACCGACACAACCGACTATATCAATTCCTTCATTGATCACATTGTTTGGATAGGTGTAAGCCCACATCCAATCGGGTAACCAAGCAAATGGTTTAGCTGCATTGTTTACGATGCCCCAATCGCCATCGCCTGAAAAATGACAACCTAATCTTCCCATTCCGTAACCAATAATCAAAGCAGGGGCTGCTGCATCGGTAATTCTTGAAATCGGAATTTTCTTTTTGTAGCTATAAATCAACAAAGCAATCGTTGCACATATCAATCCACCGTAAAAAGTCAAACCGCTGAATGAAAGCAAAGCTCCAACCGGATCGGCCATAAAAGCATCCCAATCTTCGATCCAGGTAAACAATTTTGACCCTAAAATTCCGGTGATTGCAGCCAGCATGATTAATTCGCCCACCCGGTCGCGTGGGAATACAGTTACTTCAATTTCCTGTGGTGCGGGAAGTTTTTCTTTTTGCTTGGAGTAATAATGTAAAAAACCAAACAAAATGGCGAAAGCAATTCCTCCTACCCAATTGCCTTCTGAGGAAACAATAAAAGACTGTGGATTGTCGGTAAAAGCAGACCAGTTTAAAATCATAGCTACTACTTTGTAGCCTATAATCAAGCCAATTAAAGCATTTCCCAATATTTCTAAAACTGATGCCGGTTTACCAACAATTTGTTTTTCCTTGACACCGTGTAACAAACCTGCCCGCTCCATACGGTCAAATTCTTTGTATAAAATGAATGCTCCGGCAACAAAACCCAAGGCCAGAAAAAAGCCATAGGTCTGAATAGGTAGCGGAATATACCATCCGGTTATTCCTTTAATTAAATCTGACAGAGTTGGATACATATTGAATGAGTTTCGAAGTATTTGTTTTCAAAAATCAAAAATGTTGTTTTTTGAGTGGTAATAACCATTGTCTAAGAAATTAAACAATGCTAAACCCTTTTTTGGTGGTTGCAAACATACGACTACAATTTGAATTAAGGAATATTTTTCCTCTATCACATGAAAGGCTACTTTTCAGGAAATTGTATTTTCAGCATTATTCAGGTTGTTCTTAGTTTCATTTTATCAGTTTTTAGATATATGGTTTAAGACTTGTAAGGATTTGTAGTATAGCTTCTCTAAAATTATGTAATTTTGTCAGTAAGTTTTAAACATTATCTATATCCTGAAACGTTTATAGCTACGAACTTGCAAGCATGTGTTAAAACGACAACCATAATTTCCGATTGAGTCTATGTATAGATTTCTCCTTTTTATACCGGTTTTTGCCTTAGTTTGGTTAAATCATACCTCAGTTAGTGCGGGTCGTGAATTGGTAAAAAAACAGGTTGCCTTTTTGCCCGGGGACACAGTCTTGCTTCAAGATACGGTTCTATTAAATGATCAAATGCTTATTGTGAGCAGGACTTTGAAGATTACAGACACTACCAGCCGACCGGTAATTGTTAACGGGGAATGGATGAAGAAGCGAATTAAAGTGATAGACTATGTTTCCCTTCCTTCAGATACCATCAGATTGAATTCTACCTTGATTAAAGATACCAAACAAGTTACTACATCTAAACAAACAGCAACTAATAGTACCCAAACTGAAACAATAGCGCCTGACAAGTTAATTGTTACTAAAGAAATAACTCCAACACCTTCGGCAGATAACCACGATGTAAAAATAGAAAAGGAAATACCTGTAACTGCCAATCAGGAAACTATTTCGGATGATTTTGAGGAAAATAACCGGCTATCAGAAATTGTAATACAAGATAAAATAAGTACACACAAAGAGGAATTGCCTGATACGCTGAGAAAAGTTGATACGACAGAAAAAACAATAACCGAAAATATACCTGTTTTAAAACCAACAACCAAAAAGGCTAACTCATCTGCCCAAAACAATCAATCTAAAAAAACAAAAGCTTCCAAAAAACAACAGCCTTCAAGTCTTTCAGAAGTTAAGTCTGATGAAGAAAATTCATTGCCATTAGCTAAAATTCCCGATCAGGCTTCGAATGAATTACAGGAAGTTCAGCCAATAATGCAGGTTGAACCCAAAGAAATATTAAAACCGGATTTGCCAGTATCAGATCCCTTGCAAGATGTGTTTATCGAAGTGATAGATGAGAGGCGAGTTATTGGTATGCGTACAGATTTGCCGGAGGATCATCTTCCACCCGGCGGGACTTTGCTGATTGTAGTGGAACAACCCAATGAATCAGGTTCACCGGTTCATATCAGCCAAAACTCTGAAGGCAAAGGCAATCTAAAACTACCCCCTTTTGCACCTCCTATTCCGGAAAAAGACAAAGTTCAGCCACCTGCCCCAAACAAGAGTGAGCCTGTTCAAACCAATCATATTCCGAACATTTTGGAAACAGCCGGTGAAACAGAGACTGCCACTACAAATGCCCCCAAAACACCTTCGCCTGAGCGAATTGTGATCGAAAGCAAACCGGTTACTTTGTCAGAAGCCTACCAACTGACCTTGAATGATATTCAAAAACAAAGAGAACAGTTTGCCAAACAATACAAAAAAGCCAAAAATGAAGTTGAGGCTGATGAAGTTCTATTGCTTGCAGGGCGGTATTTGGAAGAGGTGATTGCAAACGATATAGTTTACTATTGGTATGGGACAGGGTTCGACAAAGAGGGCATGTCTTCAAGTCCCGGAAGCGGGCGAATTGCCTGCAGTTATTTTGTCGTAACGATGCTGACGGAATCCGGATTAAATATTGACAGGGTAAAACTGTCACAGCAAAGCGCTCTAAACATAGTCAAAACACTTAGTACCCCCGATTTAGTTGTCAGATGTAATTCACCGGATGAGGTCGAAAATTTGTTGCAGCAAAAAGGAGGCGGGCTTTATTTCATCGGCTTTAACTATCATGTCGGATTTTTGTATTTTGACGGAAGTGAAATACATTTAATTCATGCTTCACCATTACCGCCCGGCACAGTTTCCAGAATTTCGATGAAAGGTGCTAAATCCTTCGAGTACTCCAATTATTACGATATTGGGAAACTAACAGATAACAAAAACCTGATTGTCAATTGGCTGACCGGCAAGAAACTTCAAATTATTCAATAGAAGTTTGGGTTATCGGATTTTAGTTTGCGTTGGCATAAAATTTGTGCAGTTGAAGATTAAATTTTGCCACTTTTGAAGGTAAAAAACGGTCAAGCATTGTCCTTACATAAAAAGGGAAGGGACGTTTTAATTGTACTAAATTCCGGTCTTTAATAACTATTACATTTTGTAGCGTGGTTTCTGTATGACGGTTTTTGGCTTTTTGAATGTTTTCATCCTTGAGGGTTTCATCAAATTCTTCATCTTCGTCAGGCAGGGTTTCATAAAGCACATCAATTTCGGCTATATAAAAGGTGTCGGTAAGCAACTGAATGGTTGAATCGGGTTGTAAATACTCATTCAATAAATTTCCTTTCGTTTCGCCGGAGAGCACCTGTTTTGTTTGATTGGCATAAAAGAAATAGACCGGACAGAAATCAAAAAATTCGGTAAAGACATTAAAGGTTCTTAAATTTTCTTCAAATTGTTCTTGTTCAATTCTTTTAGCAAGTTCTTCTGCACCTGCTGCACGATAGGCTTCCAACGATTTGTCGCGGGTTTTTAACCGGACAAGTAAAGCTCCGTTTTTTAAGGATTTTATATGTTGATGAGCGATTTCCCGTGCTATTTTCATTTCCTGAACAACACTTTGCCCTAGCGCTTCCGTAATCAATAATCCACAAAGGAGAAACATCAACAAAGTTTTCATTCTATAATTATGGTTTCAAGTGTACTGATACAATATCCACCCCAAATTCCGATTCCTCCTTCAATATTATGGTTTACCTGAGTTGAACCGCCAAGGGGGCTGCTTGAATTGGAGCTGAACTCTAAAGAACGCCAAAAGTTGTAGGTGTCAAAGTCGGTTGTAACCCATTTTACGGTTACTGTATCGTTTTTTTCAAAATATCCATAGGTTTTAAAATCAATTTCTGCTCCTTTGAAAATACCTTTATCTAAAGGGAAAAAGATGTTTTTGCCGTTGATGAGCATATCGTCATACACGGATCTAAAACCGGGGTACATAGGTTCGTCCTGCACTTGTGTGTAATAACGGTAGTAGTTTCCCAATGTATCGGGATCCTGCAATCTTGCATAAACGCGGTAATAATTGGATAAATCCGGATCAAGACTTTGTTCAGTCCAGATAGAATCTAAAGGAACGGGCAATGGAATAGTTGTTTGTGCATGTAATTGTTTACCTTCGGCAGTTGTGATATGCAAGGTATAAGTTTTGCCGTTTTCTCCGACCAATGTGGGATTTAAAGAGAACAACGTATAGATGCAAAAATCAAAACCAGATGGAATACTGTCGGGCAAAGCACTTCCTGCCATCTGAGCTATCAATTCTTTTTGTTCGTCAGTTAATTGTGACCAGCAAAATTCTTCCAATTCTACTTCATTGGTTCCGTCTGATACCAGAACAGTTGCTCCCCGCACATAATTGTTGGCAATGTCTGTAACATTAATAGTGCCGAAATAAGGGAAATTCTGACTTATTGAAACGATTGGTGCTGCGCCGGTTTCGATACTTCCCTCGACCACAATTTTTGCAATGGGATCGGGAAGGTCTAATATTACTTCCTTTTCGCAATTAGTGAGCAGGAAGGCGGTAGCGATTAATGCTATGATGTGTTTTATGGTAAGGATATGATGTCTTAAATATTGAGTCATTGTTTATTTCTTTTGGTCAATTTTTTTTTCTAAAAGTTTGATTTGAAATTCTGTGAAATGCAGGTTATCTGGCAACAGACGGAACAGGATTGCTGTCAGACTTTATCTTGAAAATTTGGGCTTTAGTTATTATAACTTGAAGTTCCAGGTCAATGAGGGGATAATGGGGAAAAGGGAAACCTGTTTTAGTTTGATGTCTATTGAGCCGGTTGTACCTGCCGTTCCCTGGCTTACTTCGGGTACGGCATAGAGGAAGAATGGGTTAAAACGACTATAAACATTGTAAACAGAGATATTCAGGTCTGATTTTAGTTTGGCATTCGGGTTTTTGTTGAGGCGGTATGTTGCGGACAAGTCAAGACGATGATAGGGTTTCATGCGATAGGAGTTACGGGGCATGTCAAATTCTGTGTAAATCCAGTTTTCTATCATGAAGAAGCTGTTTGGGAGTGTAATGGCTTGTCCGGTATTGTAAACGAAGGTAGCCCCTAAGTTCCAGCGATCGGTAATATCATAAATTGCAACGACAGACAGGTCGTGGGTGCGGTCATAACGGGCGGGGAAGGTTTTACCCTGATTGATACCGGGGAAAGTTCTTTCTGTTCTGCTGAGGGTGTATCCGACCCAGCCGGTTAGTTTACCTTTTTGTTTTTGTGCGAAAAATTCAATTCCATAGGCGCGGCCTTTACCAAATACGAAACTGTTTTCGATTAGTGCGTTTAGTTCGGGGTAGTAATTTTCGGAAAATTCTATTTGATTGTTGAGGGTTTTGAAGTAGGTTTCGACTGAGAACTCGTAAGTATTGTCAACTAAGTTGTGAAAATAACCTACTGAATATTGAATGCCTCTTTGTGGTTTGACTAATTTTGTACTTGGCACCCATAAATCGGTTGGCAAAAGGGCTGTTGAGTTAGATACAAGATGGATGTATTGATTTGCAACGGTAACTCCTGCTTTGACGGAGCTTGAAGAAGTGAGAGAATATCTGATATTCAACCGTGGTTCGATGCCTCCATAGGTTGCAATGGGTTCTCCTTTATCGTAGGTTATGGAATCGATGGGTAGTCCTTCGTTGTTAAGAATGGCGGTTTTATAGGGGCCTATTTGTTGAAAAGCGGAAGCCCTTAGTCCAAAGTTGATTTTGAGTTTTTCGTTAAATTCAATTTCATCTCTGATATAAACGGCTATTTCGTGGGCGTTCTGTTTGTTGAGTTCGTCTGTGTTTATTTTGGTGTCGCCGACCACTGCTTCGACGGTGTAAGGGGTAAATGTGTGATAGGTATAGTTTGCCCCGAATTTAATTTCGTGCTTAGAGGAGGGGAAATAATCAAAATCTATTTTTCCGTTCCAATCGCGAACCCCGGAGTAAAACTTTGAGCTGAAGTCGTCGAAGGTAGAATTTGCTCCAAAATAATAGGAATTGTAAACGGCAGTGGCGTTCATAAATAATTTACGGCTGAAAAGGTGGTTCCATCGCAAGGTTGCGGTGGAATTTCCCCAAGGCATGTTGAGGCTAAACCCGTCTGTGCTTTTAAAATTAAAGACATCGCGGCCGAAATAACCGCTGAGGAAAAGCCGGTCTTTGTCGGAGAACCGGTAATTTGTTTTCAGGTTTAAGTCATAAAAATAGTAGCCGTTGCCTTCAAAATCGGTTCCTTTTAAAAAAGGTCGCGCCAAGACATCGGCATAAGTTCGTCTGCCTGAAACTAAAAAGGAGCCCTGATCTTTTTTCAAGGGGCCCTCGATGGTCAACCGGGAAGCGATATTCCCGATTCCTCCGGCCATTCCGAAATTTTTATTGTTGCCGTCTTTCATGGAAACATCTAAAACAGAGGACAGTCTGCCTCCGTATTCTGCGGGCATACTGCCTTTGTATAAGGTATTGTTTTTAATGGCATCGGAGTTAAAAACGGAGAAAAATCCGAATAAATGCCCGATATTGTAAACAACGGCTTCATCGAGCAGGACTAAGTTTTGGTCAGGCCCGCCGCCTCTTACATATAATCCGGAACTGACATCACCGGAGCCTTTAACGCCCGGCATCAACTGGATCGCCCTGATAATGTCAACTTCTCCGCCCAAAGCAGGTAATGATTTGATGGTTTCGACCGATAAATCCATCCTTCCCATGTCTGTGTCTTTGACGTTTTGGTCTTGACGGGTTGATGTGATAACTACGGCATTTTCGATCATCACCCCAATCCCGGTCAAATCTATATTTAACGTTTGATTTTGATTTAGACGAACGGTGAATTGTTGGGTGTTATAACCCAGAAAAGAAACTTCAACGGTATAGGTGCCATCGGGCAATGTGAGGGAATAGAACCCGTAAAGGTTGGTGGATGTTCCTGCACTTTTATTGTCGGCAAGGTAAACTGAGGCTCCCAAGAGGGTTTCACCATTTCCGGCATCGCGTACATATCCGCTGAGTGTAAATTTTTGTGGTGATTGAGCAAATGCAGTAGTTAAACTAAAAAAAAATAGTAACACCAGGTATAAAGACCGGTTAATCATCCTGAGTTTTTGGGTTTAATGAAATAAATAGTACGAAACTATAAACAGTTAATTTTTGTGAAGGTTGGATGAATGAACATGGTTTTTTATGGATTACATTCTCATTTCTCTCAGTTGGTCTGCTGCTGTTTTAACAGGGGTTTATTGTTTGCTGAGATTTATTTTCTTTTCATCTTTTGTTTTTGACAAGTCGTCAAAACCTTTCGCTAAGTCGGCAAATTGATTTTTTTCTGTGTAATTAGAGATAAGAGGAAGGAGAGTTTTTCTGCTTTTTTTTACCACTGATTTTCGCTGATTTTTTGCTTTTTCTATTTTTTGCCGCTGATTTCGCTGATTTTTTTTGGGTTTGCTTTTTTTTTGCCGCTGATTTTTTTTGCTTTTTCTATTTTTTACCGCAGATTTTCGCTGATTTTTTCTTTTTCTATTATCTACCGCAGATTTTCGCTGATTTCTTTGGGTTTGCTTTATTTTCCCACAGATTTATTTTTGGGTTTGCTTTTTTTACCACTGATTTTCGCTGATTTTTTGCTTTTTCTATTTTTGCCGCTGATTTTCGCTGATTTTTTTTGGGTTTGCTTTTTTCTTTCGCAGAGTTTTTTTTGTGCTTGCTTTTTTTTCCCGCAGATTTTCGCTGATTTTTTGCTTTTTCTATTTTTTACCGCAGATTTTCGCGGATTTCTTTTGGGTTTGCTTTTTTCTTTCGCAGAGTTTTTTTTGCGCTTGCTTTTTTTTCCCGCAGATTTTCGCGGATTTTTGCTTTTTCTTTTATCTACCGCAGATTTTCGCTGATTTTTTTTGTGTTTGCTATTTTTTGCCGCTGATTTTTTTTGGGTTTGCTTTTTTTTACCACTGATTTTCGCGGATTTTTTTTGGGTTTGCTTTTTTTTGCCGCAGAGTTTTTTTGCTTTTTCTATTTTTTTCCCGCAGATTTTCGCGGATTTTTGCTTTTTCTTTTATCTACCGCAGATTTTCGCGGATTTCTTTTGGGTTTGCTTTTTTCTTCCGCGGATTTTTTTTGCGTTTGATTTTTGTTTCCCGCAGATTTTCGCGGATTTTTCTTTTTCTATTATATACCGCAGATTTTCGCTGATTTCTTTTGTAGTTGCTTCTTGATTTTAGCTAAGTTTTTTTCTGCCTCTTTTTTTGTTTTTATTGTTCAAAACACTTGCTAAGTCGTCAAAATCTTTCTCTAAGTCGTCAAAACTTTTCTCTAAGTCGTCAAAATCTTTCTCTAAGTCGTCAAAACTTTTCTCTAAGTCGTCAAAACTTTTCTCTAAGTCGTCAAAATCTTTCTCTAAGTCGTCAAAACTTTTCTCTAAGTCGTCAAAACTTTTCTCTAAGTCGTCAAAACTTTTCTCTAAGTCGTCAAAATCTTTCTCTATGTCGTCAAAATCTTTCTCTATGTCGTCAAAATCTTTCTCTATGTCGTCAAAATCTTTCGCTACGTCGTTTTGACAAAAAATAAGCCCTTGACAGGGGTGATTTTCTGCCAAAATGACAGTTGCTATGATTTGAAAAAAGATTTACGTTTTTTTAGCCTCGTTGGTTTTGATGAAAAGGGGTTTGGCTTGATTGTGTGAACAGCTATCAAATAGTTCATGTGGGATGGAGTAGGGGTGTGGTTAAGGGAGGGGGACTGCTTCGGGATGAAAGACGCATGCCCATCCACTCGACAGGGACAGGAAAGGGTTTTTTACCCTTAAAAAAATCTTAGGGGAGATTTTAGGGTTTGATTATTTTTAACAATCAGCTTAATGGGGTTTGGGCTTTAAGAAGCCGAGAATGGTTGGGTCGAGGCCGAGTTTTTTGATGACGATGGCTGCGAGAAAGAAATTCCAGACGACTGTTGAGGCGAGTGCGGCAAAGGCAGCGCCGTTAAGCCCCATTAGCGGGATTAAGAAAAGATTGAGCAGGAATCCGGTGGCTGTGCCGAGTGCTAAGCCGTAGGAAACCCAACGTTGGTGGCCGGTCATCATTAATACTACTCCTACGGAACCCATTGCGAGGTTGAAGAGTTGAGCGAAGCCCATACAGACGAGTGCGAAATATCCTTGTTTGAAAGCGATGCCCCAAAAGCTGAGGATGGTTTTTCCTCCAAAAACGAAAGCGAGGAAAATGGGAACAGCGGAGAGGGTAATGAGTCGGACGCTTTTGGTGAGGAGTTTTTGGAGGCGGTTAAAGTCTTGCCGGGTAAAAAAGTCGGCAATCATGGGAGCCATGACGAGATTGGCAGCGATGAGGATGGTTTTCGGGACATCGGCGAGGCGGGCTGCTATGTTGTAAATGCCTACTTCGGCCGGGCTGGCGAGGGAGCCTAACAGGATGAGGTCGGCACGGGTATTGATGATGGACAAGATACTTACGGCGAGAAAAGATAACATGCCCTTTGTCCAGGGGGATATTTCGTATTTTGCGGTTGCTGAAAAGAAGTCGCCGGGGAATTTTTTTACCAGCAAGAACGCATAGATCAGGGTGGCAAAAACGATGCTGCAAATTTGGAGGTAAATGGTTTGAGTCAGGGTAATGGATGCATTGCCGATGCAGTAGCAACCGATTGCGAGGACGAGTAAAAGGAGGGGTTTGACCAGCATTTCGGGAAACTGGCTGCTGATGACAAACTTAGCACCGCGCAACATGCCTTCAAAAACCCGCGAGATGGCAATAAAAGGGAGGCAAAGCAAGAGGATTGCCAATAGTTTTTTGTTTTCGGAATTTGCCAGAATTGAACCTAAAGGGAAGGAGAAAATTTGATTTAAGGGGAAAAAGAGGAGGGCCGTCAAAAGCAAGATGAGGGCTGAAACGGTTAAAACGACAAAGACTGCATACATCCATGCGCCTTTTAGAAGGGATAAGTTATTGGATGAACGATAGTTTGCGGTGAGTTTTACCAGATACAATTCCAAACCCATGACAGCCAAAGTTCCTAAAACTGTGAGCCAGGAAAGGAACCAGGTAAACAAACCATATTGATCTACGCCGAGCAATTTTGCAAAAATCCAGGAGGTCAGAAATCCGAGCAGAATAGATGACCCATGTAAGGCAAATGTGCCTGCTGAACCTTTGATTAAATAGGCGCGGTTTTCAGAAGCTCCGATAAACCGGGATAGAAATTTGCCTACTATCATAAAGTGAAAAGTGAAAAACTTAAAGTGAAAAGTGAAAAGTGAAAAACTAAAAGTGAAAAAGTTAAAGTGAAAAAAACTAAAACTAAATGTTAGCTTTGACTTTTTACTGTTTCTTCAATTTTTTTTTAAAACGTTTAAATGATTGTGAATGATGAATGTCATCAAAAAAATATGGGCAGTTCTTGCTTTGCGGTGTCCTAATTGTGGGAAGGGTAAATTATTTACCAACCCTAATTTGTTTAACCTGAAAGACATAGACAAAATGCCGCCGCGATGTGTTGAATGTCAGCAGGATTTTGAGGTTGAGGTTGAGTTTTATTACGGAGCGATGTTTGTCAGTTATGCGCTGACGGCATTGGTGATTATATTTTTGTTGGGGATGGACATATTGATTACGGGGTATTTGTATCCGAAAGAGTTGTTTATTTATATTGGATTGATCATATTGGGTTGGACCTATTGGTTTCGGGTTTCAAGGGCGATTTGGTTAGGGATCTATGTATGGTGGTTGCAACCGCGCAAAGATAAATAGTAACTTATATTGGTAAAAGGCATACAAAGCAATATGATGATTAAGTGAATAGCCTTATCTTTGTTGCCAAAATACATTTATACAATAAAAGCGAACAGGGCGATGAGTAGAATTAATAAGACAATGAAGCTGATATTGATTGCGGTCATGGTGATTTATAACTGCCCTATACAAGCACAAAATCTGGTTATAAACGGTGATTTTGAAGAATACGATATTTGCCCTTCCTCACTCAATAATATTTCCGACTGTAATAACTGGATACCGGCAACCGATGGCAGCCCCGATTATTTCAACAGTTGTTCGGATGGGGCAAGCGGGGTAGATATTCCCGCAAATTTTTATGGGGTACAACTGCCACATTCCGGATTGGGTTATGCCGGATTTCTTGCTTATGCTCCGGATAATAGCCGCGATTATATTACGACACCATTAAGCGAGCCTATGATACCGGGTCAGACCTATTGCGTGTCTTTTCAGGTCAGTTTAGCAGATTTCACCTTTGTCGGTGTTGAAAATATCGGGTTATATTTTTCTACTACTCAAGTATCGGTAACCAACGGAGGTTTGTTTTTAGGATATACCCCTCAGGTTTTAAATACAAACGGGATTATTTCAGACAAATCTGAAGATTGGGTAACAATCAGCGGCACGATTGTGGCAAATGAGGCGTATCAATGGGCAACAATCGGTAATTTCAGCAATAACACCGGCACAAACTCTCAAGACCTTTCGATACCGGGCGTTAGCGGTCCGTTGGTAAGCCGTGCCTATTATTATGTGGACGATGTGGAGATTTACGAATTACCTGCTTTTAATGTATCCATCAGCCCCAATCCGGTTTTATGTGCTGCCGGAGAAGTTACCATAACGGCTACCGGAGGTGAAACTTATTCGTGGGCAACAGCCGGAGACCCCTTTACAATAATCGGAACAGAAAACACATTTTCCGGTATTATTACCACCACCACTACCTTCATAATAAAAGCCTATAACGGATATTGCGAGCGTCAGCAAAACATTACGGTTGTTGTATTGTCGCCGCCGCCGGTTGCCGATTTTACGTATATCGGGTCATGTGCGGGCAGCAGTACGGGGTTAATAGATTTGTCGTCCAATATTACGCCCGGCTCGTTGTATGAATGGGATTTTGACAATGACGGTCTTGCAGATGCCTATACACTTGGCGGTGCATCTTATACATTTCCCGATGTCGGAACCTATCCGGTAACACTGACGATTTATGCGTTGGGAGGAACCTGTCAGATACAAACAACGGTTCCGGTCATCATTACAGAAGTCTGTAACCCCTGTGAAAATTCCAACAGTTTTATCAATTATATACCAAACCCTCAAGCCGAATATTACACGACATGCCCGACAAATCTCGGCAATCTCAACTATGCTTCACCGTGGTTTTCGCCGACAACAAGTTCGCCCGATTTTTTGCATAGTTGTGCAACCGGAGAGGCCTCAACACCCACAAACAGCTTTGGAACTACGACCCCGTTAAGTGGAAACGGGTATCTTGGTCTTTACACTTATGGGGCAAATTACAGGGAGTATGCATCTACAAAACTGACAGAAGCCTTAACTCCCGGACAAACCTACTGTATCAGTTTTAATGTTTTTCTCAGTACGTTATCGGGGAAAGCCACTGACCAGATAGGCGCTTATTTTTCTACAGATTCGATAGGACTAACCACACAGGCACCTTTGTTTTTAACGCCGGATGTGAGTAATCCACCCGGTAATATCATTGATGACGGTCAGGGATGGGTAACGGTATCGGGAAATTATACGCCAACGACACCGGTAGAATATATCACTATTGGTAATTTTTATGACGATGCCAATACGCAATGGGTCAATCTGCCAAATCCTTCTCCTGCGCTTCAGGAATATGCCTATTATTATATAGACGATGTTTCCGTCAGTCCTTTGCCGGAATTAGAGGTCAATTATTCTCCGGTTGCCTGTCTGAATGAGGAGACCACCTTCAGTGTTTCGGGGATTTTTTGTGCTTATGAGTGGTATGATTTGAGCGCACCGGGAGTGATATTAAGTACCGGCCCGGAATTGACGGTAAACACGGAATCGCCTGCGGTTAAAAATTACATTGTCTGGGCGCAATACGGGCAATGCTATGTCAGCAAAAGTTTTCAGGTAATTTTTATACAACCCCCCTTAACAGGATTTGAAGTTTTAGCCAATTGTGCAGGAGCGGTTGCTATTTTTACCGACACTTCAACCGATGTTTTGCCGGGAGCACAATATGCCTGGGACTTTGAAAATGACGGAATAATCAATAGTACGGAGTCTTCTTTTGTCGCACATATCTATACAGAGCCGGGAAGTTATATGGCCAAACTGACGATTACCAATCCGGGAGGATGTGCGCAAACGGCGTATATTCCGGTAATTATCGAGACCTGCACGCAGATCTGTGAGAATGACAATGTAATTCAGGACGGAAGTTTTGAATTAGGAGTATGTCCGACAACTTTAGGGCAAGCCGACAATCTGGATTTCTGGCAAACACCGGGTTCGGGTTCATGTGCAACATTCTCCCATCCCTGTGTTAATCTTGTGTTACAGTCCATTACAGAAAATGGCAACGGCTCGCACACATTTTCGTTCAGCATCACCAATATGTGCCCGCAACCCTTTGTCTTTGCATCTTTCCAACTTCCTGACGGAACGGGGGTTGACAGTCCTGCTGATGGGAGCAATTATGCAGGGACACAAGCCACTTATTTTGTTTCACAGCCTGTCAATGCGCCCTTTAATGCCATTTTATTTTTCGATCCCAATAATGCGACCTCGACTTATACCAATGGTCAAACCGATTTTTTTGAGTATGTGCTTCCTTCAGGAATAGCAGTTCCGCCGACCATGCAGTTTCTTGTACAAATTGGAACTGGACTTTCGGTATTAGGGTCAGTGTCCACTGAGATAACCGGTTGCTATCAGGCGGATTGGTATAATACCTGTGGGGGAGAAAGTGAAGTTGGAGTTCCTCAGAACATATATGGAAATCAGTTACCCCTTGTAGGAAGTGGATATATCGGAATAACGGTGGACGGCAACAGTCCTGAAATCGGAAAACAATACATCACCACGCATTTGGATGCCCCTTTGGTTCAGGGTCAGTTATATTGTGCGACCATGTATGTAAGTCTTGCCGAGACGAGTCAATTTGCGGCGACAGATATTGGAATGTATTTTTCAACGACTGCAATCAATGAATCGTTGAATTTGACGGAAGCGCCGCAAGTTTACAATCCGCAAGGAAATTATTTATTTGAAACAGAAAACTGGGTTGCTGTTTCCAACACCTTTATAGCAACACAACCTTACGAATTTATTGCGATCGGGAATTTTGGGTTCAACAATGACCCGCTTGTTTCGGTCAGCCCGAATTCGTCGGGATATGCGTACTATTATGTTGATCATGTTGTTGTCAGCCCTTTAATAGTTGAAGCACCGGAAGACATTACATCTTGTCAAAACGAAGTAGTCAGCTTAAATGCTACGGTCAATACCTGCGAAGTTTATTGGTATGAAATCAATCATCCCAACACTGTGCTGAGTTTATCATCAACGTTGGAAATTGCAGTTACGGATACAACCACGTTTGTTGTAGTGGGTAAAAACGGGAATTGCATCCTGACCGATATGGTTACGGTATATCCCATTGCACTTCCGGATGCAGATGCCGGACAGGATGTAAATGTATGTTTAAATCAATTTGTCCAGTTACAAGCAAGTGGAGGCGACGCTTATGAATGGCTGCCGATACCCAATACAGTCATTAACGATCCTTTTGTTGCAGACCCATTTGTAGCCGGTTTGGTATTAGATAATTTTTATTTCAAAGTAATTGTAACCAATACTACTACAGGCTGTCAGGCAATTGATTCAGTCAGGGTAAAAACCCTTCAACTTCCTGTTGCCAATATTCTTGAGCCGGATACCATCTTTGTATGTACAAATGAGCCGACACCCCTAAGCGCAACCGGCGGTGTAGGAGGAGGGGGTTTGGGAATACCCTATAACTGGCAACCGGCAGTCAATGTAATTGGGAGCAATCAGGTGGCCAATCCAATTGTCAGTATTACAGATACCACTACATTTACCGTTACAGTAACCCAGACCTTTACAGGTTGTCAGGACATGGCCTCAATTGTTGTCATCCCTCAAGTCATCTATGAAACACCGACAGATACATTGATTATGTGTTCAGGAGATGAATCAATATTAAATCCCGAAATACCGGAAGCGAGTATTGTTAGTTATGAATGGACTCCAAATATCAATTTGTCGGCCAACAATATACCAAACCCGACTACATTTACTACCTCATCCATACTATATACGTTAACCTATACAGATGCTATCGGATGTAAAGGGCAGTCTTTGGTCTATGTACATGTTGTTCCACGTCCAAACGCCGGGAGTGATATTCAGATTTGTGAAGGAAGTTCTGCACAGCTATTTGTTACAGGCGGAGGAATTTCATATAGCTGGACACCGGTTGAAGGGTTAAACAATCCAAACATACAAAATCCGGTGGCTACTCCTGATGAAACCACAGTATATACCGTAACTGTTCAATATCCCGATACCGGAAGTACAGAATGTGCCAATACTGATGAAGTTGTTGTTTACGTAAACAGTCCGGGTTTTGCTTATGCCGGGGAAGATGTGATTATTTGTGAAGGCAGTAATGTACAGTTAAATGCCATTGGAGGAGACAGCTATCTTTGGTCTCCTGCACAAGGGCTGAGTGATGTTAATATTTCAAATCCCATTGCATCTCCCGCAATCACCACACTATATACGGTAACCGTAACCAACTCTATAACAGGATGCCAAACTACTGATCAGGTTTTGGTTACTATTGATATTCCTTCAAGCCCAATTTTTAATACCGCATCAGGCATTGTTCATTGTACCAATCCATTGCAACCCGTTCAGGTTTGTTATTCCGCAAACTATGACGGATGTTCTGCACTCATTCCCAATGTGGTTTCGCAGTTAAGCAGCAGCATCAGTTTTAACGGTGTATTTTGTTTTACGTATGTATCAGCATTTGCAACTGCAAATTTTGATACTTTAACCATTCAGTTATGTGCCGGTTCTGCCGGCTGTAATCAAATTACAGCCATCATAGCCAATTGTGATTCGGCTCCGGTTTGGTCAGAACAATCTATGATTATCAATACCTGTATTAACGATGCGGTAACTGTGGCTTTACCGGAAGTCATTAATTCAGATGGACCCGGTGATATTTTAACCTATATTACAGGAAATCCGGTCAATGGTTCAGTCAGTATTATTGCTAATATCATTACCTATACCCCTAATTCAGGGTTTACGGGAACGGACTTTTTTGATGTAACTGTATGCGATTCATATTACCCTTATGATGATTGTGCAGTATTACCGGTAGCAGTCAATGTAACCCCAAATAATCCTCCGATTGCCTCTAATCAGAATGTCAATATTGAGTATCAAACCCCGACAACGATTTGCTTAGACATCAATGAACCGGACGGACAACCAACCAACCTGAACATTGTCAGCTTTCCAACAAACGGAACAGTTAGTGTATTAAACGGGACTTGTGTCATCTACAACCCCGGCTCAGATTTTGAAGGTCCCGATGCGATGGCGATCAATATATGCGACCCATGCGGTGATTGTACATTGATACAACTATTGGTCAATGTTCAACCCAAACCAAACACGCCGCCTGTTTCTCCGGATATTATTGTCAATATTCCTCACAATACAACCCAACTTATTTGTTTAGAAATTTTTGACGAGGATGGAGATGCTACAACAACCCAGTTAGTCAGTGGTTCTGTAAACGGAATTTTAAACATAGATGCACAAGCCAATTGCATCACATTTACACCAAACACAGGGTTTAGCGGAATTAATGTGATAATTGTTTCGGTTTGCGATGGAATTTCGGGTTGCGATCAGGTAACAATCACCTTAAATGTAGAGCCTGCACCCAATCAGCCTCCGATTGTCAGCAATGTTACTGCAACAACGCCTTATAATACTCCGATTTATATTTGTCTTGGAATTGTTGAACCCAATGGCAATCCTTATACCGTATCTGTTCAAAATTTCCCATTAAACGGAACAATTACCCAGCCTGTTTTAGGATGTTTCATTTATACACCCAATAATTTTTCAGGAACAGAAGTAACCGAAGTTATTGTATGCGATAACTTAGGAGCTTGTACGCCGGCGACAATCACCATCACTGTTTTACCACAGTCAAATCAGGCACCTGTTGTGCCCGATCTTACGGTAATCGTTCCAAATAACACGAATCCGGTAACAGCTTGTCTGAGTATTACAGAACCGGATGGGAACAATTACAACACAACCATTCAGTATAACGGAATTTACGGGACCGTTACCATGAACAATTCAGATTGTTTTACCTATACTCCCACACCGCAGTTCACAACTTTTGATTTAGCGCAGTTAATTGTTTGCGACGAATTTGGAGCTTGTACGACGGTCAATGTCTATTTTGTCAGCAATGCAGCACCTTCCTTTAATAATGTTTCCGTTTCTACCCCACAAAACACATCTGTAAATGTATGTCTTACTATAACTGATCCTGAAAATGAAGCATTTACGTTGACCATTTTGAGCAGCACACCGGCAAATGGAACTACCCAAATCAACAATGATACTTGTGTTTTATATACACCCAATAACGGTTTTTCAGGTAATGATCAGATATTGGTTCAAGTTTGCGATGTCAGTGGAAATTGCTCGGTTGGTTCCATCAATATTTCTGTGTTGCAACAAGCCAATCAACCGCCGTTGGTGAATAATGTTTTTAATACCACTTCATTTAATACACCTATTACTGTTTGTGTCCCGATTAGTGACCCGGAAGGAGACAATTTCAACACCCTTTTTGGTACAAGCAGCAACGGAACTGTAATCACACTAAGCAGCACTTGTTTTACATACATTCCAAACCTCAATTATACAGGCAGCGACCTGGTGAGTATTTTGGTATGCGACGTTTTTGGAAACTGCTCAACTGCAAGCGCATTTGTTACTGTATTTGCCAATCTTCCTCCTTCTGCCGCTAACATAACTGTTTCAACTCCGATAGGTGTGCCTGTAGAAGCATGTATCAATATATCAGATCCCGAAAATGATGAAACTACAATAAGCATTTTTACTTCGCCGTCAAATGGTACTGCAATTGTTACAAACAACAATTGTATTTCGTACAATCCGGCTTCGGGTTTTGTGGGCACTGATATGGTAGTTCTGGAACTTTGCGATGTATTTGACAATTGCGTTCTTGTAACAATTACAATACAGGTAAATTCAACAAACACAGCCCCGGTAGTAGAACCTGTTGCACCGGTTGTCCTGACGGTTGGAGATAATGAAACGATTTGCGTAACTGCTACCGACCCCAATGGCGATTTGCTAAGTTATTCTATAACAAGCATCAACCCAAACATTGGTTCTGCTTCACTGACCGGTAACTGTTTGAGTTATACCGCACCTCAATCCGGAACAGGAAATGTGGTCATAGTAATTACAGTTTGTGATGATGGTATTCCTCCTATTTGTGTTACTTCCAACATTACCTTCATCCTGAATAACGCCCCGACTGCTTCTTCGCAATCAACCACTACTTCTCAAAACACACCTGTAGAAATATGTCTTGATGTAACCGAACCTGATGGAAATAGCTATACCTCCACTATTTCCACACAACCTGTCAACGGAACTGCTACTATTTCAAGTGATTGCATCAATTATCAGCCCGACCCATTGTTTGTAGGAGAGGAAAGCATTGTTGTCCAAATTTGCGATCAGTATGGAGAATGTTCTTTTGTAACTGTAACTGTTACAGTTATTGATGCCTTGATAGCCAATGACTCTTTTGCGGAAACTGAAGACAATATACTTTTAGTGATAGATGTACTTGCCAACGATGTTTATCCTGATGATGGGACAATCACTGTTGAAATAATTGAAGAACCGGAATCGGGAACGCTTATTGTAAACGTTGACAATAGCATAACTTATATACCGGAAACCGGATTTTCCGGCAATGACACGTTTCAATATGTTCTTTGTCATCCACAATTGGGATGCGACACCTCAACCGTATTTGTTACCGTCAACAACGCATTAGCTGCTTACGATGACACCGGCATCACAACGTTTGCCGATGTTTCCGTGAATATTCCAATTTTGACCAATGATATTTATCCTGATTTTGCAAACCTGAGTATCACAATCATTAATTCCGGACTAATCAATGGTTTTGTAAGTCAGATAGGATCTACCGGAGTATATAGTTTCTTGCCTGCATCCGGTTTTACAGGCATTGATACTTTCCAATATGTAATTTGTTACCCCTCATTAGGTTGTGATACCGCATCTGTTATAGTTAATGTTATGTTGGCACCTCAATATCCAAATGCTGTTGATGATATTGCATCTACACAGATGGGAACAGATATTGTTATTAATGTGATGGATAACGATATCAATCCTTTACCCGGAGACCTGAATTTAGTGGCTATTGTTAGCCAACCTGAAAACGGAACTGCAACCATCAACATAGACCAAACTATTACCTATTCCCCCAATAACGGTTTCTATGGGAATGATAATTTTACCTACGTAATTTGTAATCCAAATTTCGGAAACGGGGAGACAATTTGCGATACTGCAACAGTAACTATAACCGTAATAAATCCGGTTGCTTGTATTCCGAAGGCATATCAGGCCATTTCACCAAACAATGATGGCAAAAATGATTTGTTTGTTATCGAAAATATTGATTGCAACGGTTATAACTTGAACGAGTTGGTAATTTTTAACCGTTGGGGTAATATTGTGTTTGAAGCTGAAAATTATAGCTCATCCAAATATTGGGACGGTACGTTTAAAGAAACCGGAAACATAGTACCTAATGGAACGTATTTCTATGTGTTCAAAACTAATTCCGGGGACATCATTTTACAAGGTTATCTGGAGGTCAACCAATAATACTGCCTAAGTGTAAATTTGCTTCTATAACTCTAAAACGGATGCCTTCAAAGACGATTAAACTAACGCTGGGTTTTTCATCTTGCCCGAATGATACTTATATTTTTGATGCTTTAGTTAATGGCAAGATTGATACGGAGGGAATTGAATTTATACCGGTGATAGCAGATGTAGAAGCGCTTAACAATTCTGCTTTTAAGCAAGAACTACAGATCACCAAGTTAAGCTATCATGCGTTAGGGCATTTACTGCCATACTATGGACTCCTGAATTCAGGAAGTGCTCTTGGTAATAATTGCGGGCCTTTGTTAATTGCAAAGCAATCTTTAAGCGCTGAAGAACTAAAAAGTGCAGGTATTGCGATTCCGGGAAAATATACAACTGCAAACTTTCTTTTGGGATTAGCTTACCCAAATTTGGAAAATAAAAAAGTAATGCTGTTTTCTGACATCGAACAAGCTGTTTTAGATGGTGTAGATGTTCAGGCAGGCTTGATAATTCACGAAAATCGCTTTACCTATCAACGTAAAGGGCTAATCAAAATACTTGATTTGGGAGAATTTTGGGAATCAACCACAGGATTACCCATTCCATTGGGAGGAATTGCAGTTCAAAGGAATCTGCCTTTGCAACTAAAACAAAAGATAGACCGGTTGATTAAAAAAAGTGTCCAATATGCTTTTGAACATGAACAAGAAACGATGCCTTATATCAAACTTCATGCACAGGAAATGGAAGAATCAGTAATAATGCAACACATCAAACTGTATGTTAACAGCTATACTTTAGATTTGGGAAATACAGGCATAGAAGCAGTGGGCAGATTATTTGCTATGGCTCAGGACTTGAACTTAATTGCCCGCTTTGATGGAAATATTGTAGTTCCGTTATCGCAATAACCGCCAACAACGGAACTAAATATTTATAATAACCCAATTTCAGCACAACTCCAGAACCAAGGCGGAAGCACCACCACCGCCGTTACAAATTCCTGCACTACCTATTTTTCCACCTTTATATTTAAGTGCTGATATTAAAGTACAGGTAATTCTTGCACCGGACGCACCAATGGGATGTCCTAACGAAACAGCCCCGCCTAAAACATTGAGCTTGGCATGAGGTATGTTCATTAGTTTCATATTGGCTAAAGCAACAACAGAAAATGCTTCGTTAATTTCGAAAATGTCAATATCAGAAAGAGATAAACCAGCTTTGGAAACTGCTTTGGGAACAGCCAACGAAGGAGTAGTTGTAAACCATTCGGGTGTTTGACCTGCGTCAGCATAGCTTAAAAGCTTTGCGATAGGTTTAAGACCCAATTCCTCCATTTTTTGTTTGCTCATCAGAACCACAGCAGCAGCACCGTCATTAATTTTTGAAGCATTCACAGCGGTAATAGTACCATCTTTGTCAAATGCTGGTCGAAGAGCAGATACTTTGTCCCAGATTATATTTTTATATTCATCATCTTCGCTCACGACTATGGTTTTTCCCTTGCCGGCAGAAATGGAAACGGGCATGATTTCATCGGCAAAATATCCGTTTTCATTAGCTGAAATTGCTCTTTTGTACGATTCAATGGCATAAGCATCTTGTTCTTCCCGGGTAAATTTGTATTCTTTTGCACAGATTTCACCGCAGTTTCCCATCATATAGCCTTTGTAAGGATCTTGTAAACCATCTCTGACAATGGCATCAATCAGCTCACCATTGCCATATTTCATTCCCCATCGGGATTTGGTCAGGTAAAAAGGGGCATTGCTCATGCTTTCCATTCCTCCGGCAACCACCACGTCATTATCACCAAGCCGAATTGTCTGAGCAGCGAGCATAATGGCTTTCATTCCTGAAGCACAAACTTTGTTAATAGTTGTACATGGAATATTTACAGGAAAACCGGCTGCCAAAACAGCTTGTCGTGTAGGGGCCTGACCATTATTTGCAGTCAGCACATTTCCCATGAAAACTTCGTCAATCATTTCGGAATTGATGCCGGCTCTTTTTACGGCTTCCTGTAACACTAAAGTGCCCATTTCAACGGCAGTTAGGGATGCCAAACTACCGCCAAAACTTCCGATTGGAGTGCGTGCCATTCCTACAATATATACTTCGTTCATTATTGAAAAATATTAAGTTTTGAAAAACGTCTTTTATGGTGTTGAAAGAAATTAGTATTCTGTCAATAAACTGTAATGACTTTTTAGTTCTAAAGCGCGATGTTTAACAATTTCTACTTTGTCGTAAACAATCATGGGTATAAACATAGTCCCTTCCTTTGATTCATACAATTTTTGAAGCAGTTCAAACTCTTTATCCCGATACTCAATCCAGGAGAGCTGAACTGTACGGAGCGAGGTTTTCTGATCCTTGGAAACAACAGTTTGCAAGAGTTTATAGTACTTGTTTAACTCAGCATCCCATTCCAAATAAGCGGTATCAAGACATTGTACGACACCCATAGTGGAGGGATTATTCTCCATGCAGGTATTTAACTTAGTTTCGATAGGGTCTTCCGTTGAATTGCTATTATTCTGAGCGAAACTTGTGAAGTTGGGTAAAAAGCATAACAAAAACAGACTCATAAACCTTAACAACTGCATAAATAACTTTTTTAATAGGCGAATGTTCAAAAACGAGTTGATATTTAAAATGAAAAACAACTGTTAAGATTGAAATTAATGTATAGTGTATTTGAGCAAAAAACGCAGAATTTTCTCACCATATTTATAGGGTGCATACCGCAAAGGCAAGTCAATAAAAGTAGAGCGTTTTAAAACACTTTTTTGATGAGAGAATGTATCGAAGCTAAATTTTCCGTGATAATTTCCGATACCGCTTTCCCCGACCCCACCAAAAGGCAAATTACAATTCCCTACCTGATAAAAAGATTCGTTAATAGCAACAGCACCCGAAGAGGTTTGTGCAATTACTTTTTCACCGGTTTCGCTGCTTTCTGTATATAAATACAAAGCAAGCGGTTTGGGGCGCTCGTTAATAAACTGTATCACTTCATCCAAATTTTCATAATCCATGATTGGTAAAATAGGGCCAAAAATTTCTTCCTGCATGATTGGATCAGTTGGCTCAATATTTTCAATCAAAGTCGGTGCTATATATTTAGTTTCAGGATTTATTTGACCACCAACAATGATATCACCACAATCCAGCAGTTTTTCAAGGCGTTTAAGATGTCTGTCATTTACAATCCGGCTTAAATGAGGACTATCTTCCGGATTTTCCCCAAACATTGCAGTGATTTCCTTTTTCAATGCAACTATTAACTCATGTTTAATTGATTTGTGTACAAACAAATAATCAGGGGCGATGCAGGTTTGTCCGTTGTTAATTAATTTGCCGCTTATAATTCTTTTTGCGCTAATGTTGATATTTGCATCCGAATGAACGATGCAGGGGCTTTTTCCGCCTAATTCAAGGGTAACAGGAGTCAGGTTTTTTGCAGCAGCAGTATAAACGATTTTACCCACATTAGTGCCGCCGGTATAAAAGATATAATCGAATTTGTGATTTAGCAATTCTTGAGAAACAGAAGCATCCCCTTCAAACAATGCCACATACTGCGTTTCAAAAGTTTTGCGAATTAAGTCAGCCATCACCCTCGAAACATTAGGTGTTAACTCAGATGGCTTTAAAATGGCACAATTTCCGGCAGCTATCGCTCCAACTAAAGGGGAAAACAAGAGATTAAAAGGGTAATTCCATGGGGAGATTATCAGGGCAACTCCATACGGTTCCGGATATATTTTGCTTTTAGAATAAAAATGAAAAATCGGAGTTGGAACCACTTTGGGTCTTGACCAACTTTTAAGCTTTTTTATTGCAACTTCAATTTCTGATAAAACCAAGGCTATTTCAGTTCCATAAGCTTCAATTCCGGTTTTGTTTAAATCCTGATTGAGCGCGTATAAAATCTGGGTTTCAAATTCTGTAATAGCGTTGCGAAGCTTTCTTAACTGCTCAATTCTAAAAGCAATATTTTTAGTGGAGTTGCTTGAAAAGTATGTTTTTTGCTTTTGCACCACTTCGGCTATTTCATTTTTTTCATCTATTAAATCGAGATTCAGAGTGGCAGATTCGCTTAAAAGAGACATGTTGTGATTTGTTTAAAAATGAGCAAAAAGTCTTGATTTACATTTATGAAATTTAGTACAAAGGTAACGTTTATCCCAGCTAATTGGTACAATCAAACAGATTAAATACTATGAATTAACGAATCTCAAAGATTTGTAAATCAATTGTACCTATCCTTTTTCTTTCAGTTATCTGATATCCGATTAATTGCAGTTTTATTAGGGGATAAATGGAATAGAATCGGCAAAAGAAGGTAGCTGAAGGTCTTTTGAAGATATGATTAAATCGGCATTTGGGATTTGCCAATCAATATTCAAAAAAGGATCGTTGTATCGAATACCTGCTTCGCTTTGACGGTGATAATAATTATCGCATTTGTAAACAAATTCTGCGGTTTTGCTCAAAACAACATAACCATGTGCAAATCCCTTGGGTACCAGCAATTGTTTTTTGTTCTCATCCGACAATAATATACCATACCATTTGCCGCATGTTTCCGAATCAGTTCTTAGATCAACCACCACATCAAACACTTTGCCTTGTGTAACACGAACAAGTTTAGCTTGTGCGTGAGGATTCTTTTGATAGTGAAGCCCTCGCAAAACTCCATACCTTGAAAATGCTTGATTGTCCTGAACAAAATTGTACCACAAATGATGCTGTACGAATAATTTTGAGTTGTAGCTCTCAAAAAAATACCCTCTTTCATCGTAAAAAACCGGAGGGTTAATAACTAATAAATCCTTGAATCCCGTATGTTCGATAAATGGCAAATTTTCGGACGACATAGAATTAGATAAAAATTGTTTGCTGCAAAATACATAAGTTCCTGCTGCTTTCCCAATTATTATACCTGACAGTTCAGTACCTTATGTCAATATGATTTTATTTAGATGGTTTTTATTCTATCTTTGCGCCATTCTTCTTCAAATTCAAACATCAAACTAATGGGTAGAGTATTAATTATCGGTGCAGGAGGTGTTGGCAATGTTGTGGTTAAAAAATGTGCTATGAACCCCGATGTTTTCTCCGACATTATGCTGGCCAGCCGTACTTTGTCTAAATGTGAGGCAATTGCAAATGAAATTGGAGGCAACAGGGTAAAAACAGCACAAGTTGATGCAGATAATGTGCCGGAATTGGCTCAATTGATTGAATCATATCGCCCCGATTTAGTAATCAATTTAGCCTTGCCGTATCAGGATTTACCGATAATGGATGCATGTCTTCAAACAGGAGTTCATTATTTAGATACGGCAAATTATGAACCAAAGGACGAGGCAAAGTTTGAATATAGCTGGCAATGGGCATACAAAAAAAGGTTTGAAGATAAGGGCATCATGGCTTTGTTGGGATGTGGATTTGATCCGGGCGTTACCGGAGTGTTTACAGCTTATGCCGCAAAGCATCATTTCAAGGAAATGCACTATTTAGACATTGTAGATTGCAATGCCGGCAATCATGGTAAGGCGTTTGCAACCAATTTTAATCCGGAAATCAATATCAGGGAAATTACTCAAAACGGCAAGTATTTTGAAAACGGAGAATGGGTTGAAATCCCTCCAATGTCCATTCATCAACCGGTTGCTTATCCCAACATAGGGGATCGGGAATCCTATTTATTGTTTCATGAAGAATTGGAATCTTTAACCAAAAACTTTCCGACTTTGAAGCGGGCCAGGTTTTGGATGACTTTCGGTCAACAATATATTACACACCTAAACGTGCTTCAAAATGTTGGAATGACAAGCATCAAACCTATCCGGTATCAGGGAATTGATATTGTTCCTTTAGAGTTTCTGAAAGCAGTTTTACCCGAACCTTCTTCGTTGGGAGAAAATTACACCGGTGAAACCTCCATCGGTTGTCAGATTAAGGGAATTGGTAAAGATGGCAAGGAACTGACTTATTTTGTTTACAACAATTGCAGCCATGCCGAATCCTTTAAAGAAGTTCAGGCTCAGGCTGTTTCCTATACTACCGGTGTACCCGCAATGATTGGTGCAATGATGATGTTAAAAGGACTTTGGATGAGACCCGGTGTTTGGAATGTCGAGGAATTTAACCCCGATCCTTTTATGGAAATGTTGAATAAACATGGTTTACCCTGGCATGAACAATTTAACATCAAACTTGCTTTTGAGTATCCCTCCTGATTAGGGTGGTTTTTATTAGAAAAAAAGACAAACCAAAACAAATTGAAGTAAGAAATGAACCATTTCTTATTTCAATTTTTCCAAAAAAGTCAATTTTCTTCATTCTTTATTATTGCTGTATTGATGGCAAATTATGACTGAAGAGTCAAACTTTTAAAAGCTTGTATCAAAAGACCGAATGATAAAATCGGTATGTTCAAAATAAAACAAAAAATGCCTGACAATACTGTTGTCAGGCATTTTTTATGCTGAAAATCTTAAGTTTTTTATCCTTTTTCGACTTGTTCTATTAAGGGTTTAACCGGAGCATTATTAGAATGGTCCGCAGGATGTATTTTTGCTATGTAGGGGGCAATAATTAAAGCAACAATCATTGAAAGTTTAATCAAAATATTCATTGAGGGTCCGCTTGTATCTTTAAAAGGATCTCCTACGGTATCTCCAACAACGGAATTTTTATGAACATCACCGCCTTTGTAATGTGTAACTCCGTCAATAATCACACCGGCTTCAAAAGATTTTTTAGCGTTATCCCATGCGCCACCGGCATTAGACTGAAACATGGCAAGTAAAAGACCAGAAACCAAAATGCCTGCCAATAAACCTCCTAAAACAGCCGGTCCGAAAGCAAAACCAACCACAGTAGGCGCTAATAAAGCCAAAATACCGGGTGCCATCATTTCTCTGATTGCTGCTTTTGTAGATATGGTAATACAGGTATCGTAATCGGCTGTAACACCTTCCTTGCCTTGCAATAAACCTTTAATTTCATCAAACTGGCGCTTTACTTCCTGAACCATAGCATTAGCTGCTCTTCCAACTGAGCTGATAGCCAAAGACGAAAACAAATAAGGAATCATACCGCCGATTAACATGCCACCCAAAACTCTCGGATTGGCTATGTCGAGCGACTGAAGATGTGTGATTTCCATAAAAGCGGCAAACAAAGCTAAAGCAGTCAATGCAGCAGAAGCAATTGCAAATCCTTTACCTATTGCTGCAGTAGTATTTCCGACAGCATCTAAAGTATCCGTATTTTTACGAACTTCTTTGGGCAGCCCGCTCATTTCAGCAATTCCTCCGGCGTTATCGGCAATCGGACCGAAAGCATCAATGGCTAATTGAATTCCTGTTGTTGCCATCATACCGGCAGCAGCCATAGCAACTCCGAACAACCCGCCAACAATGTAAGAAACAACAATGCCGGAAGCCAGGATTATGGTGGGTAAAGCAGTTGATTCCATGCCGATACTAAGTCCTCCGATGATGTTGGTAGCCGGACTTGATAAAGATTGCTTTACAATGCTGTTAACAGGGCGACGACCCATTGCACAATAAAACTCGGTTACTAAGCTGATTAGTCCTCCGACTACCAAGCCAATCAAAACGCTGAAGAAAATATTGATGCTCGGAAAACTGTTAATCAGTGTTAATGTTCCGTCAGGTAATTTTTTGTATTCTTCGCAATTTGCAGGAAGAATATGGGTGATCACAAAATAAGAAGCTATTGCGGTTAAAGCGATAGCAATAAAATTGCCCCGATTGAGTGCAGCTTGTGGATTTCCGTTTTCTTTTACCTTAACCGCAAAAAATGCGATTACAGAAAAAATAGTACCGATAGCAGCGATGAGCAAAGGCAAATATACTGCTGCAAAACTTTGATCGGCTGAATTAGCTTTTACCAAAACGCCCAAAACCATAGTTGCTAAAACTGTACTGACATAAGAGCCGAACAAGTCAGCACCCATTCCGGCAACATCGCCCACATTATCGCCAACGTTATCGGCAATTACAGCCGGATTGCGCGGATCGTCTTCGGGTATTCCGGCAACTACTTTACCGGCAAGGTCGGCACCTACGTCTGCCGCTTTTGTATAAATTCCACCTCCAACACGGGCAAACAAAGCGATGCTTTCTGCACCTAATGAAAAACCGGTTAGCACGTTTAGAACGCGCATCATTTCCGCATCTGTATTGCCGGTGTTAAATAGATAATTGAACAAAAGGAATAGTAAGCTAAGCCCCAACAATCCTAATGACACCACTCCTGTTCCCATTACGGTACCTCCGGCAAAAGAAATATCCAGGGCTTTTGACAAACTGCTTCGGGCGGCATTTGCAGTTCTTACATTGGCTCGGGTAGCCACCCTCATTCCGATAAATCCGGCAGTTCCTGAAAAAACAGCTCCTACTACAAAGGCAATCATAATTAAAGGAGAAGAGTTCGCATCTGTCAGGCTCAAGGCACCTAACAAAACCGTTGTAATCACTATAAAAATGGCCAATACCCGATATTCTGCTTTCAGGAAGGACATAGCACCGTTGGCAATTAACTTACTTATTCGCTCCATTTCAGGCGTACCGATAGATTGTTTGTTGATCCAGGATGTTCTGACAAACATGTAAACAAATCCCAGCAAAGCAATTATAGGGACAAGATAAACAACAGACATAGATTTCGTTATTGTAATGTTATATAAAAATCAAGTAACAACAAGTTGAACAATGAGTGGATAAAACAATTTTTTGTCTTCTCACTTATTGTGCAATCTCAACACATAAAATAAATTGAATTTTTAAATTTGGCGCGCAAAAATACGCTCTAAGCACCATTTTACCAACAACTATGTTTTTTTGTTGGGAAATTAGCTGAATGGCAAGGTATTTTTCTATCATTGCACACAGAATCTAACCGGTTATGCCTCACAAACTACCAAAATCTGTTGCTGTTTCCCCTTTCAAATATTGGCTGAGTTATATCTACCCACAGCTTCTTGTTAAACTGAGCAGCAATTATAATCCGGTACTTGATGTAAGATTGAGCAAAGGGCGGTTGCGGTTAGATTCCGGTAATTCAACTTATTCGTATGAAGACCTGTACGATACTTTTTACCTGCCTTTTAGAAAACTTGAAATATCAAAAAGACATTTAAAAAGGGTATTAGTACTTGGTGGCGGATTGTGCAGCATCCCATTTATGTTACAGCAGTATTTTAATCAAAATGCGATTTATGAAGTGGTAGAAATTGATGATGCAGTGATACAAATTGCCCGTCAGTTTTTATTGCCTGAAGTTTTAGAAAATATAAACTTTCACTGTACAGATGCTTACGATTATGTTGCTTTAGATACTCAGCAATATGACCTGATTGCAGTTGATGTTTTCATTGATACAAATACCCCCTCAAAATTCAGGAGTTTGGAGTTTCTCGAGAATATAAAATACAGATTGAGTCCGGATGGATTGGTCGTGTACAATACAATGGTCAATCATGAAGATTTAAGTAGGGTTTCTTCCGTATTTTACCGCAGTACATTTAAACAAATATTTCCTGAAGGTTTTGCAATCCGCACTTCAGGAAACAGGGTTTTAGTTTATGACAAGCGTTAAAGTGGAATATAAAAGACAAATAGGCAAGATAAGTTACTGATACTTTACTTTTTTATTCTTGTCTTAACAAAAGTCAATCTTTAGCAGTAAATCGCAGTTTTGTACTATAAATAAATACGCTGACATTTCTTAATGCCGGTAAAAGATTGGATGGAAACTTCTGTGATTTACATAATTGAATAGGTATAAATTTAAATCATTCTTTTGCAGGTTTGATTTATTTTTATCTTTGCCACTTCAAAACTATTTCACCTTTTTCGGGAATAATTTTTCATTATGGAGGCTATAATTATTTTGATTTTCATATTCGGTTATTTAGCCATTACTTTAGAACATCCCCTCAAAATAGACAAAGCAGTTTCCGCCATACTTTTAGGCATCCTAACCTGGACTATTTACGCACTGCTCTCAAACGACTATCATGAAGTTCAGCATAATCTGCATGAATTGCTGCCTGAAATCATGAACATCCTTTTTTTCCTTCTGGGAGCAATGACCATAGTTGAGTTGATAGATATTCACGAAGGGTTTACGGTGATTACCAATCAAATAACAACACATCAGAAAAGGAATCTTCTGTTTACGACAAGTGTACTTGCTTTTTTTATGTCTGCGGTACTTGACAATTTAACAACGGCGATCGTGATGGCCTCTTTGCTGAGAAAACTTATTCATCAAAAAGAAGACCGCATGATTTTTGCCAGTATGATTGTCATCGCTGCCAATGCAGGAGGAGCCTGGTCTCCGATTGGCGATGTAACTACAACTATGCTTTGGATTGGTGATAGAATCAGTGCTTTTGGAATAATTAAACAATTGTTTCTTCCAAGTTTGGTCTGTATGTTGGTTCCTCTTTTTGCTCAGATGTTTTTACTGCATGGTTCTTTTGAAGATCGCACTATAAAAAAAGAGTTTTCAACTTCTTCTTTTGAAAGGAAACTGATTTTGTTAATGGGTGTTGGCTGTTTGATATTTGTTCCTATATTTAAAACAATTACTCATTTACCTCCTTTCATGGGTATGTTTTTTGGGGTAGGGTTGATGTGGTTAACTACTGAATTATTGCACAGGAACAAATCACACGACGACAAACATCAGTTTTCGACAATTCACGCTTTATCCAGAGTAGATACAGCCAGTATTTTGTTCTTTTTTGGAATTCTTGCCGCCGTTGGTTGTTTAGGTGCTATTGGAGCATTGGAACATGCTGCCACTTTTTTGAATAACACCATCGGCAATTTAGATGTTATTGTATTTCTTATCGGAATATTGTCTTCTGTGGTAGATAATGTTCCGTTGGTTGCTGCGGCAATGAAAATGTACACTTTAGAGCAATTCCCTATAGACAATAAGTTGTGGGAATTTTTAGCTTATTGTGCCGGAACAGGAGGAAGTTTACTAATTATAGGTTCGGCAGCAGGAGTTGCCATAATGGGTATAGAGCGGATTGAATTTTTCTGGTACGTGAAGCGAATTACCCTTTTAGCCTTTTTAGGTTATATATGTGGAGCACTTGCGTATTTAGTTATTTATATGCTAATGGGAAGTGTTCATTAACGCTGCATTTTTAGGTTTTTCGATTTAATCAAAGGTTAAAATTCCTGAAATAAATCAGAAACCGGCTTCACTTTCAATGTTCTTTTTTGTTCAGGATATGTTTTACCCTGATTTGCAATTCGCTCAGGTTGATGGGTTTTTTAATGAAATCATCCGCTCCTTCCTGATAAGCAGTCAAGATGATTTCCTGTTGATCTAAGGCCGAAATAATAATCATCGGCATTTCTTTCTTTACTTTTTTAATGGCGCTCAACAGTTCAATACCTGAAACATAAGGCATCATTATGTCTGAAATAATCAGGTCAAAATGTTCGTCTTCCAACGCATCAATTGCATCCTGAGCATCGGTCGTGGCGAATACTTTGTACCCGTTTTTAGTCAGCATAGTTTTGATGGCCTGCAGCATGATAACATCATCGTCAACAACAATTATTTTCATCTTTTTTTAGTTACGGATAAAAATCCGGGATGTTTAAATTAGAAAGTTAAAATTACCGGAGATAAGTAAGGGTTGGAAGTTGTGATTGGTTAATTCGTCAATTGATGTTCAGATTTCAGGAGTTCCAAGGTTAATTTCAGCTCCAAATATGCTTTATTACACTGTTCGTTTAGTGTAGCTACCCAATTGTCGAGAAACTCAGAACTTTCTTCTTCCCATAACAAATTTTCGATGTTACGGGCAATTTCGACCATATCTTCCATGCCCATGTATGCACAGGTTGATTTGAATTTATGGGCTGTTCTTTTTAAAACCTCCCAATCACCGGTTTCTTTGGAATTGGTGAGTGTTTCTAATTCGTCAGGCAATTCGTCTATTAGGGTTTCAATCATGACGATTAAAATTTCGTTGTCGTTTCCGGCTAAAGAACGGAGATAGTCTAAGTTTAAACCAGAAGTTTTGTCTGTTGTGTTTTGTTCTTGCAGGTTTGTTTGACGTTCTGATAATCCCAAAACCTTTCCAATACTTTTGTAAAGCAATTCAGGTTTTATTGGTTTGGTAATAAATTCGTTCATCCCTGCTTCGTAGCATCTTTGTGCGTTTGTGTTGTAAGCATGAGCAGTCATAGCAATCACCGGAATATTACAAACAGGCTCTGATAACTGTTCTCGTATAAACCGCGTAGCCTGAAACCCATCCATCACAGGCATAGACAAATCCATTAAAATCAAATGGTAAAAACTTCCTTTTTCAACAACCATTTCTATTGCTTCTTTGCCGTTGTTTGCAATTTCTATATTTAAGTGTTCAGACCATTTTTTTAACAAATCAGATGCCACAATTTGATTTAAACGCTGATCCTCGACCAATAAGATATTAACTTGACTATCTGGTGAAAGTGTGGAATCAAACGTTTCTAAGTTGTCATGCGGAATATTACCGGCAAACATTCCTGACTTAACAATGTCATGATGCTGATTTTCTTTGTTGCTGACCAAAGGAAACAAAGGAGGTTCAGGTTCTATAATATTGGCGTTGATTGCTGTTTCAAAGAAAATATTAAACGAAAAGACAGCCCCTTTTTCAGGTTCACTTTGGACGGATAATTCACCGCCCAATAATTCAACTAAGCTTTTTGCTATGGTCAGACCTAAGCCGGTGCCCCCATAAAGACGGGCTGTGCTGTCTGCTGCCTGAGTAAAGCTGTCGAAAATGGTTTGTTGTTTGTCGTAAGGGATGCCAATACCCGTATCTTCTACTGAAAATGTCAGTTCCTGTAAAACTGCAGATGATTGTTTTACCCTTGCGGATAAAACAACTTTGCCCTGATGTGTAAATTTTAACGCATTGCTCAATAAGTTGTTAAGGATTTGATACAACCTGACAGAATCGCCAACGACAATTTCAGGTAAGGTTTCTGAAATGACGGAATACAGGTCTATATTCTTCTCCTTTGCTTCAAATTGACTGGTAGAAATAAGATCGTTTATCAAATGATGAAGGTTGAACGGCCTTTTTTCTATCTCGATTTTGTGGGCTTCTATTTTTGAGAAATCGAGAATATTGTTTATCAATCGCAAAAGGTTGTCCGAGGATAACTTTAAAGCGTTTACATATTCTGCCTGCTTGGGATTGAGATTTGTTGACTCGATTAAATGTGCCATTCCAACGACCACATTCATTGGCGATCTGATTTCATGGCTCATGTTGGCGAGAAACTGTTCTTTGTGATGTGCAGTTTGTTCTGCAATTTCTTTGGCTTTAATGAGTTCCTGATTGCGTTTTAACAAGGTTATATCTCGGATGATTCCGTGAAATCCCATGATGTCCCCTTCAATAGACTTCCATTCTTTGGTGGTGATGGTGCAATCTATTATCTGACCATTCCGGCATTGCAGTTCCACTTCGAAATCTTTTACCTTTTTGTGTAAAGTCAATCGAGTGTTGAATTCTTTCAACTGTTCGGGTTGTGCAAAAATTTTATCGAAATGAATGTCGTATAGCTCTTTGCGGGAATAGCCCAGCAAGCTGAGCAATGATTGATTAAATTCGACAAACTCGCCACTTTGTGTGGTCATGTAAATGGCATCCTGCGATTCTTCGAATACGATTTTATACCTTTCCTGGCTTTGCATTAACATTTCTTCTGCATATTTAAATGCAGTAATGTCCTGAATTGCACCAATCACTTTGATGACATTTCCGGTTTCGGGACTGTATTCAATTTGCCCTTTGTTCCGGATATACTTATACCGGCTGTCTTTTTTGATAAACAGCCGGTGTTCAAAGTCGAAAGAAGTTTGCCGGCTTTTCAAAATTTCCCGATACAACTCTTTTGCGGACTTTTGATGTGCGGGGGTGTTCAGAATTTCGTAGAAGTGATTGGGGGTAAAATCGGTTGGGGAGGCAGGAACTTCCAATATGGAATAGACTTCTCCTGAGGCAAACATATAGTTTTCCTGTGGATGATATTCGTAATTGCCTATTAATGCAATTCTTTGAGCAAGCAACAGCCGCTCTTCGCTAAGTTTTAAATTGGTGGCCGTAGTTTCTACTTCCAACTGCATTTTTCGGCGCGAAATGGCATGAAGGATTGAGCGAGTCAATAGGGTAGTGTCAATCTGATCTTTGACCAAATAATCCTGAGCACCAGATTCTACGGCTTTAATACCCAGACTTTCATCGTTTAATCCGGTTAGTACGATGATGGAAGATTGTTTTCGAAAGGCGGCGGTAGCAGTTTTTAGGGTTTGAAATCCCTGAGAGTCCGGCAGGGACAAGTCGAGCAAAATAACATCAAAAATTGGATTGTTTTTTGACAAACCAATACCTTCGGACAGTCTGACAGCATGGGTTAAAGTAAATTCAAACCCAATTGCGCTTTGCAAATAAATTTCGACTAATCTTGCATCGCCGGGATTGTCTTCTATTAACAGTATATTCACCCTTTCTGACATGGGGTTTTCATTAAAATTTGAAGAATCTAATACCGGCTAATCGTTACAAGTTATTTTTTGTTCAAAAAACCCTAAACGCTTGCCGGAATTTTTTCGGTATATAGCCAAAGTCTGCTGATACAGAACATGACTTCTAAGTATTGGTTAAACTCCAATGGTTTGGTGATGAAACAGTTTGCATGCAGGTTGTACGCCTTTCTGATGTCTGAAGTTTCGTTGGATGAGGTAAACACAAGGATGGGGATTTGCTTAAGCTCATGGTGTGATTTGATAATCCTTAAAATCTGCTCTCCGTTTACCTTGGGCAAGTTCCAGTCGAGGAAGATTAAATCGGGTCTTGGAACATGTTCATAAGGGCCTTCCCGGAACAGGAATTGTATCGCTGTGTTTCCGTCTGTAGCCAAATGTAGCCGGTGCGGGATTTCACATTCTGTTAACGCCTCTTTAGCCAGCCTGATATCGCCGGGATTATCTTCAATTAGTAATAGTTCAAACATGCAGGTATAGTTTAGAATTGTTTGGATTTTGCTTTTTGAAAATTGTATTTTCTCTTAGCAGGGATAAGGGATTGGAAAAATCAAACAGATATAGCAGGGTTTTTGATACATGTTACAAATATCTGAACAATAAATTGGATAAACTGTACTTGGTTTAATCTTGCATAGTTTTGTGCAAAGTAATTCGTAGCTGTATTTTGTTTATACGCAACTTAATCAGATTAAGTTACTCCTTTTCCTTCCAATTGTTGTGCCAGATATAGTTGATGATAAATTCCTTGTTTTGCAATTAGTTGTTCGTGTGTTCCCTGTTCTGCCAAATGTCCGTTGTCGAGTACCAGAATTTTATCAAAATTCATCAAAGAAAAGATGCGATGGGTAATTATAATTGCAGTTCTGTCTGAAAGATAGGCGTTCAGATGTTGCAGGATGGTTTCTTCGGTTTCTGCGTCAACGGCTGACAAACAGTCGTCAAACAATACACAACGAGGGTCTTTAATCAAGGCGCGTGCTAATGAGATTCTTTGTTTTTGACCGCCTGATAAAGTAACCCCTCTTTCGCCGACCATTGTGTCAAAGCCATTGGGGAGTTGGTCAATGTCTTTTAAGACAGCGGCCTGTAAGGCAGCCTGTTTGATTTGTTCCAGGTTTGCCAATGTTTTGCCAAATGCGATATTGTTTTTGACCAAATCGGAAAATAAAAACACTTCCTGCGGTACATAACCGATTTGTTTTCTTAAGCTATATAGGTCGAGGCGGCGGATGTCGTGTCCGTCTATGGAGATTTGTCCGTCTGTTACATCGTATTTTCTTAGCAAGAGTTCGGCTAAGGTTGTTTTTCCGGAGCCTGTTCTGCCGACTATTGCCATTTTTTGTCCTTGCTTTAATTCAAAAGTTAACCCATGCAAAGCGCGTATTCCGGTATCGGGATAGGTAAACCCGACATTTTCAAACCGTATGTTTCCCTGCAATGTCAGATGGATTGGATTTGGAGGGTTAACTATGTCGGAAGGGGTTTGCAAAAACTCGTTGATTCTTTTTTGTGAGGCGGCAGCTCTTTGAACTAATGCCGCAACCCAACCTACAGAAGTTACGGGCCAAATCAACATATTGACATACAATACAAATTCGGCGATATTGCCGGAGGTAATGATGCCTTTTATGACCCCCTGACCTCCGACATAAATCGTGATGATGGTGCTAAGACCTACCAACAACATCATCAGCGGCATGAAAAAAGCCTGTATTTTTGCCAACTGAAGGGATTTGTGTTTGTAGTTTTCGCTTTCTTTTTCAAAATAGCGGGCGGTGGTTTTTTCCTGAACATAGGCTTTTGCAACCCTGATACCGGAAAAAGACTCCTGTGCAATTGCGGTTAGCTGGGATAATTGCTGTTGGATGAATTCACTTTTTTTATGTATCACTGAATTTACCAGATAAATGGAGACCGCAAGTATTGGTAAGGGGAGGAGTACGTATAAAGTCAACTGAACATTTACCCTTAGCATAGTTCCGACTACGATGATGATTAAAATGCCAAGATTAGCTGCATACATGATGGCGGGTCCCAGATACATTCGCACCCTGTTGACATCTTCGGTAATTCGGGACATTAAATCGCCGGTGCTGTTGCGGCGGTAAAAAGAGGAACTCAGGAGTTGGTAATGCGCATACATGTCGTTCCGAAGGTCGTATTCAATCAGCCTTGACATGACGATGATGGTTTGCCGCATTAAGAACAAAAATCCTCCCCGCAACAGCGCAAGTATTAACATACAGGCACCAAACAGCAATATTGCGTTGCTGAACCCGCTATAATACAGGTTTTGTAACTCAAATCCGGTGTAAAGCTGATAGTATGCGATATTATCCTTTACCAAATCGAAGGCAAACCGGATAATTTTGGGGGGGATAATGGCAAAAATATTGGATAATATAACAAACAAGATTCCCAAAATAAGCCGGTAACGGTATCTGTAGAAATAAAGGTTCAGATATTTTAAGTGTTTCATACGCTATAGTTGGGAGAATGCCGGCAAAGGTATAAATATGCATGGGAATAGTTTGAATCAAACTAAATCTTAGCCTGATTGTTCGAAAAATTCTGAACATTTCAATTGATGACTCTCCTTCCGCTTGTTGTTCATGTTTGATTGAAGTGAGGTTTGGTTGCTTTTTCCAAACATCGTGCAGTACTGGCTTGAATTTATGGCAATCTTGCCCGATTACGGCATTTCGAGCAATACGTTGACCGTGCCTTCTGTGCCGGAATTCCATAAAACATTAATCGTATTAGTTCCCTGACCCGAAATGATGATGCCTCCCGTGATAGTCCATTCATAACTGACTCCTTCAATGAAAGGAGTGGTATATGTTTCAATGTTTCCGGTACAGATATCGGGATTACCGGTGATGGAGGGTTGGAGTGTGCAGGGCGTTGAATCAAAACCAAGAAAAGAGAGCAATTGTATGTTGCTGACCTCCACCGGATTGGTCAGGTTTAGGCCAGCGAGTTCAACGGGGACTTGGGGGAGGTTAAACCGGGCATAATCGAAATTGGCAATCAAGTCGGGGTTGAAGGGTTGTGAGGGATTGCTCGATGGGTCGGGGTCTAAACCGGGTGCAATGACATGGCTGTTTGCAAATTGCGGGGTATAAGAGCTCCATTTTACCCAGTCAGTATAGGTTACAAAACCCACCTGCACTGTTTGTGGGAAATCGGGGCGATTGTATCGTTGGTGAACAACCCAGTTTTGACCGGGCAACCGGTAGAGGATAAGGATGGCAGCACCAATCCGGGCGAGTCTGATTTGGGCTTCTGTGCTTGAAATCGGAGAAACACAGAGCGTCGAATTGCTGTTGTCGGTTGTTTTGACTTCGAAATGAGGCCCGTTGGTATTGGGCTGGCATGGCGCACCGTAATCACCAAAGCCGATTGACAGAAAAACATAGTCTTGTTGATTGGCTGCCCAGCCCCCGGGGCCATAAGCACCGTTGGGATAATTGAGGGGGGTTCGTATCATCAGACCGGCAAGTGAATAAAGAGAAGCCGGCAAACCGGTTTGCTGGCGGTTGGAAATACTGACATTGGTGGTAAAAACAAAATCACCGGTAACTAATTTGAACAGCAAAGGCCCTCGCCATTCGTTATACCATCCACAAGTGAAGGGCATCATGTGTAAGTTTCCGGGTTCGGTGGTGTTGATGTCAAAAACCTCGAGTTGTTCGGCGTTCCACCCTTCAACAATATTAGTATTTTGCCAGTTGGACAGAGTTCCGGCGTTGTTGAACTCATCATTGAGCAGATAAAGCTGGGCTTTGGCTTCTGAATATAGAAAGATGGTCAAAAATATGAGCGCAGATAGTTTTTTCATTGTTGTGGATTGTGTTTACATAAATATTAACCAATTTTCTCTACATTAAGAAACTGTAGGAACTTTGATGATTGCTTTTTTTACCCATTTCCTGTCTATCTCTTTATATCATGGCAGAAATTGAACTCAAAGTTTATCAATAAAATCTTATTTTTACCCCCTTTCACTTAAATTTCTCCAAATCGCTCCATAGAGAGGTTTGTTATTGAGCGCAAAAATCAAGTCCATGAGATTCTTTTGTTTTCAAACTCTAATTTTAGCTTCATTTCTCTTTTTTCAAAATTCTTTTTCACAAAATTTTACCGGCTCCGGCGGCAGTATTGGCGCTGATGTTGAGCAGCATTGCTTTTCGGTCAATGTGTCGGGCTTACCCTTGTCTGTAAATGCCGGTTTTGGGCTGGAAACGGTATGTATCAATTTGCTGCATAGCTGGGATTCTGATTTGGATATCCTTTTGTTTTCTCCCGATGGTTCAAATATAATTTTAAGTTCTGACAATGGTTTTGATGGCGACAGTTATTTGAACACCTGCTTTAGTGCGGATGCACCGCAACATATTTCGTTTGGATATGCCCCTATGAGCGGCAGTTTTCGACCTGAAGGAAGGTTAGGCAATCTCAACAATGGTCAAAATCCCAATGGTATCTGGCAAATTTGCCTGACTGACGATCATTTAGACGACCAAATTGGTCAGTTACTCGACTGGACAATTTCTTTTTCTGATAATCCTGCTCCACCTCCTTTACTTCCCGATCAATCTTTTACCGCAGTTTTTGAATCACCCGATGATATAATTCCGTCAGACGGGACTTTGAAATGTTTTACCATCGAAGTGTCGGGTTTGCCCGATTTGATGGATTTGAACTATGGCTTTTCTTCGATTTGTCTGAACATTACACATACCTGGGACGAGGATGTGAGCAGCCGTTTGATTTCTCCGAATGGAACTGAGGTCTGGCTAACCCATTACAACGGAGGTTCCGGCGATAATTTTATCAATACTTGTTTCAGTATGTCGGGTACACAACCTATCTCGACCGGTGGAGCTCCTTTTACCGGAACATTTATTCCGTTGGGCAATTTATCGGATTTTAACAACGGGCAAAACCCAAACGGAACCTGGCAGCTTTGTATTTACGACAATTACGCCTATGTTGATGATGGTGTTTTGCACGATTTTACCCTGACTTTCAGCGAAACCCCTTCTGAAACAGTCAATCCTTATCTGACTTTTACACAAAGCAACCTTCCCATTATGGTGATACAAACCAATGGTCAGCAAATAGTGGACAGTCCGAGAATAGAAGCAGATATGGGAATTGTGGACAACGCATCCGGCCTCAATTTCCTGACCGACCCGTTTAATGGGTATGATGGTAAAATTACCATCGAAATCAGGGGAACGTCCTCGCAAAGTTTTCCTAAAAAGGGCTATGGATTTGAAACGGTTCATGAAGATGGTTCAAATCTGAACGTGTCATTGCTCGGATTACCCGAAGAAAATGACTGGATTTTGCATGGGCCTTATTCCGACAAGACCCTGATGCGTAACGCCTTATCCTACCATCTTGCAAAAAGCGTTGATTTGGCGGCAATGCGTACCCGTTTTTGTGAATTGGTGATTAACAACGACTACAAAGGAGTGTATGTATTGATTGAAAAGATTAAACGGGACAAAAACCGCGTGGATATGGCAGAACTGACCCCTGCTGATGTCGAAGGCGACCAACTCACGGGTGGATATATGCTTAAAATAGACTGGGGAACAGGTGGTGATACTTATGCTTATACTTCACCGTATCCGGCAAACAATGGTGCTCCTATTAATTTTCAATACGAAGAACCGGAACTCGATTTACTTCAACCACAACAGGCAGATTATATCAGAAACTACGTTACCGCTTTTGAGGATGCGCTGATTTCGGACGAATTTACCTCACCCGTGTCGGGCTATCGCCAATTTGCAAATGTTCAGTCTTTTATTGATTACTGGATTATTAACGAAGCCTGCAAAAATATTGATGCTTACCGGCTGAGCACGTTTTTTTACAAAGATAAAGACAGTAAAGACGGCAGGCTGACGATGGGGCCGGTCTGGGATTTCAATCTCAGTTTGGGCAATGCCGATTATCTCGAAGGATGGATGCCTCAAAACTGGTATTATTCGGCAAACGAATCCATCCCGTTTTGGTGGAACCGCCTCATGCAGGATTCCGATTACACCAATCAACTCCAATGCCGATGGCAGGATTTGCGTCAAAATAAGCTGCATACCGATACGGTACTGGCAAAAGTGGACGAGTGGGTCAGCCTGTTGACGGAAGCACAAAAGCGCAATTTTGAACGATGGCCTACCCTTGGATACTATGTTTGGCCTAATCCCGTAACACCCCCTACCTATGCGGGAGAAATAGCCGTGATGCGCAACTGGATTATTCAGCGATTGGAATGGATGGACAGTAATATGCCGGGTGAGTGTTTGGACATCGCCACATTCAGGGGTAAAATTTTTCTGCAAGGCAGCTTTGATTCCCTGACCAACACGATGAGTTTAATATTACCCCAATCCGGACTGTTACCTGCTGATCAGCCATTCAATACCTCCCCTCATGATTATGATGGCGGGGAAATTGCCGAAACGCCACAGGCTGATATTTGCGATTGGGTATTGATTGAGCTGTTTGAAGAAGGGGAGAACCTGCCGGTGGGAAGAAGGGCAGCACTTTTGAGCATTACCGGAATGTTGAGGGATGTAAACGGAAAAGATTTTATCGAATTTCCGTCAGTTCCGAAGGGAAACTATTATGTAGGCATCAAAGCGCCCGGGCATGTGGGAGTGGTGAGCAGCAATCCAATTAGTCTGCCCAATTACGACCCCTATAATTTTACCATCAAAGCAGGCAGGGCAATGGGTAAAACGCAATTGTCTTTATCTGAATACTATTTCGGTCTTGCGGCAGGAGATGCCGATGAAAATGGCGTGGTTACGGTCAACGACCAAAACCGGATTACCTACGAAACCGGAAGTTCAAATGTTTACAGCCCTGCCGATTTGAACCGCGATGGGCAGGTAAACGAGGAAGACCGGATTTTGTACGAACAAAACAAGTCTTTTATTGGGGTGAAAAACGTCCGGCATTAACCTGTTTTTAATTGATGATAGTTTGAAATAAAAATATTGACAATTGGTATTTGAATTTGGATAATGGATGTTTAGGGATTAGGGTTTATTGCCCAATCATTGTGTAAATGGAAGACTTCAAATCTATTTGCCAAAAAAGCAAAAACTCTCTAAACACAATTTCAAAACCAATCCAAATCAGAATCTTTAGATTTATATTGATTATCCAAAAATTGACACGCTTAAAATTCTAACCTCAGACCCTGTTATGAAAAAATTTCTGATGCTCATTTTTCTCGCATTGTGCGGATATTTAGGCTATTTGTATATAAACCTCGAGCCGGAAGCCGCCCCCATTGATTTATACACTCTAATTCCGTCAAATGCCATTTACATCACCGAAATGGAACAGCCTGTTGATAAATGGCAACAGTTCAGCAAAGGCAAGATCTGGAAGTACTTAAAAACCAACGAGTATTTGGCAGAAGTGAATAAGTCGGTTGTCAATCTGGAGCAGGTATTGTATGGAAAAGAAACCCTGCTCAACCGGATACTATCAGACAATCTCCTGATTTCGGCACATATCACCGAAACCGGCAGGGATTATGACTATTTGTACCTGATTAACCTCAACAGCATCGGGCGATTGAAACAAGCCCTGCCTTCGCTGATAAAGGTGATGGAAACCGGTGGCTATAAGATAGGTAAAGAACCCTACGGCGAACTGATTATTTACAAAATGACCGATGAAACCGGTGCAACCCTGAGTTTTTGCCTAAAAAACAATGCCCTGTTAGCCTCTTATCATTTGCCTCTGCTCAAAAAAGCCATAGACACGACACCGGAAAAGTCCGTATCAGCCAATCCTGATTTTAATTACATCAAACAATTGACCGATAACCGCGGAATTTCAAACTTCTACCTCCAGTACCGCACTGTGGACGATTGGGTGGCTTGTTATGCCTCGACCATGTCACCCCCGTTAAAAGAAGCGATAAACATGCTCAATTTTTCGGGGTTAAATGTGAAGGTTGGCGACGAAACGATGGAGTTCAAGGGTAAATCGCTGTTAAATCCTGACAGCAAATCGTATTTAAAGGCAATCACCAAAGTCGGAAAAGCCCCTATTCAGGCGCACAATGTTTTGCCTTCAAATACTTCGTTCTATCTCAGTCTTTGTTTCGACGATTTCGGCGATTTTAGAAATGCCCTCGGTGAAATGGCAGGAGAAAATGACGACGATAAGGGAATAATAGGGGAGTTTATAGAAAAAGAACTCAGTAAGGAGATGCCGGAATGGATAGATCAGGAAATAGCATTGGCAATGGTGCCAAATGGGGTAAACGATACCAAGCAGACCTATGTAGCGGTAATTCCAACGGGCAACAACAAAGAGAAAGTAGCCGAAAAATTAGAAAGCATTTTACAAACATTAGACCAGTTAAACCCCCTGAGCATCTTTCAGAACGACAAAAAGAAAACACATAACGGGGTTCGAATTATCAAACTACCCGGTGCTAAAATGCTCCGAAAACTTGGAGGAGGTTTGCTCAAAGACTTTGAAAAACCCTACTTAGCCCTGATAGACCAATACCTTGTACTATGCGACAGCGAAGATTTGATGAAAAAAATCATTGACGACTATCAATCCGGCAATTCACTGCCCGAAACCGAAGGATACAAAGCTTTCTTCAACAGTTTTGAACGGCAGTCAAACGTTTATATGTACGTACAAAGCAAAGAGATATATCCGTTTATGAGTGCCAAGTTAAAAGGCAGCAAGAAAAAAAGTCTGGAAGAAAACAAAACCTATTTTCTAAGTTTTCCTCATATAGGACTGCAAATGCTGCCCGAAAACAATATCTATCAAACCTATCTCCAAGCCTCATTTACCGAATTTGAAGAACAGTGATAATTGATAATTGAAACAGCATTTACAAAAACACTGTGTTCTTTACGGCAAACCAATCAGAGTAAAAGAAAAAATTAGCGCTAATTGCAAAAATCTCTGCATCATCTGAGATAACCAAACAGCAAAAGAAAAAAATCAGAATCATCTGCGGAAAAAGGAACAGCAAAAGCAAAAAACATAGATGTCATTGCAGTAAATAGAACCGCCTTATAAAAAGACTGAGCTGTTCAATCAAAATGCCCGTATTCATCCGTTCGGATGATGGATTTTTGGATGTTTTTGAAGTTTTTGTTTGCAAGAAACTGCGGCAACAGCGCATAAACTTCCATTGTATTGGGTCTGCGAGCAAGCAGGGTTTGAAACGCCCAGATAATCATGCCTTCATACATTTCCGAAGAATGAGTCATCAGGTAAAGAAAAGTGTTTTTGCTGGCTCCGCTATGTCCGAATAAGACTGCCGGCTCGTTATTTTCAACCATTGTATAACCCGCATCAAACTCGTTAATGGTCGGAAAACGGTGGTAAAGGTCATCAAAAGCCGCATTGACAAGATTAAAAGAATTCATATTGATTTTGTCATAAATCGCATTGTCTAACATGCGTCTCGTAAACTCAAGAACATCAATAAAGCCTTGTTCAAATAGCGTGTCGGCAGCAATCAGTTTATGTATGTCCTGAACACCTTCTAATGCGCCGAGATATTCAGCAGAAGTAGTATCACCGGCTTCGATGGCAAGCGTTAATGCAAAATTCAGGTTTCCAAGTTCTTCGTATATGGCATCAATCGAAGCCCCTTCAATAAACCGCGATTTAGATTGTTCATAAAGCCAGCGATAGTAAGCCCTCCTGTAAGTACTGTCAACCGGAACGAACTGGGTGCTGTTTTGCAACTTATCTATCAGGGCATCACGCGAAGCAAACGAAAGCTTAGCATTTTGAAGCAGGGTAGTTTCGGTTTCTAATTCTTCGTCTGTGGGTTCCCGCCCGATAAGGTCAATAAAAACCTTATTGACATAATTGTTGACAATGATGGTAGGGATTTCATCATACCACGGGCTTTGGTTGTCGGGAACATCAACAATTTCCTGTTTCTTGCATCCTCCTGAAAACAGGAGAAAACATGAAGAAAGGAGCAGGAATAATAAACAATTGAGGTTCATAGCTCGGAAAGATTAATTTAATCCTATAGCTTCCGGCGGAATAATCGCCCCTTTTCGTTTAAAAACTTCGGTACGCATGATGGGCATTTTTATTCCTTCTATATCTTCGATTTCGGTGCTGAGGGTAAATATCTGTGGAGAAGCGTTTTTAAAGTAATGGTTAATGTCAAGGTCAATATCTATTTCGACAGTCCGGTAAAACGACATACTTTCTGCTGTAAACCCCACCATATTGTCGTTCATCGGGGCAAGTTCCTTTTTGCTTATCTGACATTGTCCGTCAGGGCTGCTGTCACATCGTCCCCAGATTTCCGCTTCACCTTCGCTGTTAATATAAACCCTCGTAGTCGGGCTTTTAGGGTTCAGGTTAATCCATTCCCCTTCGAGCGATTTAATGACTAATTCTGCTGCTTCTTTCTTTTCTGCATTGGGGTCTTTGACAAAAAACTGGCGGAATATATTTTTAGGTGCTCCTTCGCGGTATATTTCTTCCATAACCATATCAATGCCAACTGTGTTTCCGTCAAAGCGCAAAGGCCGGAGGCGCATGATGTTTTTGAGTTCCCCTTCCCACCATTCCACTACTTGAGTATAGTCTGTGCTGTCCTGACCGGCAAAATTATATTCGCCTATATTTTTGGCTTTACCATTTATCATGCGATACAATTTCAACTTGGTCAGTTTTTTCCCATCGTCTATCAGTTGAAATCGGGGTATGATGACATTGTTTTCCCATTCATTGATCCAATATCCTTTCATTTCATTCAAAGCAGAAAATCCGTCTTTTTTAACCAGGCTCATACTATCGTTAGTGCGGGTTGACTTTGGCGCAACATCACTCCGGCGAACCATCACATCAGTAGCCATTCCCGTCCACAAACCAGCGGGATTTACAATGATAGAATACACTTTTAACTTTTGCTGATTGTCCACCGTTATCGGCAATACCATACATTTTGCCTCAAGAATATTGGTAACATACAAAAGTTCGCGTTCAGAAATGTCGAGTGGCACTTCCTGAATGGGCAGTTCTTTGTCTCCAAGTGCAAAAAAAGGTTGGAGGCGATAAGTATTCACTATGGTTTTGGAAATTTCCATTTTGGCAATCCGTCTGGTTTGGTCGTTTTCATTGACCCAAACTCCGCTGATGTCGAAAAACTGAGAACTGCCGATGTACCGGTTTTTTGAAGGCATCATCTCTGTATCGGAAACAAGCAAATCGTCCTGTGCCTGTACTTTAACCTGATAAAAGGGGAGGCTCATCAAAAACCAAAAAAGTATATAAAAAGGGGGTGGAAATCGTTTCATAATCATGGGTCTAATGGGAGCAATGTAGGGATATATTGCTTTGAATTTGCAAAATTAACATCAATTTTTTTGTTTTTGGTAAAACAGGGGGCAAGATGTTTGGCCGTTTGACTTTTCTTAACAAAAAAATGAAAAAATGGCTGCACTTTTGCAAGAGTTAAAAAAGGCATTAACGAAAAGCAATGGGCAAAAGTATTTCGGAGGTTAAAACCCCGGTGTTTATCAAGCTGATGTACGCATTAGGTCAAATGGGATGGTCTTTAGCGGCCTATGGCATCGCAAACCTGCTGATCTATTATTATATGCCTCCCCAGACAGAAAACAATACCTCAGTTTTTCCAGCCTATATCTATCAGGGCGCTGTTTTTGGTTTCGGCACAATTATCGGGTTGCTCGCATTTTCAGGGCGTTTGTTCGATGCCATTACCGACCCTTTAATTGCAAACTGGTCAGACAGGGCAACCTATCGTTTCGGCAAAAGACGTTTGTTGATGCTCCTTGGTTTTATTCCGTTTGCCTTGTTTTCTTTCCTGATTTTCATCCCGCTTACCCCTTTTACAAGTAGTGCTAACGTGGTTTGGCTGTTTATCACGGTCATGTTTTTATATCTGTTTATGACCATTTACGTGGTGCCATATTCAGCCTTAATCAGTGAACTTGGACATTCACCGGATGATAGACTAACCATAAGTTCTTTATTATCTGTAACTTTTGCTTTGGGTTATGGCATAGGAACACAGGTTTTTACATTTCAACATCTTTTAGAAAAGCATTTTCTGCTTTCTCATGTCGAAGCTTTCAGATGGGTAATTGCCGGTTATGCAGTTTTAGCGGCCATCTTAATGGCAATACCGGTAATCTTTGTCAATGAAGCAAAATACTGCGTTTCAAAACCAACCAACGAGTCACCTTATGCCGCTATTCGGTCTTTGTTAAACAACCGCAATTTCAAATTTTTCGCAGTTTCCGACCTGATGTACTGGCTTGCGCTCACCTTTATTCAAATGGGCATTGCCTACTATGTCAGTGTATTACTTCAGTTAGATGTTCAGTACAGTTCTATGGTTTTAACCGGTATGTTGGGATTGAGTTTCGTTTTTTATGTGCCGGTAAATATATTAGCCCGGAAATGGGGTAAAAAACAATTGATGGTGCTTTCATTCGCCTGGTTTACCATATTATATTTTATGCTGGCATTTTTGGGGAAATACCCTTTTCATTCCGTAACCCAGATTGTTTTATTGGGCATCTTTGGAAGTATTCCCATTGCCATATTCAGCATTTTACCAAACGCCGTGGTTGCCGACATGGTAGAGGCAGATGCCATTGAAACCGGGGGGCAAAAGGCGGCTATATTCTTTGCTGCCCGATCCTTTATGATGAAAATGGGAATTTCTTTGGCAAATTTAATTTTCCCTTCGCTTTTATTGATGGGCAACAGCATTGAAAATCCTACAGGAATCAGAACAACGGCAGTAGTGGCTGCTTTTTTTTGTATGTTGGGGGCTTTGTTTTTTTACCGGTATGATGAAGATGAAACCCTGCGCCAGGCAAAGTTATACAGAAGCCAAACTTATGCTTCATCCATTGACGGTAAACATTGAAAATCTGAACAAACAGTAAACACACCGTATTTTATCAATCATGATTGAACATCAGCTTTCCAGAATTTGCATAATCGGTGCAGGACCTTCGGGAATTACTGCGGTTAAAAATCTGCTCCAAGTTGGGTTTAAAAACTTGGTTTGTTATGAAAAAAACGAGGATATAGGCGGCAACTGGATTTATTCACCCCAGGTCAGTCATTCCAGCGTTTTTGAAACAACCCATATCATCAGTTCTAAAAAACTGTCTGAATACATTGATTTTCCAATGCCGGATGACTATCCCGATTACCCGTCACACGAACAACTGTTGAAGTATTTTAGAAGTTATGCCCGACATTTTGGAGTGTACAACTATATTCAGTTTAATACGGAAGTCGTTAAAGCAGAGCCGGTCAATGAAAAACGCCAATGGGAAATCACCTTACATGACGGAAGCAAAGAATTGTTCGACTTTCTGATCGTAGCAAACGGACATCACTGGAATCCGCGAATTCCTGTTTATCCGGGTAATTATAGCGGACAGTTCCTACATTCTCACGAATTTAAAAACAATCAGGCTTTTAAAGGCAAAAGAGTCCTGGTAATAGGCGGCGGTAATTCTGCCTGTGATGTTGCGGTTGAAACTTCGAGAGTATCTGCCTTCACTGCTATCAGTATGCGAAGAGGATATTATATAGTACCAAAATTTATGTTCGGAAAACCATCAGACATTGTTCATTCGAGGTTTATTAAAATACCCAGATGGATAAGATTGCCATTATTAAAATTTACCCATCGGATAATTGTAGGAGATATGACGATGTATGGGCTTCAAAAACCCAAACACAATATTTTAGGAGCACATCCTACTGCCAATTCCGAATTGTTGTACATGCTAAGGCATGGAAAAATTCATCCTCGTCCGGATATAGAGTATTTTGACGGATTGACCGTGCATTTTAAAGATGGAAAAGCGGAAGATTTTGATTGTATTATTGCCGCTACCGGTTTCAATATTACGTTTCCCTTTTTCGATAAGAAGCTGATAGATTATTCTTCCAATGAAGTGCCATTATATAAACGGGTTTTTCATCCGGAGTTTCGAAACTTATTTTTTATCGGATTAGTACAACCAATGGGTTGTATATGGCCTTTATCGGATGCTCACTCCAGATTGGTTGCAAACTACATAGCAGGTAATTATCAAATGCCTGAAAACATCAACAAAGAAATAGAAAAAGACCTGAAAAGAATCAGAAAAAGATATTCAGAGTCCCATCGTCATACCATCGAAGTTGAATATCACGAACATTTACACGAACTTTACCGGGAAATTCCGGCAAAAGCTCCAAAATGGGGGGAGGTAATTAACGAACGGATTGATTAATACAAGATTTAAGCGTTATGGTACTGCCATCTTTAGCCGCTTTGATTGGGGATATTGAATTGGATACTTGTTTGTACAATGCTTCAGGCGCAAGATGTACCACTGCCGAAGAACTCAAAGCTATTGCCGGAAGCAATGCCGGTGCGGTTTTATCAAAAAGCTGTACGTCTGAGTACAGAGAAGGAAACCCAAGCCCGCGATATTATGAAACAATTTTGGGCAGCATCAATTCGATGGGTTTGCCCAATGAAGGCTTTCGTTTTTATTCGGATTACGCAAAACAACACAAAGCATCCAGCAAAAAACCTTATTTTGTTTCAGTCTCCGGATTAAGTTTTGAGGAAAATGTATCCATCATTACTCAACTAAGCCATGAAACAGGAATTGATGCTATAGAACTAAACCTATCCTGCCCCAACGTTCCCGGAAAACCACAAACAGGCTATGATTTTGAGCAGGTTCAAAGAGTACTGGACGCAGTTTGTTCCATTTCAGAAAGGCCTTTAGGAGTTAAGCTGCCCCCTTATTTCGACATCATCCATTTTGAGCAAATGGCGGATATCTTAAAAGCATATCCGCTGAAATTTGTAACCTGTATCAACAGCATCGGAAATGGTTTAGTGATAGATGCCCAAACAGAAACAGTTGCAATTAAGCCTAAAAACGGCTATGGAGGATTGGGCGGAGATTATGTCAAACCAACCGCTTTGGCAAATGTTCATCAGTTTTACCGCTTACTGCCAAATCAAATACAAATCATAGGTTGCGGCGGCATTAAAAACGGTCAAGATGCTTTTGAACATATACTTTGCGGAGCATCTGCCGTTCAGATTGGCACCCAGTTTATGCGGGAAGGCACTTCCTGTTTTATGCGAATTGCTCAGGAATTGCAAATCCTGATGGAAGCAAAAGGATATAAAAAGCTGGAAGACTTTAAAGGAAAGTTAAAGTACATCTGACCAATAAAAAATTGCGGATTTCTTTTCTGTTTAATGAGTTTTGGTCATATTGGAGGGAATGCAGAGAATGAAATCTGCAAGTTTCTGATGATCCTCCTCCAATTGCTGAATATTGTTTTGCTCAACACTCGCAATAGTTAGTATTTTGATTTCCGGATTTTGCTTTTTCAGATACCAGACAATACCCTCATAATTATTAGAGTGATAGGTTCCGTGATAATGAATAAATTGTTTACCCTTATTCCACTTTTTTCCGATAAAATAAGCCATCGTAGCATCTTTAACCGCTTGTGCTTTAGGCATGTTTTCCGAGTTTTCAGCACCGTGTCCGCCCATATTCAACATTGCCTGATAACCGGGAAGCGTTAAATCAATTTCGATTGGAAGTGGGGCAATATAGGTTTTTGCCTCAGCACTTAACCGGTTTAATGTTTCCATCCCGCCTGAAAATACAGCAGAGGCATATCTTCGGGGTATATTGGTTGCAACAAATGGCAACTTGTTCGTTTTGGCAAATTCCAGCAATGGCTTGTAGTCCGTTGTATAGTTTTTCCATAATCTCGCTTCATCCTCAAAGCTTTTTTTGCTGATCATATCTTTCAAATACTCATCAACCAGCAATTGGTTGTCCGATTCAAACATTTCAGCCCCAAGAATCAAAAGATCCCCTTTTGTTTGGTGAAGGTCTTGGGTAAGCTCTAATTGCAGCCAATGGCAGATTGGATTATTATGCAGCTCACCAAACAAAATCACATCGGCTCGCATAGCTTCTTTGAGCAAATGTTCATAGGAGGATACGTCTCCATTACCGGTAAATACCTGATAGGCGGATTTGTTGCTCATGGACAAAAACGGAATAGTCAAACAAATAAGGAGAAAAGTAAAAAGTCTGAATGGAGTTTGATACATGATTAGGGTGATAAAGAAATGAATAGATTAATCTTGTTGAACTAACTGAGGTGTTTTTAAATGTTGAAACAAAGGCTCGTGTTCAATCACCATTTGTTCAATCCTTTTAAAAACTTTTTCCTTGAGTTCAGGCACATCGTCGTGCGTTAACCCGGTAATATCTATCGGCTCTGTATAAATACAGGTGATGGTACACGGATGAACCGGCAATTTATTATTGGTCAGCAAACTTCGAACATTGATCAATACCATTGGAACAATAGGAAGTTGAAGGTCAACAGCAATTCTGAAAGCACCGGAATGAAAGGGGAGAAGCGGCACGGTAGCTTCATCGGTAAATGTCCCTTCGGGAAACAAGGTTACAGACAATCCGTGTTTTGCCCTTTTTTTTACTTCTTCCACGCTTTTTTTGCGGTCTTCAGGGTCTTTTCTGTCCACCAACACACATACTCTTTTAAACAGGTAGCCCATAAAAGGAATGTTTTCCACTTCTTTTTTACCAATTGCGGTAAAAATATTTTTTATGGCAGCAGTCATAATGATCACATCACCATTAGCGATATGGTTGGCAACAAACACATACTCCTTTTCGGGATCCACAAAATGACTGTTGATAATATTAATTTTTACCCCGGTCAGAAAAGCCCATGTTTTAATGCCAAACTGACAAAAACGGAGTAAATAGCGTAGTCGTCCTCTCTCGTTTAAAGGGGCTGTCAGTAACGCAACCACGATTGCAATCAAAACTAACAGACAAAAAAGGAATACCGACCAGATATTGTACAGAATGCGAAAAATAATCATAAATCAGGTTGGAATTTTTGAATTGTCTTTTATAAGACAAAATGATCAAACTGCAAATTTAAGGTTGTTGAAGCAAAACAATCGAACAACGTTGCAAATAACGTAATTTTACAAGCAATTTGTATTACCTGATGCAACATGAAACTTTACTACTTTTTATATGACCGAACAAACATTGATAGAAAAGCAATTAGCCGAATTGTTTATAAATTGGTGTGGTAAAGCGCCAAACATTATTTTACCTATTCCTCCTTCCGCTTCTTATCGCCGGTACTTTCGTTTAGCCAATGATAGCCATACTGCCATTGGAGCCTATAATTCAGACCTTTTAGAAAACAAAGCATTTTTAGAGCTCAGCGCTCATTTTAGAAAAAAATCATTGCCGGTCCCTGAAATTTATGGTGCATCAAAAGACCTGAGCATTTACCTGCAGCAAGATTTGGGCGATTTGACGTTATTCGATTTTATCTACCCGTATCGTAACAGAAACAGCGCTTTTACCCCGGAAATGAAACAGGCATACCTCGATACATTAGATGCCTTGATAGATTTACAAATAAAGGGGTTCAAAGACCTGGATTTTTCGGTTTGTTATCCGAGTGAAGCGTTTGACAAGCAATCTATGATGTGGGATTGCAATTATTTTAAGTATAACTTTCTCAAATTCCTTCAAATTGATTTTGACCAACACGCATTAGAAGAAGATTTTAACAACCTTACCGAATTTTTACTACAAGCCGGCAACCAATTTTTTATGCACCGCGATTGTCAGGCAAGAAATATCATGTTATTTAACAATCGGGTTTACTTCATAGATTATCAGGGAGGAAGAAAAGGCCCTTTGCAATATGATCTTGCTTCTTTGCTGTATCAGGCGCGCTCTAATTTAACCGAAGACTTAAGGGAAGAATTGCTTCACTATTATCTCGGTAAAGTATCAAAAATTTTACCCGACTTTGACCCAACGCTTTTCAGGCATTATTATGATGGGTTTGTGCTGCTGAGATGTATGCAGTTATTGGGGGCCTATGGATTCAGGGGCCTTTACGAAAGAAAACAGCATTTTATTAACAGCATCCCATTGGCAGCAGCCAATTTTAAAGAAATTGCCAATCGGCTCAATCAAAACTTTTCAATTCCTTCCATTTTAGCTGTTGCAGAAAGTATTACCGGCTCCAAATGGTTGCCGGTTGACAAGAAAAAAGCAGAAAATGCATCTTTAAAGGTCATGATTTACAGTTTTTCCTACCGGAAAGGAATTCCCAAATTTGAAAGTGAACACGGCGGTGGATTTGTTTTTGACTGCAGGGCGCTTCAAAATCCCGGAAGGCTCGAGGCCTATAAATATTTAAACGGATTAGACAAACCGGTTGCTGATTTTTTAAAAGCTCAATCGCAGGCAGAGGAATGGCTGAGCTATATATTTGAATTAACAGATCGTTCCGTAGAAGAATATTTAGAACGCGACTTTAATACTTTGACCGTAGCATTTGGATGTACCGGCGGGCAACATCGGTCGGTTTTTTGCGCAGAAGAGTTAGCCAATCATTTGTCTTATAAATATGGAATAAAATTTGAAATAATCCATAGCGAACAGAAAAACTGGCTTAAAAATTAATTCAACCTGAACCGTGAGGCTAACAGCATTTTTTGCCCGCCTTTTAGTATAGAAGCATTTACATGGGCAAAAAAAATCCGCTTAAACAAATCTGAGAAGAGTTTAAGCGGATTTATTGTTAAGTGATTCAGCTGGGGCTCGAACCCAGGACCCCATCCTTAAAAGGGATGTGCTCTACCTACTGAGCTACTGAATCTTCCAGCCATTTTTTGGCGAGGCAAAGGTATAAATTTTGTTTTGAAAAACAAAAAGACGAACTAAAAAATATTCATTATTTAATGATTACCCCAAATGCCTCAAAAGTTATTTCATCCTCCGGCTCTGTAATTTGGTCAATTTCTTCCTGAGTTTGACCTGCGTCTTCGGCATAGTGCTTTAAATCTTCTACCGATGTGGTTACCAATTCTGCAGTTCCTTCAATCACTACTGTTTTGCCGGCTATGTCCTTGGGCATAAAAAAACCATAATCTTTAAAAGTAACCCGCATTTCCCCTTCGTCCGGAGTTTCAAGGGTCATCCAGCATCCTTTAACCTGACAAACTTCGAGAACTGTTCCGCTTACTTTTGCCTCCAGTTCAGTCAGGTTTTCTTGTTGCATTTTGTTCAGAACTTCCTCTAAGGGCAACACATTTTGCTCATAAATTTTTTCACCAAAATACTGATATTTAGAAGTGTCAGCAGCCAATTCTTTGCTTTTAACAGCGGACTTATTACAAGAAATCGAACTAAAAATGAATAAAAACATTAAAACAATAGCGGCAGAAAAAGTTCTCATCTTTGTTTTTAAAAGGTAAATCAATCCGGCAAAATTAACTCATTTTGCCGGGAAAAACGGAAAAATTAATACCCAACTAAATGGTTGTTCAAATTCACAGCAATTTTTTGGTAAATAAATGAACCTCAAATATATGCTTACAACTTCAAAAAGCAGCCAAAACCCTAAAAAATAGAATTCATATTAAACTTTCAGAATTACAGCCTTTAACATTATAATTAAAGGGAACAATGGAATAGGAATTGGCTCATTTCTCGTTTCAAAAATAGAAAATGAAACAAGAAACGGATCGTTTCCAACTTCATTTTTAAGAATTAAAACAAGAAACAGGGTATTTCTTACTTAAAAAATCATCAACGAAACAAGAACCCGTCTGTTTCTTGTTTCAAAAATTTTTTAAGAAACAAGAAACCGGTCATTTCTTACTTCAATAATCAGACATGAAGTAAGAAACGGACTAAAACCTGTTTCAAAAATCTTTGGAAAGACAATTTTATAGTTATAAATGGTAAAAATATCTGCGGAGTTCTCATTTTCTAAAACATAACTTGCGCCTATATTCAATTTAAAAACCTTATTGCTAAGGGTTTCCGATTTTATCTTGCTACTTAAAATTATGCAGTTCCTTGAAATTTCAATAGAAATCTGAAACAGCCCAATAATCAGGAACAGCTCCATTATTACTATCAGTTTTTTATCAGAATTAAAGCTCCAATTATCAACCGGTCGGTTTTCTTAAAAAGCTGTTATCCCCCAAACTCAACCTTATAGTTCTAAAACCACCGGTGGAATGAAAAAAAACTCCGGTGGAAAATAAAAAACCACTGGTGGTTTGAAAAAAAACTCCGGTGGAAAATAAAAAACCACTGGTGGTTTGAAAAAAAACTCCGGTGGAAAATAAAAAACCACTTGTGGAATGAAAAAAAACTCCGGTGGAAAATAAAAAACCACTGGTGGAATGAAAAAAAACTCCGGTGGAAAATTAAAAAACACTGGTGGAATGAAAAAAAACTCCGGTGGAAAATTAAAAAACACTGGTGGTTTGAAAAAAAACTGTGATGGAATTTTAAAAAACACCGGTGGTTTGAAAAAAAACTCCGGTGGAAAATTAAAAAACACTGGTGGAATGAAAAAAAACACCGGTGGAATTTGAAGAATAATATACAGAAAGGAGTAAAATAATACAAAAAGCGTATAAATATATAATGTATTAGCAGGTGAAAATCAAACAATAAACCACAAATTAACACATCCCCTTAAATATATTAGTTATCAATAAACTTTGCCTGTCTTAATCAGGATTTAGAATTTCAAACCTGTATAAAGAACTTATAGGCTGGAAACAATGCATGTAGTAACCGCAAGAAAAAAATTTAAAATAAGAGAAAAAGCTATCATAGATGTGAAAAAAATAGTTTAACATTGCAGTGTCAAGGCCCTTGAATAGATTTTATTTGAATGAAAATGCCAAATGAGTTGCATATAGGTATATGTTAGCACCAATACTATGACGACCAAACGAAATAACAAACTTCTATTGTTTATGACTGTTTTATTGTAGCACATTAGACAAAAAGAAGAATTGAATACTTAACCTAAAAGACACAAACTTGAAAAACTACATAGACGGCTTCGTTCTTCCAATTCCTCGAATTTATTTGAACGAGTACAAAAAAGTGGCTGAAAAAGTGGCTGAAATTTGGAAAGAGTATGGCGCAATTGCATATTTCGAATTCGTTGGTGACGATTTATCTTTAGAAGGCACGAAATCCTTTATAGAAACCGTAGATGCAAAAGAAGACGAAGAAATTGTATTTGGTTGGGTTGTTTTTCCTTTAAAAGAGATAGGTGATTTAGCCAACAAAAAAGTTCCCGCAGACCCAAGAATGACAGAATTAGTCGCACCATTGACCAATCCTGAAAAATTGATTTTTGATGCCAGTAGAATGGTCTATGGTGGTTTCAAACCTCTTGTACAATCGGACGAATAGGTGAGAAATAATTAACGTGCTACAATGGGCATAAAACACAGGGCAGACAAGGGCTTTAGCGAGTTTAGCGCTTCGTTGAAAGGTCCGTTTCGGGGGACAGGAAATCACTCCAAAACCGAAGACATTTAAAAGACAGCATTATTACGCATTCAAAAACCTTGACAATATAAAATCAAATGGGACAATTATTCAAACTGACACGACAACAAAAACAGAAACCAAATAAGTACTGCTGCTAACACGGGTAACTGCTGCACTACTACTCAAAAACCACTAAAATCCAGTATTGATTTCAGTATCGTCCTATAGAATACAAGAACGCTATCATCTAAGTAAAAAATTACTCAAAAACGCAGAATAAAAAGTTTGATTGTTAAAACAGATATGGCACATTTGTACCAATAATAAATTACCCCACATTTATAGGATGCCGCTTACCATTTTTCCGCTTCAATACAAAAACGAGGGTAAGAAGATGGGTATCAACACCTATCTGGCACTGCTTTGCTGACAATTTGTAACGGGCAACTTTGACGAAACAAAAAAACGCACTCAAAATAGTTGCTAATAGAAGTTGCTTTTTGTATTTGCCCTATTTATTGCGTTTATCACTCGCAATAAAGAAATAAACGAAGGTTTTATGATTAAAACAAGCAAAAAGTCTAAAACACAAAGCAATCCTGACGACAATATATTCGGCAGGATTTCGAATTAGCGAACTCATCAATTTAAAAATTAAAGATATTGACTCCGAAAGAAAGCAAATCAGAATAGAGCAAGGTAAAGGGAAAAAAGACCGCTATACATTGCTCTCTATCAAAACCCTTGACTTATTGCGATCTTATTTTAAAGAATACAAACCCAAAGAGTGGTTATTTGAAGGGCAAGAAGGCGGGCCGTATTCGACAAGAAGCATACAGGCATTTTTTCAAGAAGTTTGTAAAAAAGCTGGGATAAAAAAGAAAGTAAGCGTTCATACTTTGCGCCATAGTTTTGCAACTCATCTATTGGAAAACGGGACAGATTTGCGCTACATACAGGTATTGTTGGGACACGAAAGCTCTAAAACCACAGAAGTATATACTCACGTAACCACCAAAGGTTTCGACCAAATAAAAAGTCCGTTAGATAGTTTGGATATATAATGTTCAATGTTTAACTTTGTCTGTGTTTTAGAATGTCCTGTTTATCAGAATATTAAAACCAAAGTTTACTCTTTCTAAAATGACAATTTATTGTTTTTGGGAGTTGACAAACTCTACGGATAAGGCGGAAATAAACGCAAGTTTGGAATTGTTTACACTAAAGTTGCGTTTATACAGATGTTACCGGCAAGGCTAAACAGACAGACTACAAACATTAAACAAATAATATAATGGCAACACAACAGACAAAAAACGGCATCGTTGGACTTGGGTTCATGAAAAATATTCGGACTTTCATTGCCGAATTACAGGCACATTTGACAGGCACTACGCAGACTGTTAATCAGACTGTGCTTGACAAATTAGTTAATGAGCAAATTCAAAATAACACCATCCGTTACTTAAATAAATTCGGCTTCCCAAACGACAGAGACGGTAGTAACTTGACAAAAGCGAACGCTACATACATTCTGTTTTCTACGGGGTATAAAAATGCAGATGGACACGACATTCTTGGATGGTTTTACAGACAACGCATTGACCAAAATTATTCAGGTGTGGACTTTGGGACATTTAAGGAATTTAAAGAAGAAGTAAAGGATAAGACTTCGTTCCGAATGGGAGATTTTTCGTTTGAAAATTGGAACGATGGTTACGCATTTCTTGAAGACCTTGCCGACAATACAATTCCTGAAAAATGGACTTATCATTATCACAAATCAGGCATTCCTCATCCAATCCTTAAGGCTTATATTGAAAACATATTTGAAAAACTGAAAAGAGAACCTGGGAAAATTCTTGTAGGTGACGACAAGAAGTATATGGTGTTTAACTCAAATTTGCTTGATAAGTATTTTCACGAAATATTTATCGTTTCGGAAGTAATTGTAGATGATGACGAAACAACATTTCGTAATCCATTTAGATTAAAAAGCTTGACTGACTTAATTAAGCTCGGTTTTAAAGTCAATGGCACTCAAATAAAAAACTTAGACCAACTACCCCAAAAGCCTTCTTTTTTCAACGACATCAATGAAGTGATTTTTCAAACAAGTTGGATAATTGACCGCAGCTTCGAAAAATTTGAACACATAATTGAAGAAAGGAAAGACCGTTTTCCTGCTGACTACCAATCAAAGAAAAATGATGAACTTGCAAGAGCCTTAGATAATGCAATTAACTATGCAGTCGCAATTGCACAGCGTAACTATAAGTTCATTGTTCCCCAGTATAGACCGCAGGACAATAAAATTCAATTGTTAATGCCAATTTATTTAAGCGGTTCATTTACTGAGAAACCTGACTTTGCATTAATTCTTGACCCAGACACAACAAATCAAATTTATTTACCGCAGACAATTTTACCACTTGACGCAGCATATCAAAACGCAAGACTAATTGCTAAACCTGATGAATATTGGTTAAATCCTGACAAAATTTAAAAGCCCAGCCGGTAACAGGCGTTTGGCACAATGGCGGGTGAAGTGGTTAATTGAACATTCTACCTCGCATCAACATTTGTGGTGTATTGACAGTTTTGTGCTCCGAAATCCGCCACTGCGCCAAGCGCCAAAACGTTGGCAGTAATGCTACTACACCGCACACCATTGACTGACAAGTGAACAACTTTCTGACATTTCAGAGCGACCGAGACGACTTTTTAATTAAATTTGGAACCTAACGACAGAGAGAAATAATGGAAGAAAATACAACTATAAATAATTTGGTTTTAGAGGACTTAGTCGGCTATATTTCAAAAAATGGAGTTCAACGGAGCATTAAACCCGTTTACAAAACGGACGATTTTGCTCTTTACAATGACGACAGTTTAGAAGTAATGAGTCGTTTCCCCGACAATTACCTCGATATGATTTTTGCTGACCCACCCTATATGCTTTCAAATGACGGTTTCACTTGCCAAAACGGACGAATGGTAAGCGTAAACAAAGGCAAGTGGGACAAATCAAATGGATTTGAAGACGATTTAAACTTCCACGAAACTTGGATCAAAGAGTGCAAACGGGTTCTAAAACCCGAAGGAACAATTTGGATTAGCGGAACATACCACAGTATTTATCAGTGCGGATTTTTACTTCAAAAACTTGGATTTCATCTTCTAAACGATATTACTTGGTTCAAGCCAAATGCTTCGCCCAATCTTTCATGTCGCTTTTTCACAGCATCTCACGAGACAATTTTGTGGGCACGCAAAGACAAAAAAGCAAAACATTACTTCAACTATGAAGCAATGAAAAACGGTCGTTTTCCAGAAGACAACATTAAAAAACCAGACTTGCAAATGCGTAGCGTTTGGAGTATTCCGACACCTGCACCAAGCGAGAAAGAATTTGGGAAACATCCGACACAAAAACCTTTAGCATTACTCAAACGAATTGTTTTAGCATCAACAAAACCGGGCGATATCATTTTTGATCCATTCAATGGAGGCGGAACAACCGGAATTGCTTCAACAATAATCGGTGAGAGAAAATACATCGGTTGCGATTTAAACAAAGATTATATTGACTTAACGATTAAACGCTATGATGCGTTAAAAGCAAACAAAGGATTATTTGAATAATGGTAACGAGAGTAATAGCAATTCGCAATCTTGAAAAATTTATTGGGCAAGACTTATCAGAATTAGCGAAGCAATACGGCATAACAACATATAAGGACGGTAAACAAAATAAAGGTTGGAAAGGCTTGACTTTAGAACATTTAGCAGGACTTTCTAACGACAACAAACAAGCACCAAACGGACTTGGATTTGAACTAAAATCAACTGCATTTTACAAAGTAAAAGGCGAATGGACACCCAAAGAAACATTTGCTATTACCATGATAAATCCACAAAATTTAATTGACACACCATTTTTCAAAAGTCATTGTTGGGAGAAATTGAAATCACTTGTTTATTGTGCAGTTTCTTGGAACGGCAAACACAATGAAAAATCTGAGTTGCTAAAAGTTCAATCATTTGACTTTTTAGAGAGTGATACATTGATACAAGAGATTCAAGCCGACTATGAATTCATTCGTAACAAATTAAAAACGAAAGGTTTTGCAGCATTGACAGGCAAAGACTGCAAATGGATACAAGCAAGAACTAAAGGTGCGGGACACGGTTCGACAAGCAGAGCATTTTACGCAAGGAAAGCGTTGATAAAGGAAATTATCAAGCTGTAAGAAGAAGCACTACTGCCAACATCGGTAACTGTTGCACAACTACTCAAAAACCACTAAATCCCCGATTTTTAAGAAATTTGCATTCAAATTAAAGGCATCTGCTAATTAGTCGTCTAACCGGTCTTAATAAAGCAACCTGGAGCAGAAATAGCTTTGGAAGGGTTGTTTGCAGATTAAGTTTGGCATAACCAGACAAAAAACATGTTTTACCGGCATAAGTCGGCATATTTATCAGTGCTTGAAGGGCTTGTGTCTTGATATTTGGTTTTTTGCGTTCAAATTTCAGATATTTTTTTAGGTTGTAGGTGAGGGCAGCCATCAGAACGTGTTTGTTGGCTTGTTCCATTCCCCGAGTGTTAACCCGTTTCATACTATGATAGTTAATCAAGGTTCCCAATACGGGTTCTACAGTAGCACTCCGGCGTTTGACTAACCTGCGATGATACGATTTATTATTAGTCAGTTTTTGGTGCATTTTGTCATACAATGGCTTGTGTATCGAGTCGTCTATCTTCTTAAATTTGGTGTTACTGCCTATACAGAGTTCTCTTAATGGGCAATTTTTGCAAACGGTTTCACTGCTTCGGTAGGTTTTCTTTTCGTAGCCCTTACTATCTATATGTTGTTTCTTCATGGGCAGTATGGCTTTGTTACCGCCCTCCCGTATGCATTCATATTGGTCTTTTTCCTGGTTATACACAAACCCTTCCCGTTCCGGTTTGTATTGTCCAAAGTTCGGTATCCAGGCATCTATCTTTTTTTCTTCTAAATACTGCAATGCTTCTCCGCTACTGTAGCCGGCATCGGCTACTATCTGGTCTATTTGTAACTCATTATCTTGAAGATTGAGAATGGTTTGGTCTAAAATTTCGTGAAGAATAGCACTGTCTCTACTTCCGGCTGTACTTGCACAGGCACCTGTAATGACATGGTGGGCATCATCTACCGCCAACTGCCCCGAATAGTTGAGTTGTCGGGCTTTGCCCGGCTTTACGCTTATTTTTGCATCAGGGTCGGTAGGCGAATAATGAGTGTGGTTACTCAAAAACTTGGGGCGAATGGGTTGACCATCTTCATCTACTCTTTCGCTATTGGTATTACCCGGCATAGATTTGTAAGTTTCCTTTTTCCAGGCATGATGTTGTTCTACTATCTTTTTGCGCCCACTGGTAACTTTGTTTTCGCTGTTTTCTTCCAATTCATTCACATAAGCCGAGGCATCCTCTAATACTTCTTTCTCCACCAAACTATCCATACTCGCGTTAGCTTTCATAAATGCGCTGTCAATACATTGCCGTTTACCGCGCACCATACCTTTATTGATGCACATTTTCAGCACTTTTTGAAACAGAGATAAAAATATCTCCTCCCCATATAGTTGTCGGGTGCGGCTGATGGTGCTGTGCCATGGTAAATCTTCGTCTAAGTCATACTTTAGAAATAATCGAATACTTAAACTATCACTGCAAAAAGCAATGAGTTTGCGATCGGAGTTGATATTGTTTAGATACCCAACTAATAGTATTTTGAAAAATACTACAGGATCTATTGACTGCTGACCTTCACTACCATAATAAGGTGCTGTAGCCGGATAGAGAAAACCCAAATCAAGATTTTCATCTAGTTTCCGATAGAAGTTATCTACCGGAACCAAGTCATTTATATTGACTTGATAGTATAATTTGGCTTGTAATTTTTGATGTCCTTGCATTCATAAAGATACAATGTTTTATGCGTTTTTCAAAATTTATTGATAAAAATGAAGCAATTTTGTGTATATTGTTGCTTTTGTTTATCTTTGAGTTGCGCAACAAGCACATCGGTTTTGCGTCAGGCGGGGTGACGTGCTTCTATTGACAATTTTGTGTATAATTGAAGTGCGGTTCTTCGTATCGAGTGTAGTGCTAAAAAGCCCGCCCGAACGCAAAGCCGAAAAACGTCAGCCTGTGAAAAAACTGCCAACAAATATACAATAATATTCTAAAAAGTAACAAAAAATGCGTAATTTTATGCTATGGCATACTTACAAGGAACACCCCGCCTGCAGATGCAAATAGTCTGTTTGGAGAGCGACATCAGAGCTGATAACCCGGTTCGGTTTATTGACGCATTTGTTGAACATCTGGATTTATTAAAATTGGGTTTTGGAAGTACAAACATTAAAGCCAGAAGGGAGACCACCTTTTGAGACCTCTTTGTTTCTGAAAATATATTTATACGGCTATTTAAATGGCATCCGCAGCAGCCGGAAGCTCGAAAAAGAGTGTATCCGCAATATAGAAATGCAGTGGCTTTGTCACAGTTTGGTGCCTAACTACCACAGCATTGCCGATTTTCGCAAAGACAATCCGGATGCGTTGCGCAAAACCTTTAAGTTGTTTTTGCTTTTTTTGAAAGATGCCGAATTGGTGAGTGGTGAAACAATTGCTATAGACGGCACAAAGATTAGGGCGAACAACAGCAAAAAAAATAACTACAACCCGAAGAAGATAGAGCGTCACTTAGCCTACATTTCACGTCAAACGGAGCAATACATAGCAGAATTAGAGCAAAACGACCAAAGCGACCGTCAAGCTGAGATAAAGCAGATACAAGAGAAAATCAATCGCCTGCAAGCCGGCAAGCTGAAATACGAAGCGTTGGCATCCCAAATAGAGAAAACAGGCGCTACACAAGTGAGTACGACTGATACAGATGCCCGTTCCTTGCTCATTCATGGTCAGGTGGTAGAGGTAGCCTATAATATACAAACAGCAGTGGATAGTAAACATAGCCTTGTGGTGGCAACCCATACGATCAACCAAAACGACAGAAATGCCCTTAGTGGCATAGCCACCGAAGCAAAAGAAAACTTACAATTGGAAAACACGACCATTTTAGCCGACAAAGGCTACCACAATGCCCGGCAACTAAGCGAGTGCAAAGAAGCCGGCATCACCACCATCGTTGCCCAACAGGAAACGGTAAACAGCAACGCACACGGCACCACTGAAGCCTACTTGGTCACTCAGTTCACCTACAACCAGGAAACAGACACCTACACTTGTCCGCAAGGCGAAACGCTTTCGACCAAAGGCAGATGGCACAACAAAGCAAGAGATTACACCCCCTACAAGTTTAAAAAATATAGAACCTCTGCTTGCAAAAACTGCCTGGTAAAACACCTCTGTACCGGCAGGCAAAAGGGGGTAGGGAAATAGAACGCAGCGAATTTGCCGAAGTAGTAGCCCAAAACAGCGAACGCTATCAAACCCAAAAGCACAATACCGCAAACGGCAGGAAATCAACGAACATATTTTTGGAACTATCAAACGGCAATGGAACTACTACTACACCAACCTCCAGGGTTATCAAAAGTAAACGGAGAACACAGTTTGATTTTGTTGGTCTATAACATCAAACGCACTATCAACATACTTGGGATGGAAGAACTATTGATAAAGCTCAAAAATTGGCAGCCCGACTATCCAAAGTAGTCTTGTTTGCTCAAAAAAACGACTTTTATATTGCCTCTCAGCACTCTTTTTCATTTTGAACAAAAGTTGTAACCTCAAAAACATCTCCGCTCCAATCAAAAGTATAGGCTTTGGGGATTATTCTATAGCCAGTTTTTATGAGAGTTTTTGCAAAAAAACAAGTTTTTTCACAGCCTGACGTTGCCTGCCATTTTGAAAGACCAACAACAAAACAAAACTTAATGACAACAGAAGTAACAATAAATTCACTAATGCCCGAACTACAAAAAAAGGGCTATTCAAATCCACTTAATACAACTTACATGGGTATTGACTTTGGAACATCTACCACCGTTGTAAGTGTTGCTAAACTTGGCGGAACTGTACCAATTCAGACTTTTGCGTTAAACATTAACCAAATTATTCCACCACATAATTCGGGATATTCTGCGGATAAAGTACCTTCCGTAATTGCTTGGTACAACGACACTTTATATGTAGGAAAAGGTGCAGCAGACTTAAAATATACCCTTGCAGAAGGAAAAAATGTTTGGTTTTCTTTCAAAATGAAATTAGGAGAAGATTTAGGCAACCAGTATTATAAAAGTGATTTAAATGAGAAAACCCAATACAAAATTTTAACGCCCAAAGATGCTGCAAAGGTTTTTTTTCAATTTCTCAAAAAAGAGATAGATAATTATATTTCAAAAAATAACCTTTCACGAAATATAAAATATGCTGTTAGCATACCTGCATCTTTTGAGGCTAATCAAAGAAAAGATTTGATAGAGGCATTAGAGTATGCAGGCATTCCTGTTGATAATCAATGTTTGATTGATGAGCCAAATGCAGCGTTTTTGAGTTACATAGTGGAAACCAATACAAATCCAAATAACACAAAGTTGTTTGTACCTGAAAATGATAGATTGCATATTTTAGTTTTTGATTTTGGTGCAGGAACTTGCGACATTTCAATTTTAGAAATAGAGAACGAATTAGGGCTAAAATCTAAAAATCTATCTATTTCACGTTTTGAAAAATTAGGCGGAGATGATATTGATAGGCTTATTGCTTACCAAGTCTTATTGCCACAACTTTACCAAGAAAACGGAATTAAAGATAAAGAACTTAAAACCCCAGATATTACAAAACGCATTATTCCTAAGTTGCTTAAAGCAGCCGAAGAACTAAAAATTGCTATTTGTAAGAGTGTATCAAGTGAAAGCATTAGTTCTAATTTGCCATTAGTTGCAGGAAGTTCAAACTTTGTAACATTAGGAAATCCTATAAATATTGCTTTGCCCAAAAGAAAATTAGTGCTTTCACAGCCGAAAATGTCTTACCAACAGTTTAAAGAAGTGATGACAACCTTTTTGAGTACAAACAGTAAAAAGGTGTCTTACCAAGATGAAGACGATTTTATTAGCATTTTTAATCCAATTCAGTCAGCCTTAAAAAAAGCAGAACTTGATAAAGAGGAGATAGATTACGTTTTGCTAATTGGGGGAAGTGCTAAAAATCCGTATGTGCAAGATGCACTTCGTCAATACTTTGATGAAAGTGAATTGATTATTCCGTATGATTTGCAAACTCATGTATCGGCAGGGGCAGCCATTCATTCTTTACTTTTCAATGGTTTTGGCAAAAATGTAATTCAACCAATTACAAGTGAGCCAATTATGATAGTTACCAAGAATTTTCAAATGCGAACTTTGGTAAAGGAAGGCACGCCTATTCCTTGTGATAATTTTATCATTGATGATTTAGTACCACAACGAGAAGGACAAAAAACCTTAGAAATTCCGATTTGCGTATCTGATACAAGCAAAATTCTACAAATAATCACGTTTGAAAGTCCTACAAACGAAGGTTTTAGATTTAACACACCTATCAAAGTAGAGTGTCATATTACACCCGATAAACTCTTGCACATTTCAGCAACTGTAAATTACCAAACAGTAAAGGTAAAACCTGTAAATCCATATGCTAACCGTTCTCTACGTACAGAGGAACGAATAGTAAAAGAGGCAGAAAAACAGTTTAATGATGCAACCTATAAAAATGGCGGAAAACCTACTTATCAAGCCGCTATGAATTTACACGAGGCATACATCAAAGCAAACAATCCGTTACGAGCAGCAGAAACTTTGGAAAGTGTGCAAGAGATGTTTCCCGATAAAGACAACCTAAATAATATAGGTTATTATTATGGAAAAGCGGGATATAAAGACAAAGAGATTGAGTATTACGAAAAGAACTTAGAAAAAAATGCTACACCCGTTGCAGCATTTAACTTGGCTGTAAATATCCGTTATCAAGACAAAAACAGATATGAGCAGTTAATGGAACAATCTCTAAAAATGGATAGTGAATATCCTTATACCTTGCACCACTACGGTGAATACCTTATGAATAAGGGCGAAAGTCGTGGAAAAGAAATGGTACAAAAAGCCTTTGACATTTTCAAAAGACGTTTTGATAACGGAAATCTGAAAATTGAGGATTATCACCGCCTTGCGGACTGTGCCAATATTTTAGGAAACCGAGAATTTGCCCAGCAAGTCCGTCAGAAAGAAAAAGACAACCGTACTTCTGAAAAAGACTTGATAAACTCAGGCAACTTGGTTGCGAACAAAGAAAATAATTCACTTTCAAAAATCTAATTTCCTATGAAGTGGTTTAAAGAATATGCAGAACTTGACCCAGAGCAACGTGATTTCGTTGATAGCAAGTTTAGCGAAAATAAAAATTATTGGATACAAGGACACGCAGGCAGCGGAAAGTCTGTATTACTTGTTCATTCACTTATAAAAGCATACAATAAAAACCCAAACTTAAAGGTTTGCTTTGTGCTTTATACCCACGCCTTAATTGATATGATTAAGACAGGTATTCCTTCTGAACTCAAATCAAAAGTTGAAGTAATGACTTATTTTCAATTTCAAAAATCATCAAAAACTTATGATTTGATTTTGGTTGATGAAGTGCAAGACTTGCCCGCAAATGTGGTTAAAGAACTAAAAAGACGTTCAAGCAGGGTAATTAGTGCAGGTGATATGAACCAATCAATTTATGAAGGCACAGTTTCGCCAAGTGAAATTGAAAATTTGCTAAATGCTCAAACATTTGTACTTAAAATAATTCATAGGCTTACTAAAACCTTGAAAAAGATTGCGTCATTTTTCAAAAGTGATGTTTTAGGAGCAAAAGAAGATTGGAATAAAAAAGATGTTCAGGTAATTATAGGCAAAGCAAGACCTTTTAGTGCTGATGAATTTGAATTTGTTTGGAGGAAAGCAAAATTACAGGCTTCAAATTCAAATAGCCCGACAGTAGTTTTGTTGCCATTTCATAGTTCTATCGTTAAGTTTATGAACTTTGTTTTAAGTCACGAAAACAAACCGACACTTGACGAAAGTATGAATGATAATGAAGCCCGAAATAAGCATCTTGATAAACACAATGTTAAGTTAGAGTACATTGGTAACGGTTTTGGCTCATTGGATAACGCAGTAGGAAAGAACAAAGTAATGGTGATGACTTACCATAGTTCAAAGGGGTTGGACTTTAAAAATGTGTTTATTCCTAATTTGTATGGAGGTATGACTATTTGGAAAGATAGTGAGGAAATGTCAAAAACACTTTTCTTTGTGGCGATTACAAGGAGTAGAGAAAATTTATATCTAACTTACGCAGCAAACAGTCCCCACAAATACGTTGCTTTGGTGCAAGGAGAATGTAGAGTAAAGGACATTTCTGAACTTCTTGAAGAAGTCAAAAAAGAAGAAAATCTATTTAGTGGTTCGTCTTCCGTAGATGATGACGATATTGCTTTCTAATAATTTAAAAATTATAAACAATGCAAACGACTGTAATTGTTCCGATATACAAAAATCAGTTAGTTACTCTCTATCGTCAGGGCTTTAATACGATAGACAGTAGCCGAATTATTTTTGCCAAACTTGAAAACTACCTACCAGAAATTCCCGAAGGAATTTTACCAAGTAAACTTCCTGTATTTGAGGAAGACTTTGAGGTATTGCTCATTGAGTTTGATTTAAGTTTTTCCACTCAAATAATTCAAAATAAAGTTGTTACTTTTCCTAATCTTGAACAACCTTTGGAAATAAGTTTCCAAGATATTAAAAGGATTTACCCACTTTCAGAAAGAGGGGCAAAATCTCTGAATTTGGGAGAGGGTATAAAACTTGAAAAACCTATTTTCGAGAAGGAAGTCAAAAAAGTAGAACAGAGTTTTAAATTGAAAGGATATTTTCAAGGAGGGTTTGCTTTGCTTAAAATTTTGGGGTTAGAAAATTCATTGATTAAGCAATATGAACAGAGTTTAAAAGACACTTTTGTTGAGGCTTATAACTTTCGCAGTAACCCCAAAGTAAAAGCAGGTGATATGCCTAAGACGACTAATAATCTTTTAAAGGTACTTTGCTATGAAAGATATGGCGGCATTATACCTGAAAATGATTTAGGGTTTCTTTGTGATACAGGTTTTTTATTTGCCCAAACACAAAGTGATAAAGTAAAATCAGCAACAGATAGTCAGTTTGTAGTTGCCTTAATTAAGGGTAATGAAACAGATTTTAAACACCTTGAATTTTCACAGATTATAAACTTGCTTGATAGCAAATATTTGAAAGTTAAAGAAGGAATGAAAAGTGCAAATTTTCAGTTTGCAACTTATCTTTTTTACTTTAAGATACGGGCAGTTTTAAATGAAGGAAAACAAGTATCTGAAACTTCTCTACCACAAATAGTACAAAATTTCAAAGATACTGATTACAAAAATAATCTTATTACAGCAATTTGGTTAGCAGGTTCTTTCTTTGGGTTTAGTAGGTTCTTTTCAGAATTTGACAAAGAAAAGCCTGAAAACAAAACCAGCAAAAAAACTAACAAGTTGGAGCAAGAACAGACAACTATTCCAAGTAAAATGAACTCTGATAAAGTTTCAGAAATTGAACAAGTTGCTAAAACCCAGCATTCCAAAAAACTTGCTAAAAATGCAGTTACGGAAGTGCCAGAACCGTTTAAAGAAGTCATTGACAAAAACAACAAAGAAGTTCAACTTGAAATAACTAATCCCGAACAAACAACGACACCCAATTTAGACAACAAAGACGGTTTGTTTTCAGAAACAAAAGAAGAACAAACACCGAAAGAATAAAAACGGCAGGCAACATTGCATTTGTGGCAAGGCGGGCAGAAGTGCTAAAATGAACTTTTATGCTTTCTATTGGCTTTTGTGTGTGTGGAAACGGTAGTGCTACTAAGCCCGCCCTGCACAAATGCTTTTCCGTTACCTGCCATTTTAGGACGACCGTGCACCAATGAAAGATTGTGAATAAAATGCAGACTTTTATAAACGAAAAACAAAGAATAAAAAGTAACTTTCGAAATTTAAATATGACAACAGAAATGCATCCATTTGAAAGAGTTTTATCAGTTTCAACAGAGGACATTGAACTTGAACTTAGAGGTATTACAGAAATAACTTGGGCAGACTTTTGGCTCAACCCAAGAAAACTGCGTGGAAGCGACTTCTTAATGAGGTGGTCGCAAGGTGTATGGAGTGAAAAACGCTTAATAGACGCAGTTAACAATACAGGCAAATTTTATGCTATCGCATACGGTCCAAGTGGCACAGCACCGACAGACGATGTAAGAGCATTTGAATTATACTTTGAACGTTTAGAAGCTGCGGGACTTGGCAACATCAAACGCCCCGACCTTTTAGTTTTCAGAAACTCTGACAGAAAATTTGTAGATGATTTTTTAAATCAAATCGGTGGAGAAGAAGAACTCCCTTTTATAACGGAAGACAAATTACAACCCCTTGTTCAAAAAGCAATCATTGCAGTAGAATGCGAAAACTCGTTATGGGTTGCAGAGAAAATGCCCGACTACAATACCCCAATGAAAGCCCAAAAGCGACTTGGCGGTAAAATTGGACTTGCAAAAACTGCGGTTCTGCCGACTGTAATTATTAAAGAGGAAGACCGTATTCCGCTTAATAAATGGCAAGATGAAAATAAAATTCCAATTCACGTTTGGCACGTTTTCTTTGACAGAGCTTATGGACTTTCTTTTGATGAAGCACAACGCTTAGTTTCAGAAGGACTAATTCTCCCAACTGAACAAGTTTTTCAAGCACCAGGTGGTGCAACTACAAAAAAAGTCATCTATAAGTATTATTATCATTATGTCTATCCGCTTGGCGTAGCAAGCGAAAAACCTCAATTAATCCCTGCGTTCATTGAGGATAAAAACGGACACATTTTGCCGTATGTGAAATTTGAAGGTGGTTCTTTAACGATAGCTGACGAAGCAATTAACGTTTTAAACCAACTCTAATGGGAAAATTAAAATCACATCAGAAACTGCCAACGGAATGGAACGAAAGAGAAATTCTTCGTGACAAAGGTCAGTTTTGGACACCGAGTTGGGTTGCGGAGGCAATGGTTGCTTATGTGTTAGAAAACACAGACTTAATTTTTGACCCTGCAACAGGCAGAGGAGCATTTTATGAAGCATTGTTAATGCTTAACAATCAAAATGTTTCCTTTTTTGGGACAGATATTGACGCTGAAGTTTTATCAGATGAGATTTACAACAAAGAAAAGTGCTTTGTTGAGGACAGGGATTTCATTAAAAATCCACCGAATAGAAAGTTCAAAGCAATCGTTGCGAATCCACCTTACATAAGGCATCACAGAATTGATGAAGAAACTAAATTACTTCTCAAGAAAATAGCGACATCAATAACAGGAAATTCAATAGACGGAAGAGCGGGGTATCACATTTATTTTCTAATTCAAGCATTAAATCTTTTAGAGCAGGAGGGAAAACTTGCTTTCATAATGCCAGCGGACACTTGTGAGGGAAAATTTGCCAAGAACTTGTGGAAATACATTTCGGAAAAATTTTGCATTGAATGTGTAGTTACATTTGATGAAAGGGCTACGCCCTTTCCAAATGTTGATACCAATGCAATTATTTTCATGATTAAGAATAGTAAGCCGCAAAAAACATTAAAATGGATTAAAGCCAATCAAGCATACTCTGACGACTTATTGAAACTTGTAACTTCTAATTTCAAATTAAAGGAGTTTGACAGTTTAGAAATAACTACTCGTCAACTAAAAGAGGGTCTAACAACAGGTTTATCACGACCTGAACAAAATCATAATGGGTTTAAATTCCATTTGAACGATTTTGCAAATGTTATGAGAGGCATAGCGACAGGTTCAAATGAATTTTTCTTTTTGACAGCCCAGCAGGTTAAAGAGATTGGTATCCCCAAGGAATTTCTAAAACGTGCTGTTGGAAGAACAAAGGACGCAACGGAAAGTATTTTGACTTTGAAAGATGTTGAAGCATTGGAAAAAGAAAACCGCCCGACATTTTTGCTCTCTATAAACGGACAAGAAAATTATCCAAAATCAATTAAGGACTATTTGAAAGTTGGTGAAAAAATGGGACTTCCTTCTCGTTCACTAATTCAGCAAAGAAAGCCTTGGTATAAAATGGAACAACGTAAAGTGCCACCATTGTTGTTTGCTTATCTCGGCAGACGAAATACACGGTTTATTAAAAACGAAGCAGGCGCATTACCATTGACAGGTTTTCTTTGTGTTTACCCAATCTATGACGACCAAGAATATATTGACAACCTTTGGAAAGCATTAAATCATCCAAACACGTTAGATAATTTAAAACTCGTTGGTAAAAGCTACGGTTCAGGAGCTATAAAAGTTGAGCCGGGTAATCTCAACAAACTTCCAATACCAGAACACATTGTTGCACTATTTAACTTGCAACGACCATACAAAAACGCTGACGGACAACTTGAGATTTTTCGTGAACCAAAGACAAAATTTGGGACGACAAAAAGAAAAACGGAAGGTAACAACGGTAACTGTTGCAAAACTACTCAAAAACCACTAAATACCTGATATTTTAGAAAGTTGCTTTCAAGTTAAAAGATTCTGTTGATCTGTGGACTTATTAGTCTTGATCATGCCTTGGAGCAGAAATAGCTTTAGAAGGGTTGTTTGCAGATTAGGATTGGCATATACAGGTAAAAAACTTGTTTTATCCGTATGTGTCGATATATTCATCGGTGTTGGAAGGAATTGTGTAAGTATATAGAGTGTTTTACCCCTAAATTCAGGTATCTGAACATTATGTTCTTGAGAGTTTGAGGTTCAACGCCCAATTTTGACAAATCCGGATGTTCAACAAATGCGTCAATAAACCGAACCGGGTTATCGGCTCTGATGCTGCTCTCCAAACAGATTATTTACATCTGCCGGCGGGGTGTTCCTTGTAAGTATGCCATAGCTTAAAATTACACCATTTTTGTTACTTTTTAGAATATTATTGTATATTTGTTGGCAGTTTTTTCACAGGTTGACGTTAGCACTCACCCTAAAAAGGCAACAACAGTGAACAAAGTGAACGACAGAAATAGAAAGCCAACCGCACATTCAGGCACATTTGCTTGCCCCAACGCACGGGCGACCGCTTCGCAATCAAAAGAGCCTGAATTTTCCTGCCCGCAAGCCCCAAATACTAATGAATCAGAATTTAGACAATGTTAAAAAGACTCGTAATACTTCATTCAGACATATATTCAAAAGCTGACATCGAGTTAGGCGACTGCGATTCATTACAAATAGTTGGTCCAAACAATATTGGGAAAAGCACTTTAATTTATGCTCTTAACTTTCTGTATATCATTGATGGAAAGCAAATGACATTTAGTGGTAATCGGACAGGCGACAAATCAACAATTAATCATTACTTCCCTTCTATCAATTCGAGTTACATAATTTTTGAAATTTTCAAAAAGAGGTATTACTGCATTTTAGTAAAGAAGAATGCAGAAGGAAGTTTAGATTACTACAAAATTGACAGCGATTACAAAGAGGAACAATATTTTGAGCAAACATCCGAAGGACAAAAACTTAAGAAATTTGATTCATTACTTGCTGAATTTTCTTCATCGGGAGTAGAATACAGCAAATATTCAAACAGACGAGACCTTTTCAACTTTGTTTACCAAAAAGGTAAGAAAAACAACGGAGTAGTATGGTTAAACGAAGGAGCTTCACAAGACCAAAGAGAAATCAGCAATAACTTTTCTAAAATTTACCGCTACTTAATAAACTCAAAACTTATTGACAACAAGACATTGAAGGAATCTTTGATTATTGCCGACAATAAAGAAAATGAACAAATTGAATTTTCCAAGAAAAACCAAAAGGACATTCAAACACTTTTGAAACATAACAAAGAAATCAAGGTAATTAGAAGTATTCAAAAAAGTTTTTCCGACTTCAAGGAATTAGTTAATCAATACAAAGCTAAAAATCAGATTTTATCTGAAATTGTATATGCGTTTGAAGCACTTTATTCTTCTGTGAATATAGACATTAACACAAGACTTTTCGAGAAAAAGAATGAACGAGATAAAAACAGAACACGATTAAGCGAAGACTTAATCCCGAAACATAACAATCTAAATCAAACCATTGGAGAATTTAAAGCAACCATTTCTCAAAAAAACTCAACAAAAGAATCGCTTACAGAAAAAATCAGCAATATTAAATCTTATGAAGGAATTGACTTTTTGAAACAGTCATTTAGCAATTTAGACACACAAAGAAAAGACATTGAAAGCAGACTTACTCAAATTGAAAATCAAAATCTAAATAGCAGAGATTTAGAAAACAAGATTTCTAATCTAAATCAAGAAATTTCAAAACTTGACGGACAAATTGAAACCTACTCTAATTTGCTCATTCATCAGATAAGCAAAAATGGTAAAGACAAGGAATTACTTAACGCAATTCTTTCCGATTCCATTACTGCACTCCCGAAAGAAAATATTCAATCGGGAATTGAAAATCTATCTGATATCATGAAAATCTTTGACGGAGCAATAAAAATTCCCCAAGATTTAAAAGGGAAACCAGTTCCATCTATTGCTGACTTAAAACTACAACGGGAAACTGCAATAAAAGATAAAATAAGTAGTGAAAAACTCTTACCGATTGCAAAAGATTTAGATAAATATCGTTCCGATCTTTCTTTTGTTCGTGTTAAAATTAAAGAAATAGAAAAGAAAATTGAAGAATTAGAATCGTTACCACAACTTGAAAAGAATTTTGCAGGCTTAGAAGAAGAACTAAAGAATCTAATTCAAGAACGAGATAATACAGAAAAGGAATTAAGACAAACATCGGAACTCATAACAAGAGTAAACGAGGCTATAATCGTTCTTACAGACGATATCAATAAAGCTGAAAATCGTATTAAAGAAATTCAAGGTTGGAAGGTAAAAGTTGAACAGTCGGGAATTATTCCAATCGAATATCAAACAAACGAAACCCTTGACAACCTTTTCAAAATTTTTGAACGGAATTTTGGCGAACGGGATAACATCAAAAACAACAAAGAACGAATATTTGAAATGCTTAAAACAAAAACGGAAACTGTTTTTGCTTCGGAAGATGAATTTATCAAGTATCTTGATTCAGAACTTACAACTCTTGATAATAAGCAAAAGAGTATTGATGCACTTCTTAAAAATATTTCAACTCAATTTTCAAATCCTTGTAAAACGCTTCATTCAAAATTTCAGGAGTTTGAAGCGTTCATCAATAACCAATTCAATTCAAAAATCAGAAAAATTAAAATTTCTGATATAGATTCTCTGAGTATTGAGATTATCTCAAATGAAAATCTAATCAAGGATTTAAAGAAGATAATGGAAATTAGAGACCTTACGTCTGAACTGATTTTTGACGACCAATCAGAAAACCTAAATGTTTTGAATAGGTATTTGGATAATCAATTTGTAATCGAATTTAAAGACCTTTTTGGCATCAAGTTGCATCTTGATAAAAAAGGACAGCATAAGGTGGTTGATTTAAGAAATCAAATTGAATCTGATGGAACAGACAAAATGATTAGAATGGTGATTATTATGTCTATTATTCATCAAATTGTAATCAATGATGTTGAAAACAAAATCGTGATTTTTGTTGATGAAATCGGAACAATTGATGAAGCGAACAGAATTGAAATTTTGAAATTCTGTAAAGAATACAATTTTGTTCCTATATCAGCTGCACCATTGCACCCATATGACGGATTCGATAAATATTACTTAGTGAGAAGAAGTAAGGGAAAAATTGTTTTAAGTGAATCTAACGGAAACGTGATTTACCGTAAAAAGAAAACAGTGTGAATCAAATAGATTTCAGAACATACAAGAAATTAAAAGAGGATTCTTTTCTTACAGAAAAGGCAATCCCTAAAAATGTTTTGAGTTCGCCACATTTTAAAGGTTTGGTTTCCTCATTGATTATTGAAAAAAAAAGGACAGGCAGAGGTTTCAGATATGAAATAAACAAGCCAACCGAATTTGATAATTTCTTTAAAGCTTATTTTCCCGAAGACATTGAAATCAAGGACAAATCAGATAATGTTAGGAAATTTAGAAACTCTAAAATTCAAAAAACAGTTTCTACACCAATCTTTATGCTGAGGGGCTTTGAAACAATCAGGATAAATGGCAATGAATTAAATTTAGAAAATTACACAAGCAAATTTCAATTATTTGCTTGTAACGCTGAAAAAATTGAAGCCGAATACATCTGTATTGTTGAAAACTTGGACACATTTTTAGTTGCAGAAAAACTCTTAGGTAAAAGTTTTGTGTTCCTTCATAAATATGGTCGAATTGGCAAAGAATCACTAAACTGCCTTTCTACAAAACACTTACTTGTTTTTGTTGATTATGATTTTAACGGTCTTGAAGAATTTCTAAGAATCAAAGAAGTATTTGACTTTGCCCAAATACACATACCTGAAAATTATGATGAACTCTTTAATAAGTATTCTCAAAGCCTAAAAGGCAATAAAGCCGAAATGACTAATAGAATTAAGCAAAGTAGAGACATTAACGTTATTAAAATTAGAGAAAGCATAATAAGAAATAACCGATTTTTAGAGCAACAATATTGGAAATATGATTAAATCAGAACCAAAATCAATATTGCAGTTTATGGCAAGTCATTACGATTTGCTACGAGACCTTTTTGACATACAGGTTAAGAATTATATTATTACCAAAGAAGCTCTAAATATTTGTATAGAAAACTATGACAAGAATATTCAGACACAACTAACCGAATATCAAATATTGGTTGAGCAGAATGATGACTTTGCATTTAACGAGCCTTATTTGATTCTTTTTGAGTTTATACATCAACAATTCAAACCTCTCTTACCTGAAGAAATAGAACATTTCGGGCAATCAATCAGGACTTTATTTCTAAAAATCAAAGAAGGTATAAATGATGATAAGAACATTTTCTTGGAAAGAATTGAAGCCTTATCAAATCAAATTAAGAAGTTCACAAATGCTGTTGTAAACAACACCAAAAGTTTATTAACTGAATCAAAGGAGCTAAAAGCGAATAATAAGAAAATTGATTACCAAGAAAAAATTCACAAGGCAAGGTATCTTATTGAAAATTACATTTCACCACTTAATACGATATTAGATGTAAATCATAGCCAGTCCATCTACAACGAATTGCTGAATGTTTCGCAATTTTCCAACGTAAAAAGGTTTGATTATGGGGATGAAAGTATAAGACGTGAATTTGAAAAGCTTTATTATCTACTACGTCAAGTAGGAAAAGACCTAAACACTCAGTCCGTTATTCTTACCAATGAATTATTGCCGTTAATTGAGCGAATAAAAACTGAGAGCCAATATTTGAGAGGTTTCCATCATTATCTAAATAATGGAAATTGTTATAAGGGAATAGAACCACCTCGAATATTCGTTTCTACTCGTGATAACATCTACAATAGATTTGTTTATGAAAACACGAAAGAATACTTTGAACAGTTCAAAAACGAAGCTGAATTAATTATCGTAGAAGATGCACAACAAACAAGCGATTGGCTCTTTGATAAATCAAAATATAAAGAAACTTTGAATAAAAATTTGCCCGTAGAGGATTTTTTTAAATGGTGTGAAAGTTCTATCAAACAAGAAAATGACAACTTTTCCTTTGACAACTTTTTTATGATAACCAGCTTGGTTTTTGAGGATGATTATGAGGTTACAGTAAACAATGTAGGGGATAAAATAACCGTTTCTAATGACGAATTAGAACTAATTATGCCGAAACTTACTATTAAGAAAATAGAAGATGTATCCAGATAAACACAAAGAAATAGTCACCTCCTTAATGGAAGGGAAATTCATAACAGTTGAGGACTTTTTGTTTGAAACCATCAAAAAGAATGAAGACTTTTATATCAATTTTTTTGAAACTTCATTTGGCTTTGAAATGATTGGTAATCACGACTTTTATTACTTGGTTTCAAGCGAGACAAACGAAAACACATCAAGAGATATTTCTATTTTCATTTCAATTCTATGCTATGAACTTGACAAGGATGGTAAGAATTTCTTAGAAGAACTTAATTATTCGGAATTTCATATTGACGAAATACTCGAATACTTTAAAAATTCATCGTGGTTAGACGTAATCAAAGCAAACAAGCAACTAAACACAGACGACAGTTTAAAGCGACATATTGGAACTATGGTAAAGAGAAACATAGCGGTAAAACAAGGCAACGATAGATATACATTTACCAAAGCACACAAACTATTTATTGACTTTGCAAAAGACTTAGTAAAAGATGACAAGAATGAATCCATCGCATAACAGCCACACACATTGCCAAGTCGCACAAGCCGACACGCAACCCAAAACTTGGCAAAGCAGGCTGTGAAAAAACTTGTTTTTTGCAAAAACTCTCATAAAAACTGGCTATAGAATAATCCCCAAAGCCTATACTTTTGATTGAAGCGGAGTTGTTTTTGTCATGACAACTATTGCCCCCAAAAAAAAAGGGCGCATAAGGTCAATATCAAAGACGTTTTTTTGAGCAAACAAGACTACTTTGGATAGTCGGGCTGCCAATTTTTGAGCTTTATCAATAGTTCTTCCATCCCAAGTATGTTGATGGTGCGTTTGATATTATAGACCAACAAAATCAAACTGTGTTCTCCGTTTACTTTGGATAACCCACGAAGGTTGGTGTAGTAGTAGTTCCATTGCCGTTTGATAGTTCCAAAAATATGCTCGTTGATTTCCTGCCGTTTTCTGTATTGTGCTTTTTGGGTTTGATAGCGTTCGCTGTTTTGGGCTACTACTTCGGCAAATTCGCTGCGTTCTATTTCCCTTCCGCCTTTTTGCCTGCCGGTACAGAGGTGTTTTACCGGGCAGTTTTTGCAAGCAGAGGTTCTGTATTTTTTAAACTTGTAGGGGGTGTAATCTCTTGCTTTGTTGTGCCATCTGCCTTGGGTCGAAAGCCTTTCGCCTTGCGGACAAGTGTAGGTGCTCTCCAAACAGATTATTTGCATCTGCCGGCGGGGTGTTCCTTGTAAGTATGCCATAGCTTAAAATTACACCTTTTTTGTTATTTTTTAGAATATTATTGTATATTTGTTGGCAGTTTTTTCACAGGCTGACGTTATCGGCAAGTTTAGCGGACGACATAAAGAACATTAAAGAACAGACAAACAAAGAAATTAAAAGACATAGAACTTACAGACGACAATCATTTTGTAGCGATGGAGTATTACTATTTGATACTTAACAGAACATTTCTTGTAATTAAATCAAAAGGACTTTTAATTGGCATTCAAAGTAATGGACTTGTAAGCGTTGAAGGAGGTAAGGATATTCTTACACGAGAAATTATCTCTAATATGGCTATCAAAGGCGACTTTACAAATCCTTACTCCTATTTAAAAAACAAGTATTTAGGAAAAATCGTTTACTTGAATTTAACTGTTGGTAGTATTGTTGAAGGGAATAAGACGAATTTTTTAATAAAGTTGTCAGACATTAAATCAGCCATTTACAATCCATCTAAAGAATTTGGAATGGGTCCATATTCTCACGATGGAAGAGTGACAATTGAAACTTACGACAACAACAAAAGAGAATTCATTATTCTTGGAAACCAATCAGGCGAACATATTGCACACTTAATAACAACAAAATAAAACATAAACAAATGAAAAAACTACTCTTATTCTTAACAATCACAGCAGTTTCAACAATTACAACCTATGGACAAAATTTTGAAGGTAAAATTTTTTACTCCAACACCTACAAAAGTAAAAACACCCAACTGACAGACCAACAATGGACTTCAATGCTGGGTTCAACACAGGAATATTTAATTAAAGGTGGTAATTACAAATCAATTGTCAATGGGACTTTGGTTCAGTGGCAGCTATACATAAACAAGGACAATAAACTCTATAATAAAATGTCTAATTCCGAGACTGCATTTTGGAATGATGGCAGCGTTCAAGGTGACGAAGTATTAAAAGTTGAAGTCAATAAAAACGTAACAGAAGTATTAGGTTATAAATGTGACGAAGTAATTCTTACATGCAAGAGTGGAGTTCAGAAATATTACTTCAATTCCAAACTATCTGTTGACACCAAACTATTTACAAATCACAAATTTGGCAACTGGTTTGACTATCTTTCTCAATCAAACGCTTTGCCTTTAAAATCAGATATTGAGAACGCACAATTTACTTTAGTGAGTATAGCGACTGAAATAGAGCCAGTAAAACTTGACGACATAGAATTTGAATTGCCGGCTGGTATTAAAACAGACAAAAGCCCTTACTAATGACAAGAAAACCAGCCGCTAACTAGGGTAACTGTTGCACAACTTCTCTAAAACCACTAAAAACACGATTTTAAGTAACATTGATTTCAAATTAAAGGCTTTTGATGATTTGTACTTACTCTCAGTTTTCGATATCCTAAGTCTCTCAACAAAAGCATCAATAAATCGCACAAGGTTTCAGCTCCGATGCTGCTATCCAAACAGATTATTTACATCTGTCGGCGGGGTGTTCCTTGTAAGTATGCCATAGCTTAAGATAAAGCAATTTTCATCATGGCTTAAAATATTCTTGTATTTTTGTTTTCGGTTTTTTCACAGGTTGACGTTAGCGGTCATTGTAAAACGACACACCAAAACAGACAGACAGGTAAATATATGAGAAAAGTAATTGCTGCAATTAATATGACAGTTGACGGGTATTGCGACCATACAGCAGTAAATCCCGATGAACAAATACACGACCACTATACAGACTTGTTAACCAACGCAGATACCATTCTGTATGGTAGGATAACCTATCAGCTTATGGAGTTTTGGCGACCTTTTGTAGAAAAACCTTCGGGCGAAAAATCAATGGACGACTTTGCTACTGCTATTGACAAAATCCAAAAGATTGTATTTTCTCATACGCTAAAAAGCGTGGATTGGAAAAGTGCAACATTGGCAACCCGAAATCTTGAAGTAGAAGTTTTAGAACTTAAACAACAATCGGGTAAAGACATTTTTGTTGGCAGTCCGAGTTTGATAGTAGCATTGACAAAACTTAATCTCATAGACGAATACCAAATTTGTGTTCACCCTGTTATAGTCGGAAACGGATTGCCGTTGTTCAAAAAGATAACTGACAGGTCAGAACTTAAACTTTTAAAGACAAAAACATTTAATAGCGGTGCAGTAATTCTTTACTATGAACCGACAAACGAAAAAACAACGAACAGCTAACAAGAACTTAACAAATGAACATACAAGAACAAATCAAAAAATATATTGACAGCCAACCTGAACCAAAACGCGTTGAAATTGAAATGTTGCACAAACGCATACTTCAAGCTTTGCCAAAATGTAAATTATGGTTCTTAGACGGCACAGACGATAGAGGTAAAATTGTTGCCAATCCTAACATTGGCTATGGGACACAAACCATAAAATATGCTGACGGAAAAACTAAAGAGTTTTATCAAATTGGAATTAGCGGAAATACAACAGGAATTTCGGTATATATTATGGGCATTGAAGACAAAAAGTATTTACCCGAAACCTACGGAAAAACAATAGGCAAGGCGAGTGTAACAGGTTATTGCATTAAGTTCAAAACGCTAAAAGATATAGATATTGACATACTTGAAGCAGCAATACAGGACGGAGTTAAAAAGACGGGCAACTGACAACAAACAAGAAAACAACGAACCGCCAACAAGGGTAACTGTTGCACAACTACGCAAAAACCACTAAATTCTTGATTTAGAAAAATGTTACCTTTAGTTTAAAGGCTTATGTTGGTTTGTACTTACTCTGAGTTTTTGATAACTCAAATCTCTATACAAAAACATCCATAAACCGCACAGGGTTATCAGCTCCAATACTGCTCTCCGGACAGATTATTTGCATCTGATTGCGTTATTTTCCTTGAAGATATTGCATACCATAAAATTATTCAATTTTTGCTACTATTTAAAATGTTTGTGTATTTTTGTTAACTGTTTTTTCACCAACTGAAGTTGGTGGTAATTGTAACCGACCATTATGCTGACTTATATAGTTAGGCAAAAAAATGCTAAATTTGACATGTAACAATTGACAAATAACAAGACATGAAATTACCACATCCTATACCATATCAGGGAAGCAAGAGAAATCTTGCTGACCAAATTTTAAGGTTCTTTCCTGACAACTTTGACAGGTTGATTGAACCATTTGCAGGTTCAGCAGCTATGACAATTGCTTCCGCTTTTTATTTTAAAGCAAATCGCTTTGTAATTAATGACATTAACGAACCGCTTGTCAATCTTTGGGAAAATATCATTGAAAATCCGATATTAATCATCGAACACTACCACGACATATGGCACGGACAACACGGAAACGAAGAGGAATATTATTACCACATTCGTGAACGTTTTAACGACACAAAACAACCCGAGTATCTTTTATTCCTTTTAGCAAAATGTGTAAAAGCTGCTGTTCGCTACAATGCACAAGGACAATTTAATCAAAGCCCCGACAAAAGGCGTTTAGGAAGAAATCCTCAAATGATGCGTGACGATATTTTGAGAGTTTCCCAACTTCTTAAAGGCAGGACGGAATGCTATTCGCAAGACTATCAAACAATTCTTGACCTTGCGACAGACAATGATTTGGTTTACATGGACCCACCTTATCAAGGAACAGGCGTAAATGGTGGTTTCAATTACGCAGGAAACATTGAGTTTGATAATTTTATTGTTTCGCTTTTTGACCTAAACAATAGAAATGTTCCATTCATTTTGAGCTATGATGGAAGAACGGGGAATAAAACTTACGGCAATCCGCTACATGACAATCTGAATTTGACCAAAATTGAAATCAATGCTGGACGTTCTTCGCAAGCAACGCTATTGAGCAGAAATGAAATTACTTACGAAGCACTTTATTTATCGCCAGCACTTACCAGCAAAATAGACTTACAAAAAATTACAGGCAAACAAACGATTTATCAAACAGAACTATTTGCAAGCTAATGGCGAAAAAGAAAGAAGCATATCCGAAAGAGTTTTTAGAACATGTTCAATCAATAACTAACAAGAGGGCAAAAATTGTAATTGACCATATCTTAAAACATGGTTTCATTACAACAGAAGACCTTAAAAAGACTTATGGATATAATCATCCGCCAAGAGCAGCAAGAGATGTGAGAGAAGCAGGCATTCCGCTTGAAACATATAAAATCAAATCACAAGACGGCAAATCTATTGCAGCATATAAGTTTGGCGACTTAGCACAATTGCAAACAAACATAGTCGAAGGTCGCATACCCTTTTCCAAAGACTTCAAAAAAGCATTATTCGACAAATGTGGTGGACGGTGCCAAATCTGCAATGGGCAATTTGAAGAACGTTACTTACAGGTTGACCACAGAGTACCCTATGAAGTTGGTGGCGAGCTAACCGACAGGGAGCTCGACCATTTCATGCTTTTATGCGGTTCATGCAACAGAGCAAAATCATGGAGTTGCGAACATTGCGACAATTGGAAAGCTAACAAGAAGCCGCCTGTTTGCATGGAATGTTATTGGGGCAGCCCTGAAAACTACAATCATATCGCCATGAAAGCAGTTAGACGACTTGACCTGCAATGGAACGGAGATGAGGTAAAGTATTATGATGCGTTGAAAGTTATTGCAGATGAACATAAACTTGAACTACCAGACTTCATCAAAAAGATTGTTGCAGACAGAACGAAGAAATAACAACTACCGCTAACATAGTTAACCGCTGCACAACTACTCAAAAACAACTAAATTCTTGATTTAGAAAAATGTTACCTTTAGTTTAATGCTTATGTTGGTTTGTACTTACTCTGAGTTTTTGATAACTCAAATCTCTATACAAAAGCATCCATAAACCGCACAGGGTTTTCAGCTCCGATACTGCTCTTCGGACAGATTATTTGCATCTGATTGCGTTATTTTCCTTGAAGATATTGCATACCATAAAATTATTCAATTTTTGCTACTATTTAAAATGTTTGTGTATTTTTGTTAACGGTTTTTTCAGCAACTGACATTATGCGTCATGCTTGGGTGACAGTGAGAACTTGAAATAAAGTGCAATAAATTTACTTTGACAAACTAAAATTAATCAATATGACAAAAAGAATTTTTCTCTGGCTTAACACTATAATTTCTACAGGTTATTTAACTGGACACTTGTTTGATTTTTTTGTCGTAATGTCAAATTGGAGGGATGGAAGTGTAGAATCACTAACCAATTATAGAACGTTTTTCATTAACGCAGACCCTGGGCATTTCTTTCGGATAGCTGTTCCTGCTTCGGTACTGATATCAGTAATTAGCTTCTTTGCATACTTGAAATCCGACAAGCAAATTAAAATACTGCTGAGTATCCACCTTGTCCTAACTTTGGGTGCATTTCTGTTCACCATGCTTTATTTCCTTCCGATAAATAACTATCTGTTTTGGAATAAGGAAATAACTTTAGAATCATTTAAAACATTGAACTTGGTAAACAATTGGGTGTTCGGTGAACATTTGCGTGTCCTGTTTGGATTTATAGCTTTATTTGTTGCAGCAAGAGCACTTCACTTTTCCTATAACAAGTTGACTTGATAGGGATAAATATTCAAACATTATATCAAACAAGTTTTCGGAAGTACTTCAATCAGTTATTCCTTGAGCGAACACCAGCACAAACGCATATCAACGGTAACTGTTGCACAACTACTCAAAAACCACTATATACCGAAATATAAAAAAGTAACCTTCAAATTAAAGGCTTTCGCAGATTTGTACTCTTTCCGATATTGATAAAGTTAAACAAAAAAGTCAAACAAAGGCATATCAATTTCGAAAAAATCATAGCCATACTTAGCTAAGTATTACTCTGTTAAATTGTTAATAAACCCATTGCGCCATTCATACACTGCGTTTTGCCAACTCATTTCGTAATCGGGGTTTTTAATAAGGCGATAATGATGAATGGTAAAAGGCAACTCCTCTCTGACAAACTGAAACTGAAGTTTTGATTGATTTCCTTTGGGATAATACGTCCAATTTTCAGAATCCGGAAATATATTAACAATATCCGGCTGACCGTAAATAATATAGATAATTCCTCTGTCCGTTTTCCAGCCTTCTTTATAAGTTGTAAAAAAAACATTTGCCCGCTGTACCCGGCTATAAAACTCTTTAATCAAAACTTTGCCACGATTAGGGCTTCCGGCTCTTGTCAGCCAAAATTCATCAACGGCAGCCTTAGGATTTGTTGCTTTCATCATTTGTTCATATTCTTCATTCCTGGTAATATAGCGCAAAGATTCGATCAGGTCGGAAGCTGTGGTAATTTTAGGAAAAGAAGAATCAACGCAAAGAATGGATAAGCCCGACAACCGGTTTGTATCTGCCTGAATATAGTAAAGCCCTTCCTGATTGGGATTAAGAAAAGCAGTTGTAAAAAATATGCTGTCGGGTTTTAAGTGAATTGGCACTTCCTGAAGGGTAGAATAGGGGGGAAGTGCCATGTTTTTTATGGGCTTGTAGTAATAGATTGTAAAATGTGAATAGGTTTTGTTTTTATAAAACAATCTTAGAGGAGTATTGATTTTGGTAATATTTGAAAACATAACCTCATCCTGATTTGCGTTTTTTATGAAGTAATTTTGCTCATCTTGTTTGTTTTCAGGACGATTTCGCCATATTCCGGTTTGACCTTTATATCCTTTTCTGGTATTCTCTTCAACAAGATAAACGGTTAAAAAGTAATTCCTCTGGCTTGGGGCTGCAATATTGACTTCAAAAATGGTGGTCGGAGTATTGTTGAATGATGCTACGGTTAAGATTTGCAAACTATCTCTTAAAAGATTGGGCTTCCCGTTCTCATTTTCATATAATCGAAATAATATACTAAAATATGCAAGCCCTGCCGTATCAAAATTAATTTCTGAGGTACTTAAGCCCAAATAAATTTTGACCGAATCTTCAGATATAAAATGAGTTTTAACTTTTAATTCAGGAACTGCCGATTTGCCGGAATAGCGATAAGCAACATTTTGAGTTAAATGAGAGGTTTTACAAGCGTTGAACACTGCAATCAGATATAACAGGGAAGTCAAAACTATGGGCACAAACGGTGAATGAAAGTTTCCAAATCCCGATTGAATTTTTTTTGATTTTGTAAAACTCATAAATCAAACTTTTTTGACTGAACAAGACATCAATCAAACAAAATAAGGTCAAAAATATCTGTATCTGGCTTATTTTGAGTGTAATATATTCATAAAAAACAAAAACACCATTTCAAAGCGAAACAGTGTTTTTGATGTTTAAATTAGACAAGTAAAAAACTATAATCCTTCTAACATACTTTCCAGTTTGTTCGAAAATTCTACCTGTCCTTTTTGTTTTGCAAGCGCAGCAAAACGACTTATAAAATACTCATTCAGTTGTAATTCCTGTTCGTAAGCGGCTTGATCTCTTTTGGGTAGTTTGTTGATGTATTTAAGCTCTTCAATCAGCCTGTTTGCAACTTGTTCAGCCAATGGATTGGATTTGTCATAAGCTCCTGCTAAAAAATAGGCTTCGATGATGGTGTACATGTAAAAATTATAAGGAGCAGTATGGTCAGGCATCATTTCTATACATCTGTCAAGTACTTCAACAGCTCTTTTATTGTCTCCCTTTTCAATTAAAGCCGAGGCCAATCTGGCATAGTTACCTCTGAAGTTAAACACCATGCGGCTCAAATCGGAGTCAACATGGACGTTTTCATCACCCAGATTTCCGAACTTAAATTTGTTCATCAGATTGTCGTACATGATGTCAGGATTGACTCTGCCTCTTTGGGAACGATCGGGTTTTCCGGTCAGAGGGTCAATAGTTGGTTCTACTTCAACCGGAACCAAACGATAGGCAAGCCCTTCGAGCTGAAAATACTTGTCAAGTCCTAAATAACTTTCGGGGCTGACAGAGATGGCAAAATAGATGGGACGTTTCCAGTTATTAGCAGCAATGATGTCTAAAGTCATCAGGTCATTTTTGTACAAACTGTTTTTGTTGATGGTCCATTTGATATCATCCACAATTTTAACATTGTCTTCGGGGGCAATGGCATTACTTGCTGAAACGGCTTGTTTATCAACTTTGAAACTGACTGTTTTTGTGGGGAAGTAATTTACTCCTGCCTGTTGCAAATAAGAAAGCCTGTCATCACCAATAAACTTTAAAATATCCTGAAGTGCAAAATACTGCCCTACAGGTGCACGTTGAGGGTCTTCTTTAAAATAGACAACATCCCTTTTTGAGCCTCTGATTTTTAAGGAATCATAAGACATAGGAACAGGGTCGGCATCATTTACCTTGCGGCGCAATTGATTGATATACCAATCAACGCCTAAAAGACTTAAATTCACGACCCTTACATCACGTCTGATATTTTCAACTTCCTGTGCATACCAAAGAGGATAAGTATCGTTGTCTCCCTGAGTAAAAATGATTGAATTTGGCGCACAGGAATTAAGATAATTTGCTGCAAAATCTCTGGCACCGAAACGGTTAGAACGGTTGTGATCGTCCCAACCCTGAAATCCCATAATGATAGGCACTAATAAAGCAGCACAAAAAGCAACAATTGCTGCAGATTTTCCTTTTAATTTCTCTTTTAACAAATCATGGAGAGCTATAACGCCCAAGCCTACCCATATACTGAATGCCCAGAAAGATCCGGCAAATATATAGTCTCGTTCTCTGGGTTCGACCGGAGGAGAATTACCCTGTATGATAATGGCCATTCCGGTAAAGAAAAACAAGAGTAAGATGACCAAAGCACTTCTTTTATTGTTGGTGAATTGAAACACCATGCCCAACAATCCAAGCAACAAGGGAAGGAAGAAATAATAGTTTCTCGAATCTGAACTCTTCATGTGTTCAGGCATTACAGATTGATTTCCCAACCTCATTCCATCAATAAATGAAATTCCGCTCAGCCAGTTTCCTTCTTTTCTCCCGCCCATTCCTTGTTCATCGTTTTGCCGTCCGGCAAAATTCCACATGAAATAACGCATATACATGTGACCGATTTGATAATTGAAGAAAAACTTGAGGTTGTCGGCAAAAGTAGGCTCTCGTTTATGACCTAACCAACGTTCATAGTCGGCTTTAAACTGTGGACTGATATCATACAACCGCGGGAAAATGGTTTTTTTGCCTTTATAGACATAATCAATTTTCTTGCCTACTTCTTCGTATTTGTCCACACCTCTTGCATATTTCACTCCGGTTTCTTCGATATCTTCAACTTCAGCCGTATAATATTGACCGAAAAGGAAAGGACGCGAACCATATTGTTCTCGGTTCAGATAAGAAGAAAGACTAACCAGATCGCGAGGACTGTTCATGTCTATATTGGGGTGCGAATTAGACCGGATAACAGTCGCAACTATAGCTGAATAACCTATAAAAATAAACATGCAACCTAAAAGCAGGTTGTGAACCGCAGTTTTGCTTTTTTTGTAGGTGTAATATAAAGCAAAGGTAAAACCTCCTAAAAATAACAATAAAAATACGATTAATCCACTGTTAAAAGGCATCCCCATGCCGTTCACTAAAAACAATTCAATGCCTGTAGCTATATCAATCAGTCCGGTAATTACAAATTTCAGAATAAAACCTACAATTCCTAACCCTATAAAAAATGCAATAAATGCCCCTTTTACGGTAGGTTCATACCTGCGGAAATAATAAACCAAAGTCATTGCAGGAATACAAAGAAGGTTTAACCAATGTACAAAAATCGAAGTGCCGATTGCAAAAGCTACAAACAATAACCATCTGTCACCATAAGGAGAATCTGCCCTGTTTTCCCATTTAATAATTCCCCAAAACACCATCGCTGTCCACATAAGGGACATTGCATAAACCTCACCTTCTACTGCCGAAAACCAGACGCTGTCTAAAAAAGTACCGCAAAGCCCTGCGATTGCACCGGCTCCAATGATTGCAATCACCTGATCCATGGTCAACTCATTCGCATTGTAAGGGTTTACAAGTTTTCTTGCCATGTGTGTAGTAATCCAAAATAAAAACATCATGGCAAAACCGCTACAAACGGCAGACATAAAGTTCATGGTTAATGCCACCAACTCAGGTTTCCCAAAGGCGAGCACATTAAAAAGACGACCAAGAATGATAAACATCTGAGCTCCCGGAGGGTGAACAACCTGTTGTTTGTAAACTGATGCGATAAACTCGCCACAATCCCAAAGGCTGACTGTAGCTTCCATCGTGAGCGTATATACCGATGCTGCTATCAGGAAAATCAGCCACCCGGCAATATTGTTTACATGCTTGAAAGTTTGAAAATTCATGCAAAAAGGTTTTTTGGAATGATATTTCCTGTCAGGCAGGATAAAGTATTCTTTTATTGAAGCAGCAAAAATAGTAAAAAACCTTAGCGCAACCTGCTTTCAACAGCTTTTCTATATGCTTTTTATTAGGTGTCCGATAGATTTATACTTTTTACCTTACTTTTGTGCGTCCAAATCTGAAAATTCAATTGGACATTTCTACAAACAAAACAAGGACTTTCGCTTAAAGATTTTTTATATGCAAACCGCCGAACGAGTTTCTTCACAAGATCTGACCGACAATGTAATTTATCAAAGACATATAGTAGCTTATGAATTTGCTTCAAAACATATACATGGTAGGGTTTTGGAAGTTGGAAGCGGGGAAGGTTATGGGATTAATATCTTAGCTCCTTTTGCAGACGAGTATGTTGCAATTGACAAATACCAAACTCAACTACCTGATTCGGCTTCAAATTTCAAGCATGTTCAGTTTATGCAGGTAAATGTTCCACCCTTGCCTTTTCAGGAACATAGTTTTGATTCGGTGGTAACGTTTCAGGTGATTGAGCATATTGACCAGGACAAGGAGTTTGTGAACGAAATTTACCGGGTTTTGAAGCCCGGAGGAGTTTTGATCTTAACAACTCCCAACCGGACGATGTCCTTGACCAGAAATCCATGGCATATCAGGGAATACACCCCAACAGAATTGAAATCACTGCTGGAACAAAATTTTTCAAACACAGATATTCAGGGTGTTTTTGGAAATGAAAAGGTGATGGAATACTATGAAAAAAACAAAGCATCGGTTAAAAAATTTACCAGATTCGATCTGTTTAATCTTCAGTATAATTTACCGAGATGGATGCTTCAAATTCCGTATGACCTGCTCAATCGGATTAACCGCAGATTATTGTTCAAAGGAAATAACCAATTAGTCAGCAACATTCGTTTGTCTGATTATTACACAGCACCGGCTACCTCACAGTGTTTTGATTTGTTGGCTATTGCTACAAAAACTCAATAATACAGGATTAACAAAAGTTGGTTTATTGCTTTTTTTTAACACATTTAGGAATAAATAAAATATGCACTTTTCAGGAACCGATTCATATATTGCTACCCGTGAGTTGATGATAGCTGTTGATTCAGCAATCAAGTTACAACGCCCCTTGTTGATTAAAGGAGAGCCCGGAACCGGTAAAACGGTGTTAGCTTATGAAATAGCACAGTTTTTTAATTATCCGCTATATACCTGGCATATTAAATCAACCACAAAAGCGCTTCAAGGATTGTATGAGTATGATGCAGTTTCGAGATTGCGTGATTCACAGTTAGGAGATGAAAAGGTGCATCACATCTCCAATTATATAAAACCCGGTCAGATATGGCAGGCATTTGAAGCCAATCAACAGGTTGTTTTGCTGATTGATGAAATTGATAAAGCCGATATCGAATTTCCAAACGATTTGCTTCAGGAATTAGACAGAATGGAATTTTATTGTCATGAATTACAGGTAACTATCAAAGCAAAACATCGCCCTATCATTCTGATTACATCCAATAATGAAAAAGAATTGCCGGATGCTTTTCTTCGGCGTTGTTTTTTTCATTTTATACGGTTTCCGGATAAAGAAACCATGAAACAAATCATTCAGGTTCATTTTTCAAATTTAGATTCGCGGCTGATTCACAATGCTATGGCTGTTTTTTATAACTTAAGGGAGGTGCGTGGGTTAAAAAAGAAGCCTTCTACCAGCGAATTATTAGATTGGTTGAAACTGCTCATTTTGGGTAAAGTTGGAAGCAGTGATTTAGAAATGGTGGATTTAAAAGAACATTTCCCCCCCTTTTTAGGGGCTTTACTCAAGAGTGAGCAAGATTTAGTACTATTAGAAAAGCAACAAAAAAGATATAATTGAACATGGATTTGTCATATATATTAAATCATTTGGGAGAAGACCGCGAAAACTATAAAAATGCAGTCTCCCCACCTGTTTTTCAAAGCAGCAATTTCACCTTTCAGGATATTGCGGCAATGCGTCAGGCATTGAAACATGAAAAAGATGTTCCTTTTTATACAAGAGGTTGTAATCCAACAGTTGCAATTTTGAGGAAAAAAATTGCAGCACTTGAAAAGGCAGAAGATTCTTTGATTTTTAGCAGTGGTAGCGCCGCAATTGCTTCGGCGGTGTTGTCTCAAGTAAAATCCGGAGATCATATTTTTTGTGTTCAGAAACCATATAGCTGGACCAACAAACTCCTGAATAACTTCCTAACGCGTTTTGGAGTGGAATCCACCATGATTGATGGCACTAATCCTGCTAATTATGAAAAGGCAATCAAAGAGAACACCCGGTTATTGTTTCTTGAAAGCCCTAATTCCATCACTTTTGAACTACAGGATATTGCTAATACAGCGAAGATAGCCCAAAAGCACGGATTGATAACTGTTATTGACAACAGTTATGCCACTCCGCTATACCAAACACCCATTGAAATGGGAATTGATATTGTTACTCATTCTGCAAGCAAATATTTAGGTGGACATAGCGATATTGTAGCCGGTGTTTTGTGCAGTAATTCAAGAATCATCCAAAAAATCTTTGAATCTGAGTTTATGACATTAGGTGGAATTATTTCTCCAAACGATGCATGGCTGATAATAAGAGGATTGCGAACTTTACCTCTTCGCCTAAAAAGGGTTTCTGAAACCACTGCCGAAGTAGTTCAGTTTTTAGAACAACAAAGTTGGATTAAAAAGGTCTATTACCCATTCTCTGCCTCACATCCTCAGTTTGATTTGGCAAAAAAGCAAATGAGCGGTTGCGGTGGGTTATTTTCGGTCGAGGTTAATTCTGAAAGTATTGACCAGGTCGAAAAATTTTGCGATGCTTTGAACTATTTTATATTAGCTTGCTCTTGGGGAGGACATGAATCTTTGGTATTCCCTATGTCTGTGCTTTATACCTCTGAAAATTATGGTCAGATACAAAACCAAATCCCCTGGAATCTGATTCGTTTTTACATTGGCCTTGAAGATGCAGATGTTTTGATTCGTGATTTAACAGAAGCTGCAATAAAAAGCGATTTGATTACAAATTGATTGGGATATGCCCGAATGTTAAGAACTCAAATTAGTTATTGAATCCTCCCCAAAAAAAGTTCATCAAAACTGCAATTTTGATAAACAGAAAAAGGCATACTATAATTAAATAGTATGCCTCCTTTTGACGCAGCCAACAACGCAATTACTTACGATGTTTTTTTCGGTTTGTGATGATGATGAGACTCTTGCCCGAGTTTAGTTACAAACCTGGAGAGTTTAGATTTTAGATTTGAAGCTTTATTTTTGTGAAATAACCCTTTTTTAGCTAATTTATCTATCATGCTGACAACTCCGGGTAACATTTTTTCAGCTTCTCCTTGCTCATGTGTAAGGCGAAGTTTCTTAACCATGTTTCTGGTAGTTTTTTTGAAAAAACGGTTGTGCAAACGCCTCTTTTCAGTCTGTCGAATTCTTTTTAATGCGGACTTATGGTGTGCCATATAAGTATAAATGATTGTTCTTTAGGTAATTCTGTTTATTCGAGGCGCAAAAATAGTACTTTCATTGATTATTAAAAAATTTTTTAGCCATAAAATTTAGGAAAACGAATCTATCATGGATTATAAATCACTTTTTCCTCCAAACTAACCATATTAATAACTCCTGAATTATAGGTAAATATTTTTTTAACCGAACATTTAGGTTAGTTTTACACCCAATTTAACAAAGGTGATAACCTTTGCTTTTTAGGACTCCAACTAAATTGTATGAAAAAAATAGCTTTTATTGTGAGTGGTCTGATTGGCCGCAAAGGGAAAATATTGGAGGATATTCAACTTCAATTTGGGAGAGGGCAATATCATGTTGATTTTTTTGAAACCCGCTTTTCAGGACATGCAAGGCAATTATCAGCACAGGTATTTAGAGAAGGGTATTCACATATTATTGCCGTAGGAGGCGATGGCACTTTCAATGAAGTTGCGAATGGAGTATTTGACGAATGTAGGATAAAAAATGAGGTCAGTATTGAAATTGAGCAATTTGATACCGAAAAGTTGAAACAATGTGTTATCGGATTATTTCCGGCAGGGTCAGGAAACGACTTTAGCAGAACTGCAAATATTTTAAAAAGTGCTGCGTATTTAAAGTTATTAATTGACAATGACAATCAGGTTTTGATTGATGTGGGGATTGCAGTTTATACAAAAGCATCTTCAGATAGCGAAAATGGTAAAGGGAGCAGAATTTTTTTGAACGTTGCAGATGTAGGAATGGGTGGAGCTGCAACCTTTTATCTGTCCAACATGAAAAGCAAATCCTTTTTAGGCCCAACTCTTTTGTATGCAAAAGCCATTATTCAAACATTTCTTACCTATAAAAAGCAAAATGTTACTTTTATAGGGAAGAATTTTTCATGGCAAGGAAAAATAATGTCATTGGTCATGGCAAATGGCAAATATTTTGGAAGCGGATTAGGTATAGCCCCAAATGCTGATTTGACCGATGGTCAATTGTCGGGTGTAGTTCTTGGGAATATTTCTGTTCGACATTATTTAGCTTATTTACCAAAATTAAGAAGATGTGAACTGATATCCAATCCTCAAATCCGGTATTTTAACGAAGAGGAAGTAGAAATGCAATCGTTGGAAAATCCCCTTTATATGCAAATGGACGGGGAATTGGTTGGAACTACGCCTGTAACTATCGGAGTCCTTAAACAATGTATCAAGGTATTGATGCCTGAAAAATAACCTCCTTCATTTTTTAGAATGACAGATTACTGTATCTTTGTTTGTTTTGAATTCAGTAAACTAATTTGTATTATGATATCCAAAAAGATTTCCTTATTAACTATACTTTTAATTAACCTTTTCGCATTAAATATGCTTGCACAACCAACTTTGTCTTATTCGGTTGCAATGGATGAACCGAGTACCCATTATTTTACGGTAGAAATGAATATTTCTAATTTAAAAACAGATTCATTGTGCTTAAAAATGGCTGTCTGGACTCCGGGTTCTTATTTAGTCAGAGAATTTTCGAGGAAAGTTGATGGCTTTTCGGTTACCGATGAAAAAGGAATTGAACTTCCACATATAAAAACTCAGAAAAATACCTGGTGCATTAATGATATCGGATCTTCCGGAGCAATCAAAGTAAAATATCAGGTTTATTCGTTCGAGTTAAGCGTAAGAACCAGTTTTTTAGACTCTGAAATGGCATTTATAAGCCCAAGCAGTGTATTTATGTACGTTGATGGACATCAGCAAATCCCTTCGACATTAAAAATTAAACCTTATGGTGAATGGAAACAAATTTCAACTGCCTTAAAGCCGGTCAACACAAACAATAATTGGACACTTCAAGTACCTGATTATGATACATTGGCTGATTCACCAATCTTAATTGGCAATCATGAAGTGATTAATTTTATGGCTGCGGGAATTCCTCATGTTTTAGCGGTTTCCGGTCCCGGAAATCACAAAATTGAAAAAATGGCCAAAGATATTCCTCCAATTTTAGAGGCAGCTACTGCGATTTTTGGCGAACATCCCTGCTCAGATTATACTTTCTTGCAAATTAATACACAAAGTATGGGTGGAGGCTTGGAACATCTGCATTCAACAGCTTTGATGAACCCGCGTTGGGGCTTTGAGCCTGAAAGCAATTATCAAAAATGGTTGGGATTAGTGGCACATGAATATTTTCACCTTTGGAATGTGAAACGGCTAAGACCCATTGAACTCGGCCCATTTGATTATGAATCAGAAAACTATACTCGGTTGCTTTGGGTTGCCGAAGGATTTACCAGTTATTATGATGATTTGATTTTAAAACGTGCAAATGTGCTGGACGCAAAAACCTACTTAGGAATATTGGCAGGTAATATTGCAGGGGTTGACAGCAAACCGGGAACTTTGGTTCAAAATCTGGCCGAATCAAGTTTAGATGCCTGGATAAAATATTACCGGCCTGATGAAAACTCAGATAATACAACAGTCAGCTATTATAACGGAGGTGCAGTGTTGGCAGCAATGTTAGACCTTGCCATCAGAAACGAAACCAAGGGTAAAAAAAATTTAGACGATGTGATGCGGTTTCTTTATGCCGAATATTACAAAAAACAAAGCAGAGGTTTTTCTGAACAGGAATTTATTCAGGGAGTTGAAAAAGTTGCGGGAGTTCCGATGAAAACTTTCTTTAGCGACCATGTATATGATACCAAGTTGATGGATTATAACAAGTATTTGAATTATGCAGGCTTGCAATTGGTCAATAATGCGAACAACAAAGGACCTGCCTTGGGGATTAACACAAATCTTACCAATAATCAGCTTATCATCAGCAAAATTAAAAGAGGTAGTTGTGCTTACAAATTCGGACTAAGTGTTAATGATGAAATTTTGGCAATCAACGATTTCAGAGTAAATTCAGAAAATGATTTAAAAAATACTATTTCCCGGTATCAGGTTGGCGATACGGTTTCTTTTTTAGTCAATCGTTCCGGAATTATTAAAAACATTTCTGTTCAGTTGGAATCATTAGAAGAGTACAACTACAAAATTGAAAAACTTCAACAAGCCACATCTTTACAAAAGGAAATCTATAAAGATTGGATGGGTGAAAAATTCTGATATATTTTCTTTTTCAAACTGTTAATTCTTGACAACAACTTCAAGCTTTGAACAAATATGCCTTTTAAAACTTTTAAAAACGCAATTCCTTTTTTTTTGTTTTTAATGATGTTTAACTTTAACTCTTGCCAAAATAACCGGACTGACTCAAATAAGACCCGGGATGATAGCCCCAAACGAGTATTGTCTGAAGGCAGATGGAGGGCAACTTTGCGTCTTTCAGAAACTGAAACTTTGCCTTTTAATTTTGATTTGTTTAGAAATCCGGACAATACTTATAAATTGGATATCATCAATGCAGATGAAAGAATAAAAGTAACGGATATCTCAATAGTTGAAGATTCTATTACAATTACTTTGCCGGTTTTTGGCTCTCAGATAAAAGGGAAATTTAACGATAGAAGAATTTTAGGCAGTTGGTTTAATTATGCAAAAGGTCCCGATTATCAACTTGATTTTTATGCCATATTTGGGGATAGTACAAGATTTGATGCCCCAATAGCCGAATATAATGCCACTGTCAGTGGGCGTTGGGCGGTTATGTTTATTGCCGATGACAAGAAAAGCAAAACAGATGCTATAGGCGTGTTTGAACAGGAAGGAACAAAAGTAACCGGGACTTTTTTAACCTCTACAGGAGATTATCGCTTTCTGGAAGGCATTATAGCGGACAGAGATTTAATGTTATCCTGTTTTGATGGTGCTCATGCTTTTCTTTTTAAAGCTTATGTCAATGACGAAGGCGATTTGGACGGCCATTTTTGGTCAGGAAATCACTCACATGAAATATGGATAGGGATCAGAGATGATACAGTTTCGATGCCCGATCCTTTCGAACTTACCCGATTAAAATCTAACAAAAATAAACTTGTTTTTACTTTACCTGACATATCGAACAAACAGGTATCATTGACAGATGAACAGTTTAACAACAAAGTTACATTAGTTCAGATTATGGGAACTTGGTGCCCTAATTGTATGGATGAAACTGCATTTTATGTTGATTTGTATGATCAGTATAAAGATAAAGGACTCGAAATAATTGCGGTAGCTTTTGAAGCCGGAGAATCTTTAGACAAAGCAAAGCCTGCCATTGAAAGATATATCAAACATTTCAATATTCAATATCCGGTCGTTTATGGCGGAAAAGCTTCTAAATCAAAAGCTTTAGAGGCATTCCCGGTTTTAAATAGTTTTACTTCTTTTCCGACTACTTTGTTTTTAGACAGACAGGGGAATATCAGAAAAATTCATACCGGATTTATGGGACCTGCAACAGGCATTGAATTTGAAACATACAAACAGGAAATTCACAAACTTTTACAGGAACTTCTAAAGGAAAGCAGTTGAAATGATGTTCAGAAAACTTAAATCAAAATACTAAGAAGCATTTGTAAAATTTGCATGAATAGCCAGCCAGACACAAGGAGGCTTTGTTGAGGTAAAAATTACTCTATGCCTTCTATAGGCCGGTATTAAAATGGCCTGACCTGTATGAAGGGTTAATTCTTCTCCCGAATCTTGATCAAACAACAGTATTGCTGTTCCCTGAAGCAGCATTACCCATTCATCAGTATTTTGTTCATACCAAAATTCAGATTTGGTTACATGTCCTTTAGAGATAATCCGTTCTATTTTTATGCCATTGCCTTCTGCTAATGTTTCAAATATCTCAGGTTCGAAAGCCGCATCGGGCAAAATTTGTGGAAGTTCAAAAAGTTGGGTTACTTTTGGCAGCATAGTTATTCCATAAGGTTAATAAACAAACTGTATCATTAAAAACACGAATCAGCAACAAATTTATTCAATCCATCAGAATCACATCTATTTTTAAAGGAATTAAATAAAGGTTGAAACTGATCTTGAATACTAAGTAGAAAAAACCAATGAAACCACATATTGTTTTCACCGTCATCAATGACTTGCATTACGACCAAAGAATGCAGCGAATTTGTACTTCTTTGAGCAATGCAGGCTATCGGGTAACTTTAATTGGCAGAGTGATTGAAAAAGTAAAACCATTGCCTGAAAGAAATTACCGGCAAATAAGGCTAACCCTTTTTTTCAACAAAGGAAAACTATTTTATTTTTTTTATAACCTGAGATTGCTTTGGCATTTGTTAACTCACCGGTATGATATTTACGGTGCTACAGATTTGGATACGCTGGTACCTAATTTTATAGCTGCAAAGATTAAAAGAAAGCCACACGTCTATGACGCACATGAATATTTTACTCAATTGCCAGAGATTATTAACCGTCCGGTGGTTAAATGGGTGTGGAAAACAGTAGAGCGAATTATTGTCCCAAGAACCCGTTATGCATATACCATCAATCAGTCTTATGCCGATATGTTCAGGTATGAATATGGAACTTTTTTTGAAATCATCAGAAATGCAGCGGTGTTAAGAGATGAAACGATTTCTAAAAAGAATGGTCAGGAAAAATACATTTTATACCAGGGGGCGGTAAATGTTGGCAGAGGAGTTGAGGAAATGATAGAAGCCATGTTATTTATTGAAAATTGCAAGTTGTATATCTGTGGAAAGGGGGATGTTTTTGATGATTGTGTAAACTTAGTAAGCAAATTTGGATTGGAAAATAAAGTCCGATTTTTTGGTTTTATCCAACCGGATCAACTTAGACAAATTACCCTCAATGCTACATTGGGATTTACTTTTTTCAGTCGTGAAGGTGAGAGCTACTATTATTCGCTGGCAAACAGGTTTTTTGACTATTTCCATGCCGGAGTGCCTCAACTTTGTGTCAATTTTCCGGAATATAAGCGCATCAATGATGAATTTGAAGTGGCAGTGATTTTAGAAGATATAAATCCGCTTTATATCGCTGCAAAGGTCAATGAATTGCTTTCTAACGAGGAATATTATGAAAGATTACGTCAGAATTGCCTCGAAGCCAGAAAAGTAGTTAACTGGCAGATGGAAGAAAAAAAGTTGGTGGCTTTTTATGATAGAATAGCCCTTTAAATTAATATTCTATACAAAAATAAAGCAATAATAACAAAAAAAAGTCTTGTTTTACTTAAAAAAATTGCTTTTTTATTGAATAAAATTGCCATTTTTAAAGATAATGAAGCAAACTTTGGTTCGTTTCTAAAATTTAAAAATCGTTGAATTCAGAAGAATGATTGTGAAAAATTATTAAAGCCTCAATTGTTCTAAACTACTTTGCTTTTTATTTAATCTCTATATCCCTTTTGTTTTTGTTTCGCCCCGTAGGAATTTTGTCTTTAACTTGATCATAAATAAAATAAAATACAAAAACCACTAAAGCTACATAAAACACGATACGCAGAATTTTAAACAAGATTATCAGCAACACTACAGCTACAACTATATAAATAACTTTTTCCATGCTTATTGTTTTTATGTTTTCAGGTGATGAATATATACCAAACAACCAACTACAAGCATTAAAAGTTCTGATAAAGCTAAAAGGTGATAACATCTAATTTCTGGGTGTTCGGCTTCTCAAAACTGCATACATCAGTAAAAGTCCCAAAACTGAGGCTATAATAAAACCCAAAAAACTGAGATAAGGTATCCCGCTCTCTGTAATTAACATGTTGATATTAGATCCGGTGATAATAGTCATACTAATCGCAGAGGATAACAGCAACCCAACAATAATAATTGAAAGGATTAACCTGTTAACAGATCTGTCTAACCGGTTCAGTGCTTGTTCATAGCCTCTGTGTTCTATTTGTATGGTCAATTTCCCTTTTCGGGCACGAACCATAATATCATTGAGTTCGGCAGGAAAAGTTTGAAGAAACGAGAGCAATTTTGCACTTAACGAAAAAGCCTCAGAACCCAAATTTTGAGGAGAATATTTTTCTAATAATAATTTGCGTCCATAAGGCTCAATAAATTCAGAAGTATTAAAATTGGGGTGAATTAATTTTCCGATACCTTCTAAAATAGCCAATGCACGTAAGATAATAAAAACACCCCCGGGCAAACGAATGCGATGATGATAGATAACTTGTTGTAACCGATCCGAAAACTCTGCCATATTCGATTCACTCACATCAAGGGTAGCAAAATCTTCTATGATTTCATTCAAATCATATTCAAAGGTTCGCATATCGGTTATATTGTCATCAATAGCCAAAGCACGCAAACTATCAGCAGTCATTTTTGGATTTTGTTGAGCCATCCCAACAAAGATACCGGCAAATGCCATTTTATCTTTCTTCATCAATTTGCCCACCATTCCAAAATCAATCAAACAAATCACCCCGTCTTCTCTGACTAATACGTTTCCGGGATGTGGGTCAGCATGAAAAATTCCATACTCAAAAATCTGAGTAAGATAGATGTCAATACCTGTTTCAGCAATTTTGGCAGGATCTAAATTCCATGCTTTTAATTGTGCTACATCTGTAATTTTGCAACCCTTCACATACTCCAGCGTAAGCACTTTTTTAGTGCTGTATTCTTTATAGGCTGCAGGAGCAAAAAATTTGGTTTGTTTCCTAAATGTAGCCCTGAACATTTTAATGTTTCGGGCTTCGTTTGAATAGTCCAGCTCTTTTTGCATGCTTCTTTCAAACGCCTCGACAACATCAATAAGATTAATAATGCCGTTGCGTTCAAAAAATTTCTCTCCTCTGGCAACTACTACTTTAATAATGTTCAGGTCTGTTTCTATTAAACCTGCGACTTCAGGGCGTTGAACCTTAACCACCACTTCATGCCCGTTTTTTAGACGTGCACGGTGCACTTGTCCAATTGATGCCGATCCAATAGGATGGTCATTGAAATATTCAAAAACTTCGTGTAGCGGTTTTCCAAGTTCAGATTCTATTATTTGTTTGGCTTTTTCAAATGAAAAAGGGGGAACTTCGTTTTGCAGTTTCTGAAGTTCAAAAATCAATTGATCAGGCAAAACATCGGGACGATTACTCAACACTTGTGCCAACTTAATAAAGGTTGCTCCCAATTCTTCACAAACCATTCGGATGCGTTCCCAACGACTGAAATCAAAAACTGGGCGCTCTTCTCTTACCCATTGTAATCGTTGTTTTTTTGGAACAAAGTTGATAAGGATAGTATTCGATACTACGTCTTCAAACCCATATTTCACCAATACACGCACGATTTCTCTGACACGTCTGATGCTTTTAAAGGCTTGATTAAACAACATGGCGGGATTTTGTGATTTGAATTCAACCGGCACAAAGGTAGTAAAAAATAAAATGTCTGTTGTTCAATGCAATACTTCCATCATTGGGTAAAGTTGGGCAAAATGATGATTGATTAATTCAAAATTGTAAAAATAAAAGAACACCATCTGTGTCCTTTTACTTAGATTAGAACTTGTGGTACTTCATAAAGCGAGGTATGCTCAACATACAATGGTTCTTGTTTTTATGTATTTTTGAGCATATTTCATTGTTGTTACAATAACTGTACTATGGAAACCTTTTTTTACTAAAATTCACATTTAAGGCAACGCATGAAGTACATTTTAACGTTTTAACAACATATCCTGTTGATATACTTAAAAACACTCCGCTGATATTTTACCAAGCCATTTAAATTTAAACACATGAAACAGCTATACTACCTGCTTTTTGCTTTTCTGATGCCTTTTGGCTTTGTTCAGGCAGTTAATCCCATTGTTGATTATGCATTGTTTTATCCGCCCAATCAAAGCAGTTACGCCGAAGTGTATATTTTAATTCCCGGAAATTCAGTAGCTTATGTTCAAACACCTGAGAAAGAATTTCAGGCAGAGGTTGAAATCACCCTTATTTTTAACCGTCAGGAACAAATAGTTCAATTTGACAGATACATATTACAAAGTCGTGCTGTTGCCGACAGCACACAACTTCGCTTTGATTTGTTTGATCTTAAACGGTTTGAACTTGGTGCAGGAACCTATAATCTGGAAGTGATTTTTAATGATGTTCATGTTCCCAACAGTACCGTTAACCGTAAAGCAGATCTAATCATTGAGCAAACTGCAAAAGATGATGTTCAGATTTCAATGTCAGATGTTATTTTAGTGAATGGGCTGGAACAAGCCACAGAAGAAACAAAATACAGTAAACACGGATATAATCTCGTTCCAAATGTATTGGGTTATTATCCTTCTGACCAGAAAACGTTGTCCTTTTATGCTGAGGTTTACAATGCGGATAAGATTTTGGGTAAAGATGCCGATTTTATGTACACTTTTTCGGTTGTAAACAGCAGGAAAACAGTCGTCAATAACCTGAAGAAATTTAAGAAACTTAAAGCTGAATCTGCTAATATTTTGATGGCTGAGTTGGACATCAGCACTTTACCATCAGGAAATTATTTTTTATGGATTGAAATTCGGAACAAACAAAACGAGGTTTTAAATGAAAACGCCGTAACCTTTTATAGAAACAACCCAATAGAACAAAATAAAAATGAAGTTTTGTTTTCACAGGCAAAAACTCCGGATGATTTACCGGATGTAGCCGATGATTATATAAACCAATTAACAGATGATCAGGTAAAATTTTACTTAGCCTCTATTGCTCCAATTGCATCTGATCAAGCTAATCAATTTGCTTTCAATGCTTTGGCTTCTAATAATACAGAAATTATCCGAAGAACACTTAGTGCATTTTGGCGACAACAAGAACCACTCGACCCTGCTCTTGGATTTTCAATCTACCGGGAAAAGGCCGATTACGTGGAAACAACTTATAAAACATTAAAGTTACATGGATTTGAAACAGACAGAGGGAGGGTTTTTCTAAAATATGGCAACCCCAATGACTTTGTTTCAGTACCGGCCGAAGCAGGTTCGCTTCCTTATGAAATCTGGCATTATTACAGATTAAACAACAAACAAACCAACATTAAATTTGTGTTTGTGAAAACAATAATTGCCTCCAACAATTTTGATTTAATCCATTCCGACGCAAGGGGAGAAGTTAAAGATCCACGTTGGCAAATGAGAATCAATAACCAAAAAGGGTGGGCACCAACCATTGACGATCTTCCAACGGATGATAATTTCGGGCGGAAATCCGGGATGTATTTCAACGAGTAAAACAAACTATATAGACCAGAAATGTTGAAATAAACTCCTGTTTTTTTTAAATATCAGCGCCTTTTGGGCATATTGGGAAATCGCATCCGATATTCTATATCCACAATGCCTTTTCCAATTCTCTCGAGGCGTTTTTTTAATAACTGTTTTTTAAGAGGTGAAAGGTGGTCGGTAAACAAAATCCCTTCTATATGATCATATTCGTGTAAAATGACCCTGGCGGTTAATCCGGTAAAGGTTTCGGTATGTTCAGTAAATGTTTCATCCATGTATCTGACAGACACAGTATCAGAACGTTTTACATTTTCCCGAACACCCGGAATACTCAAACATCCTTCGTTGTAAGAAATGATCTTACCGCTTTTTTCAAGAATTCTTGCATTGATAAACACTTTTTTAACTGGAAACTCATCTTTCAAATCTTCATCATCTGATTCGTCCGTTTTATGACCGGGTTTGTTTTTTAGTTGAAGAGTATCCACTAAAAAAAGGCGAATAGATAATCCGATTTGAGGGGCAGCCAGCCCAACACCTTTGGCGTTATACATAGTTTCAAACATATTAACAATCAAATCCGGAAGATTTGGATAATCCTTTGAAATGTCAGTTCCTGTTTTTCGTAAAACGGGGTCGCCTATAGCAACAATTGGAAGTATCATATCGTAGGGGAAAAATTAAATTTGGTTAAGTTATCGGGAAAAAATGAAGAATCGAATTTTGTGATAGTTTTTGACTTTAGGCTACCAAATGCCTTTACGGGTTAAATAAGATTGCAAAATAATGGCCGCACTTATTTTATCCAACAATTTTTTGTCTTGTCGTTTTTTCTTTTTAATACCTGCATCTATCAGGGTTTGCATTGCCATTTTTGAGGTAAAACTTTCATCCTCCCTTTCAACGGGGATGTCAGGAATTTTCTTTTGTAATGCGGCTACGAAATTATTGGCAGAAAGGGTAGCATGAGTTGGGCTTCCATCTAAGTTAACGGGTTCGCCAACAACAAATAACTCTACACTTTCTGTTTGAATATAGTTATATAGAAATTCCAATACTACTGAGGTATCTAATGTTGTTAAACCATTGGCTGTAATCTTCAGAACATCTGTAACAGCAATACCTGTTCGTTTTAACCCAAAATCTATGGCTACAATTCGTCCCATTTGGGTTCCATTGTCAAAAAAAGAAAGAAAGTGAGTCATACTGGGCTCGAACCAGTGACCTCTACCCTGTCAAGGTAGCGCTCTGAACCAACTGAGCTAATGACTCTGACGCGGCAAATTTCGGAAGTTTTACCGGTTTTTTTACTTTTTTCTAATTTAAAAAATGGAGAAACTGAAAATAAGTGTAAAAGACAAAACAAGAGTTGCTCTAAAAAACTTGCAATGTCGGAAGATGAATTTGTTAGAAAACAAATATTATTCGTCGTCGTTGTTGGTATCAGAACTGTTTATTTGAAACATACTGTTAAGTAAATCCTGAAATGCAAAACCGGCATGAACCGGCGATTTTCCGATTAAAGAAAATTCTGCTAAACCATGCAGTAAAAACTCCATTAAAAATAATTTTTCAGATTCCACAATCTGGGGGTAATATTTATCTACAATATCCATCAGGCCTCCGATATTAAATAATGAATGGCGATATTCAATATTACTAATATCGTTGCCAATTAAAGAATCATTGCCTTGACCAAACCAATCAATCACCGGTTGATAAATATTGCGTTGTTTTTTTCTTTTCTGTTCTTCGGGATTGGGAAAATATCTGATGAATAAACTTCGTATGGCTTTTCCGATCAGATTTTGTGCTACTATAAAAGGTCCTTCCTGTTCGCCTTCATATACTAATTCAATTTTACCGGTAATTGAGGGAATGACTCCCCAAAAATCACCTACTCTGATTTGAGTTTGTGTTTCACCGTTAATTAAAATTCTTCTTTCGGCTGCACTCATCAGGTTTTCCATAGCTGTAATACTCAGTCGGGCAGATACTCCACTTTTAGAATCTATAAACTCACTTTTTCGTGCTTCGAATGAGATTTGTTCAATCAGGTCTTTTGCAAGGTTGTTGATAGCTATAGCAGAACGTTGTATTTCTGGCAATTTCGCTTCCTGTTCGGTAATTGCTTTCGACATTTCTATAGTTGGTGGATAATGAGTGAGAATTTGACTCTCAATCCGGTCTTTTAAAGGTGTAACTATACTGCCGCGGTTGGTGTAATCTTCAGGATTAGCCGTAAAAACAAACTGTATGTCAAGAGGTAAACGAACCTTAAAACCACGGATTTGAATATCACCTTCCTGCAAAATGTTAAACAACGAAACCTGAATTCTCGCCTGCAAATCAGGAAGTTCGTTGATTACAAAAATTCCACGGTTAGCCCTTGGAACTAACCCAAAATGTATCACTCTTTCATCCGAATAATTCAAATGTAGATTTGCAGCTTTTATCGGGTCCGCATCTCCAATTAAATCTGCCACTGAAACATCAGGTGTTGCCAGTTTTTCAGTATATCGTTCTGACTGATGCATCCAGGTAACAGGAGTATCGTCCCCCATTTCTTCGAGAATATCTTTTGCAAATCTTGAAATGGGATTAAAGGGATCATCGTTGAGTTCTGAACCTTTAACAACAGGTACGAATTCATCCAGCAGTTGTATCATTAGTCTTGCCAACCGGGTTTTTGCTTGTCCCCTTAAACCCAGGAAAATCAGATTGTGTTTTGATAAAATAGCTCTTTCTAAGTCAGGTATCACTGTTTTGTCATAGCCGATAATGCCTTGAAATAAAGGAATCCTGTTTTTTATTCTTTCAATCAGGTTGTTTCTGAGTTCTTCTTTTACAGATTTAGTGCGATAGCCGGAAGTTTTTAATGCACCAAGTGTTGATATGTCTGTAATTTTCATAAACTGTATAGGCTGGGAATTTAACCATAAAAATAAAGGTTTACAACAAAAAGTCATTCTATAAGTTCGATAAATGTTCACATGTGTGCAAACCAATTGCAAAGGTGCTGTGTTATTTTAGGGTAATTGTTAAATTTTGTAAAAAATAATTAGGTGATTATCACTAAATATTTGCAGCTTTGTAAAAGTTGTTTACAACAAAATTAATACATTGTTTATACCGGTTGGGAGAGTTGTTTTTTAACAAAGAGCTATAAAAAATAACCGCAAGGTTTCGAATAGTTTATAACTAAATAAAACTTACTTTTATGACTTCAATTCACGTAGCCCCATTAAAAAAGATGTTTAGCGTACAAAAAACTAAATTGTCAAGACTATCGGAGGTTGATTTTAATAACCTCCCTTTCGGAAGAATCTTTGCCGACCACATGTTTGTCATGGATTACCGGAATGGTCAATGGGAACAGGGTAAAATTATGCCTTACGGGAATTTGGAGATAAGTCCGGCAACATCGGCTTTGCATTATGGTCAGGCAATTTTTGAAGGAATTAAAGCAAACTTAGACCAAAATACCAATGACATTTTACTGTTTAGGGCAGATGACAATGCTAAAAGATTCAATTTTTCAGCTTTTCGCATGGGAATGCCGCAATTGCCCGAAGAAACATTTGTAAATGCTTTGATTGAATTGCTTAAATTAGACAGAGCCTGGGTTCCTGATACTCCTGAATCTTCAATGTATATCCGGCCATTTATGTTTGCATGTGATGAATGTGTCGGAGTTCGCACTGCAGATAATTATAAATTTGTAATTATTAATTCACCTGTTGGCCCTTATTACAGCAAACCTATTAAAGTGGTTATTTCAGACAAATATGTCCGTGCTTGTGAAGGAGGAACCGGAGAGGCAAAAGCAGCCGGGAATTATGCTGCTACTATGTATCCGGTTAGCCTTATCCGTCAAAAAGGTTATGATCAAATACTTTGGACAGACGGCAAAGAACACAAATATGTCGAAGAAATCGGAACTATGAATGTGTTTTTTGTCATTGATAACGAGGTGCTTACTCCTTCTTTGGATGGAACGATATTAAGGGGAATTACCCGAGACAGCATCATCAGGCTTTTTAGAGATAAAGGCTTAAAAGTTACAGAACGGCGTATCGCTATCCGGGAATTGATAGAAGCACAAGAAGCCGGAAAATTACAGGAAGCTTTTGGTGCAGGGACAGCAGCTACAATTACCCATATAGAAGAAATGTCTTACCTTGACCAAACCATTGTTTTACCTTCTATTGAATCCAGAACATTTTCTACCAATATCAAAAAAGAATTAGAAGGGATTAAAAGAGGACTTTTACCTGACAAATACAATTGGAACATAAGAATTTAAGCTCACTTTAAATAAAATGTTTAAAGGGAATTACTTTTTGAGTAATTCCCTTTTTATGTAAATCTTAGCTCAAGATTGGCGTAAATCATTAAAATTTCCCACTTATTAAAGTGAATAAAAAGAAAATTATCAATGATCCGGTCTATGGTTTTTTGAGCATTTCCAATGAAATGACTTTTGACCTTATAGAGCACCCATATTTTCAACGTTTGCGCTATATTCAACAACTCGGGTTAAGTTCGTTGGTCTATCCCGGAGCACTACATACCCGCTTTCACCATGCTTTAGGCGCTACTCATTTGATGAAACAAGCCATTGAGGTTTTGGCAAGTAAAGAAGTAGATATTTCAACTCAGGAAGCAAAAGCAGCCATTATTGCCATTTTGTTGCATGATATAGGTCATGGTCCTTTTTCACATGCACTGGAACATAGTTTGGTCAACGTTTCTCATGAAATCCTCTCACTGATGTTTATGAATAAACTCAATCTTGAATTTGAGGGAAAACTGAGTTTAGCCATACAAATATTTACAGGGGATCATCCTAAAAGCTTTTTACATGAACTTGTTTCCAGCCAATTGGATATGGACCGATTGGATTATTTAAACAGAGATAGTTTTTTTACAGGAGTTCAGGAAGGGGTAATTGGTTTTGACCGGATTATAAAAATGCTTGATGTCCGAAACAATCAATTAGTGGTTGAGTATAAAGGGATTTATTCTATTGAGCAGTTTTTGATTGCCCGTCGTTTGATGTACTGGCAGGTTTACCTTCACAAAACCGTACTTTGTGCAGAAGTGCTGTTGGTTAAAATTTTACAGCGCGCCAAAGAACTTGCCCGTCAGGGCGAAAATATGTTTGCTCCTCCAAATCTCAAAATGTTTTTAGAAAACAATTATACTGAGAACGATTTTGAAAACAACCTTGAAGTATTTGATGCTTTCGCTTCTTTAGGAGATGCAGAAATAATTACCTCTATTAAAGTCTGGCAAAATCACAAAGACTTTGTGCTGAACAAGTTAGCTCAAAGCTTGATAAATAGAAGGTTGCCTAAAATACAAATTTCTGCGAAACCTATAAACGAAGAATATTTTAACGATCTGTTACAAATAGTAAAACTTCAGTTTGGACTAAACGATCACGAAGCATCCTATTTTGTCTTTAAAAGTTCGACAAGTAACAGTGCTTATACATACAAAGGCAGCCAGATAAATATTTTATATCGCAATGGAGAGGTTAAAAACATTGTAGATGCATCCGATTATACCAATCTGCAAAGCCTTGCAGCGCCGGTTGTTAAACATTACTTGTGTTTTCCAAAGGATTTGGTTTTGTAAATTCTAAAAATTGAATGACAGATTTTAATAGCCATGAATAATATTTCTAAACTATTTTAATCATTTCATTCGGGTAATTTTTAAAAATTAATTAACAATAAAATCGGCTAAGATTTTGTTAAGTAGCTGCTGATGAACCAAAATATACCTTGTCTTGTTTATCTTTAAAACTAACATACATATTTTATAATTAAATCAATTTAATAAAATGGCGTTGACCTTAACCGACCAGAATTTTGAAACAGATGTTATCCAATCTGGCAAATTAGCTGTTGTGGACTTTTGGGCCGAATGGTGTGGCCCCTGTAAAGCTATTACCCCCATTATTGAAGAATTGTCAAAAAAATACGGAGATACAGTGGTGATAGGTAAAGTTGATGTGGACACAAATCCAGAAGTTTCATTCAAATACAATGTTCGCAACATACCTACTGTATTGTATATCAAAAATGGGCAAGTAGTTGACAAACAAGTTGGGGCTGCTTCTATTTCAGTGTACGACAGTAAAATTCAAGCTCATATTGCTTAATCTTAAATTAAGCCCTATCTTTTTTTAAAGAAAAAATTCGTCCTGATTAAAGGCAAATTTTTATTTTGTTTATATATGGCATTTAATAGCCTGTTACTTTTCGGAACAGGCTATTTTTTTTATGGTATCTTTGCATGATTGTTTTTCCGATGAGTAAATTAAAACAAACAGGTTCCGGTTTTTAACATTTATGGAAATTTTAACCCCACAACAGCTTCACCAATTTGACAATCTTGAATTGCTCGCCAAACAAGTTGTTGAAGGCTTTATCATTGGCTTACATAAAAGCCCTTTTCATGGTTTTTCTGTCGAATTTGCGGAACACAGACTTTACAACAGCGGTGAAACGGTAAAAAACATTGACTGGAAAGTGTTTGCCCGAACTGACAAGTTGTTTGTGAAAAGATTTGAAGAGGAAACCAATCTGCGTTGTCGCATAATTTTAGATGCTTCTTCTTCAATGTATTACCCGGATGATGCCGGTGAGAAAGATAAACCCAGTCTAAATAAATTGCGTTTTTCGATCGCTTCTGTTGCTGCCTTAATGTATGTGTTAAAAAAGCAAAGAGATGCAGTTGGCCTGACAGTTTTTTCAAATCAAGTTGATTGGCATTCAAGGGCAAAATCTACCACAGTGCATCATAACCTTTTATTTGCTCAATTAGAACAACTCCTTCAGCAAAAACCTTACAATAAATCAACATCTGCGGCTCAATGTCTTCATCAAATTGCCGAAAATATTCACCAAAGGTCTTTAGTCATTATTTTCAGCGATATGTTTGAAAATACCGATAATACCGAGGAAATTTTTTCAGCCCTACAACACCTAAAATACAATAAACATGAGGTTATCTTATTTCATGTTGTGGACAATAAGAGAGAATTGGATTTTGAATTTGAAAACCGTCCTTATGAGTTTGTTGATATGGAAACAGGCGAAAAAGTAAAATTGCAGCCCAACCAGGTTCGGGAATTTTACCGTCAGGAATTGGATAAGTTTATCAATGAACTTAAGCTCCGTTGTTTACAGTTTAAAATAGATTTTGTAGCAGCAGATATCAATAAAGATTTTTCTCAAATATTACAACCTTATTTTGTTAAACGTTCAAAAATGATGTGAGAATAAATTTTTGTTTGTCAAAATTCCCGGATTTTTTAAGCCATGTTTCAAAATACTTATTCAGTCTCTTTTTTTTATTCTGAAACGTTATATAGACTTCCGGATGGAAGTCTTCCTGACTTACCGGAATCTACAAATTCGAAAGTCCTGGTGATTAGTAAAACTGTTTCAAATCCTACTGAAAAAGAAATCAATTTTTTGAATAACATACTAAAGGCAATTGGATTAACTTCCGATAAAGTGCTGGTGATTTTTTTACCCGTTTCTGATGTTTTATCTTTTGCAAATATTATCAGAAAATACGAACCTGATACATTGATTTGTTTTGGTTTTTCAAGTACAGATTTACAATTAAATATATCAACCAATTTGTATCAGCCTATTGTTCTGATAAATACCACGTTGATTTTAGCAGATCTATTGAATGTCTTAGAATCAGATCATCACAAAAAAACTTTGTTATGGCAACAGTTGAAGCGAATTTTTAAACTTTAAGTTTTTAGGCATAAATTTTGACCGGTGTATAATTTTAGACCTTTATTGCAGTTGTAATTGCTGAACCATAAATTGTACCCACAATGGTGATATTTTTAAATACAAACAAAATAAATCATTTTACCATGACTTTAAAAAATACGTTGGTCTTATTCTTGTTTCTGCTCATCGGGAGTATAACTGCTTTAGCTCAAGACGACGCTATGTTGTCGAGCGTATTTAAGTATAACGACAATGTAAACACAGAAATCGCTGCTGACAGGCTTTATTCGCATCGTCTTACTATTAACAGCGAAAGCAGCAAAGTTAAATTTTGGGGTAAATTCAGCAAATATTCTGAAAATGTAACCTGCTATTTTGAGTTAAAGGAAGGGATTGTAAGTCTAAAAAAAATCATTGTACTTTCAGATATAGCCGATCGTCAGTCCTATACCGATTTGCTTTATGATTCAAATGGTAATCCAAGTTTGGTTTTTTATACAAATAATTTGAAAAACCCGGGTGCTGCAAACGAACGCTATGTGTTTTCGGGTAAAAAACTTATTTATTATTCAACTACTAAAAACACGGACTTAGGCGCAGTAACAGATTCTTATGATGAAACGAATTTTGAAACCAAACAAATTAACGATTCACTTGAAATGTTGATTAAGGCAGAAAATTTTAAGAAACTATTTGAAGCTATTATTCAGGTTCAAATACCTCCTCAATAAATTTTTTCCATAACTTTCAATCAAGGGTTATGTTTTTGAATTAAAACTAAGCCCGGACAAAGTCTGATTCAAAGGATTTGTCCGGGCTTTTTCTTTACATTTTATATTGAGAATCGGTCAAACAAAATAATTTGAAGTTGAAACCAAGTCCGAAGATTTGTAACTTTACCCTTCTAAATTTTTTTCATAATTTCTATTTATCTATTCATGTCTTTAGTTTTTAATCACCTTCATTGCCATACCCAGTATTCACTTTTAGACGGAGCCGCCAATATTGGAGACTTATTTAAGAAAGCAGCCAATGACGGGATGCGGGGAATGGCAATTACTGACCATGGAAACATGCTTGGGGTGTTTCAATTTGTGTCTGAAGCAGCCAAACACAATAATGGACAGGTAAAACCTATAGTAGGTTGCGAGTTTTATTTGGTTGAAAACCGGCATAAAAGACAGTTTACAAAAGACGACAAAGACCGCAGATTTCACCAGTTATTTCTTGCCAAAAATGCCGAAGGATATAAAAATCTGACGAAGATGTGTTCTCTGGGATTTATAGAAGGTTTATATGGTAAATATCCCAGAATTGACAAAGAGCTGGTATTGCAATATCACAAAGGTTTAATTGCAACAACTTGCTGTCTTGGAGCTGAAGTACCTCAGGCAATTATGAAAAAAGGAGAAGCAGAAGCGAGAAAACTGTTTGAATGGTGGTTAAATATTTTTGGAGAAGATTATTATGTTGAATTACAAAGGCATCATCTTCCTGAACAAGAAATGGTAAATGCGGTGTTGTTGAAATTTGCTAAAGAATACAACGTAAAAATCATAGCTACCAATGATTCTCATTATACTGACCGTGAAAATGCCAATGCTCACGACATTTTGCTGTGTTTAAATACCGGTGAGAAACAAAGCACGCCAAAAATGGATGATTTTGTTGATGATGGTAATATGGTTAAAAACCGGCGTTTTGCTTTTCCCAATGATGAGTTTTATTTTAAAACAACTGCTGAAATGAACACTCTGTTTTCTGATCTACCGGAGTGTTTGGACAATACCAACGAAATTGTTGATAAAGTTGAACCTTTAAAATTAAAACAGGACATTTTATTACCCAATTTTCAAGTACCGGTTGGATTTGTAAATCAGGATGATTACTTAAAACACCTGACCTATGAAGGGGCTTACAAAAGATATAAGGAATTGAATGCAGAAATTGAAGAACGCATCAACTTTGAGTTATTTACCATTAAAACCATGGGGTTTGCAGGTTATTTTCTCATTGTTGCTGATTTTATACAGGCAGGAAGAGAGTTAGGTGTATTGATTGGCCCCGGAAGAGGTTCAGCTGCAGGTTCTGTTGTTGCCTATTGTATAGGAATAACCAATATTGACCCCATCTATTATGGTTTGCTGTTTGAACGTTTTTTGAACCCTGACCGAAAATCAATGCCGGATATTGATACAGATTTTGATGATGAAGGCAGGCAAAAAGTAATAGATTATGTAGTTCATAAATACGGAAAACAACAAGTTGCACATATAGTTACTTACGGTACAATGGCAGCAAAAATGAGCATCAAAGATGTTGCAAGGGTATTAGACCTGCCTTTAAACGAATCTAATGCTTTAGCAAAATTAGTGCCCGACAGAGCCGGTATCAAACTTAACAGGATTTTAACCGCCCCTTTAACAGGCGAAAACAGCCTTGCTTCCAAAGAGCAACTTGTTCAGGAAGACCTGAACAATGCAAAAGCGCTGCGTGAAATTTTAAACGGAAACGATGACCGTGCTAAAGTACTCAAAGAAGCAATGGTTTTAGAAGGGTCGGTTAGAGGAACTGGAATTCATGCCGCAGGAATTATCATTGCACCAAAAGATTTGACAGAAATCATTCCGGTTTGTACATCAAAAGAGACCGAACTTCTAATCACCCAATTTGAAGGAACTGTCATAGAAGACGCGGGGGTTATAAAAATGGATTTTCTGGGTTTGAAAACCTTGACAATTCTACGCGATGCGATTGTCTTGATTAAAAAAAACCACAACATTACCATAGATTTAGATAAACTATCTTTGGGAGATAAAAAAACTTATGAGCTATATCAACGAGGAGAAACGAATGGAACTTTCCAGTTTGAAAGTCCCGGAATGCAAAAATATCTGCGGGAACTAAAACCCGACCGATTTGAAGATTTAATTGCCATGAATGCGCTTTACCGTCCCGGGCCTTTGGAATATATCCCCAATTTTATTGCGCGAAAAAATGGCCGGGAAAAAGTTTCCTACGATCTTCCCGAAATGGAAGAATACCTGAAAGAAACTTATGGGATAACAGTTTATCAGGAACAAGTCATGCTTTTATCTCAAAAGTTAGCCAATTTTACGAAAGGTGATGCAGACGTTTTACGAAAGGCAATGGGAAAAAAACAAATTGCTGTGCTTCAAAAAATGAAAGTTCAGTTTATGGAAAACACAGCAAAAAATGGACATCCTTCCGAAGTTTGTGAAAAAATCTGGACTGATTGGGAAGCTTTTGCCTCTTACGCTTTCAATAAATCTCATTCCACTTGCTATGCTTACGTGGCTTATCAAACAGCCTATTTAAAAGCCCATTTTCCTGCAGAATACATGGCAGCAGTTTTGACTCACAATCAGAGTAATATAGACAAAATCACATTCTTCATGGAAGAATGTCGCCGAATGGGAATTCCGGTTAAAGGGCCAGATGTCAATGAAAGCAATATCCAGTTTTCAGTCAATAAAAAGGGGGAAATCAGATTTGCACTTGCAGCCATTAAAGGGGTAGGCGAAGCTGCCGTTGAAGAAATTTTACGCGAAAGAAATAAAAACGGGAACTTTAGTGGACTGTTTGATTTTGCAAAACGTATCAACCTACGAACAGTAAATAAAAAATCATTTGAAAGTTTAGCCTACTCTGGAGCTTTTGATGGATTCGGGTTAAAACGTTCTCAATATTTCTACATCTCTTTGAATGAACAAATTTCCCTGATAGAAAAAGCTATAAAATTTGGGGGACAATATCAAACTATACAACAGACATCACAGGCTTCTTTGTTTGGAGATAGTTTTGACAATGATATCGAAATACCTAAAATTCCTGATTGTGAAGACTTCCCACTATTGGAACAATTAAATTTTGAACGAGATACTATCGGAATATATTTAACAGGTCATCCTTTAAATGATTATAAAAGGGCTATTGAAAATTTCTGCAACTGTACTTTTGCGATTCTTGAAAAAAACAAAAACAAAGACATCGCGTTAGGGTGTATGGTAATCAGTGCTGATCATCGCATTTCTTCAAATGGAAAAGCCTATGGACGATTTATACTTGAAGATTATGAGAATACACACGAATTGACCTTGTTTGGAGAAGACTATATAAATTTTAAAAACTATTTTGAAAAAGGTCGCTTTTTGTATATCAGAGGAAGATTTGCTCCAAATTATCGGGGAGATAAAGACGAACTAAAAGTAACACAAGTAAAACTTTTATCTTCTGTGTTGGAGGAAATGGCAAGAAAAATTACTTTAAAAGTACCTTCATCTGTAGTCAATGAAAAGTTTATCAAACGGTTGGAACTTTTATGTTCCAAACATCCCGGAACTATGCAAATGTATTTACAACTTATTGATTCCAAAAACAACTATTCGATTGAGCTGGTTTCGACCAAATTCAATCTAGCAGCCGACCACCGTGTTTTAGACACCATAGATCTTTGGGAAAATGTAAGTTATCGTCTGAATTAGTGAACGCTGAAGGAAAGTAATTATACAACTTCTATTTTAGAATGATAATTTCTAAATGCCGGGAGGTGGTAAAGCAAAAAATAAAACAGAAAAATAATGTAGAAAAGCACCGCCCATTACAAACAGATGCCAGATGGCATGATTGTAACGAATGGATTTTGATTCATAAAAATAAACTCCAATCAGATAAGAAGCTCCTCCAAGCGCAAGTAAAACTAATCCTCCTGCATGAATACTTTTAACGATGGGTTTGATGAATAAAATTGATAAAAAACCCATTCCCACATAAAAAAAGGTATCAATTGCTCCTAACTTATCGAATTGATTCCTGAATACAACTTTATAAATAATGCCTAATATGGCAACTCCCCAAATCAACCCTAAAATTAAATAGCCCCATTCTTTTCTGAGGTTATTAAGGGCAAAAGGGGTATAGGTTCCGGCAATCAGTATATAGATTGCAAGATGGTCTATCAATCGAAGCCGTTTTTTGATTTGAATTCGCTCAACCCAATGGTAAAGAGTAGATGAAACAAAAGTTGCCAACATGGAGAATCCAAAAATCAGACAACCAATCAAGATACGGTTGTCTTTGTGCAAATAACCTTTCCAGACTAAAAAAACAATTCCTATAATGCTTAATAGTATTCCGACGGCATGGGTAAGATAGTTGAGTCGCTCTTCTTTTTTGTGGTAATTTGGTAATCTCACGAATGATATGGATTTTTAGGTTTTAAAGAAAACAAAGGTAAAAAAGGAAATTTAAAGAATTACCGGTTATTTGTTAATTCATACAAATTTAAACTGCCGCAAACATGATGTCAGCATATTTTGTAGCTTTAGCGCGCAAAAAAAAGCCGTAACTAATATTTAAAAAATAGAATCAATATGCAAAGAAAGGAACCACTCAGTTTTTGGCAAATCTGGAATATGAGTATAGGATTTCTTGGAATTCAATTTGGGTTTGCATTACAAAACAGCAATGTTAGCAGGATTTTTCAAACACTAAAAGCCGAAATTGATGACCTTCCGATTTTATGGATTGCAGCCCCATTAACCGGATTATTGGTTCAGCCTATCATTGGATATATGAGTGACAGAACCTGGCATCCAACATTTGGTCGCCGGCGTCCTTTCTTTCTATTAGGGGCTATTTTAGCATCAATTTCTTTAATTCTAATTCCTAACTCTCCGGTATTATGGATGGCCGTTGTAATGTTGTGGATTATGGATACTTCATTTAATATAGCCATGGAACCTTTCAGGGCTTTTGTTGGCGATAAGCTTCCGGAAGAACAACGCAACACCGGTTTTGCCATGCAAAGTTTTTTCATAGGTTTAGGAGCAGTAGCAGGTTCTGCAATGCCATATATTTTTACAAATATTCTGAAAATCAGCAATACAGCACCGGAAGGCTACATAGCTCCTTCAGTTAAATATTCGTTTTATGTAGGGGCAATCGCATTTTTGGTAGCAGTTTTATGGACGGTTTTTAAATCAACAGAATATCCGCCGGAAAAGGAAGAGCAGGAAAAGCTAAAATCTCAAACAAGCATCGGGAATATGTTTGCCGAGATTTTCAAAGGGGTGTTTGAGATGCCAAAAACGATGAAACAATTAGCTGTGGTTCAGTTCTTTTCGTGGTTTGCTCTTTTTGCTATGTGGATTTATACTACTTCTGCTGTTACTCTACATCTTTACGGAACTACCGATACCACTTCCGAAATTTATAATAAAGGTGCTGATTGGGTAGGAATTTGTTTCGCAGCTTACAACGGTGTCGCTGCCATTGTCGCCTTTTTTATTCCCCCGTTAGCTCAATACACAAACAGAAGAACTGCTCATTTGATTTGTCTTTTTTTAGGCGGAACCGGATTAATTTCTATTTATTTTATTAACGATCCCAGTTTACTTTTGTTTTCGATGATTGGAGTCGGTGCCGCTTGGGCAAGTATATTGTCAATGCCTTATGCTATGCTGACAGGAGCTTTGCCTGCCGATAGAATGGGTTATTTTATGGGTGTATTTAATTTCTTTATTGTGATACCTCAGATAGTAGCAGCAAGTATTCTCGGATTTATGGTTTCCAGATTTTTTAACAATGATCCGATTTACGCTTTAGTAGTAGGAGGTGTCAGTATGCTTATTGCAGGACTTTTAACATTGTTTGTTGATGACTAAGGAGCCAAAACTTCTGAAGTTTAAATATTTAGTACTCTAGTAAGTTAATATTTCAGAATTTTGAAAGCAAAACTGATTTTTAAGTTTTAGTGCAATTATAACCCTGTAGCCGAAAGATACCCTTTTACAAAATTAGTAGTTTAAAAAACTTATACTGTTTCTTGTGCGTTCTTGCTTAATAATATACATGAAATGACAATCACTGATATTGCTGATATAATCACCGAATCAGTTTCGCTGAAACAAAAAATAATTACCAACACACAAATCCTTAATAGTATTCAACAATCGGGATGGGCGATTATTCATGCTTTTAAATCGAAAAAAAGAGTATGGCTTTGTGGTAATGGAGGTAGTGCAGCTGATGCTCAACATATAGCAGCCGAGCTTTCCGGAAGATTTTACCATGACCGCCCCCCTTTACCTGCTGAAGCACTACATGTAAATTCATCTTATCTAACCGCAGTTGCAAATGATTATGGATTTGATCAGGTTTATGCCAGAATGATTCAGGGTTTTGGAAATGAAGGTGATGTTTTGATAGGAATTTCAACCTCCGGCAAATCACAAAATGTCCTGAACGCATTAGAACAGGCACAGTTAAAAAACATGACAACTATTGGGCTTTGTGGTCAAAATATTGAATTCATAAAGCCGTATTGCCACTATTTGATTGATGTTCCAAGCAACATAACTCCTCGTATTCAGGAGGCGCATATTTTAATCGGCCATATTTTGTGCGAAATGACTGAGCGCGAATTGTTTTCTCTGATTGCAGGTAATTGACAAACAGATATTAACCACATGCCTTTAAGTTTAAACAATTTTAAAAAAGTTCAACAATGGAATATTACCCAAGATTGGACTTTGTTTATTGACAGGGATGGGGTTATCAACACTGATATGGGAAATGTGTATGTAAAATCTTTGGAACAATTTACTTTTATTCAAAATGTGCCGGAATGTCTCGTTATGTTGCGCCGTTTTTTTGGTAAATTTATTGTGGTTTCCAACCAGCAAGGAGTAGGGAAGGGGTTGGTAACTCATCAGGAAGTACAAATGTTGTTTGCACATATTCAAAAATCCGTATCAGACCTAAATGGAAAAATTGATGCATTTTACTATTGTCCTCATTTAGCGGCAGTAAAATGTTTGTGTAGAAAACCCGGAATTGGGATGGCACTTCAGGCGAAAATTGATTTTCCTGATATTGACTTTAAAAAATCGGTTATCATAGGTGACCGCGAAACAGATATGATTTTTGGGAAAAAGGTTGGGATGAAAACGGTTTTAGTAAACAACAACGAATTGTTAACCCCCCCCAAAAATGAAGTAGCAGATATTGTTTGTAAAGATCTGTGTGATTTTACCCAAATTCTTTTGAACATTTAATCAAAAGATTGGAACTAACCGTTCTTCAAATCATTCTTTTAACCATTTTTAGATTGTGTGTACAAACACTACTTTCGGCATGAATTATTCCTTCTTCGTTTAAAAAGTCTGTTCTGACTTTACCTGAAGCATGGATGATTCGCTTTTGATTATCAACAATTCCGACATGTGTAATTCTGTTTTCGCGGTTTGAAAAAAAAGCCAAATCGCCCGGAGCCACATTTTTAAAATCCTCCACCAGAATACCCTGCTCTGCTTGTTGAAAGGCATCTCTTTTTATAGGGATACCTGAAACTTTGAAAAGCAACTGTGTAAAACCTGAGCAATCTATGCCAAACAAAGTTCTGCCGCCCCATAAATAGGGCGTTTCTAAAAACAGATCCGTATAAGTCAATACATTATTTGATGAATTTTCTTTCAAGTTCGTAGTTATATTATTCCCATTAAAACGAAAGTTTAAGTTGCCCAATTTACCCACTCCATCTGAAAACAAAGGCAAGGTACTGCCCCATGAAATCAGGGTTTTCTTTCCATTAATATCTACCCAATTAATCGGTTCTAAAGAATAGGTTTTTTCTTCAGATTTTGTGATTTTTTGAAACTCTGATTGCGATAAAGGTAAATACTGTTTTTCATCAATCCAGCCAAAATAATCATCATCAGTACAAACAATCCGGAGCCATGGACTCATTCTTTCAACAATGGTAAAAGTTTCTCCAAACAATAACTGACTGACCATTTCACTTTTATCCGAAGGCAAATTGCGCAAAGGAATCACACTTAAACTGCAAATTCCATAGTAAGTATTCAACATGATTTATTGAGTTGATGAACAGATTTCTAATTTAAGAGTAATCCTAAACTCCGGTTTTTACATTAGCAATTCTACCAGATTCCAATAAATCAATTGTTTTTCGATAAACAGAAACCAACTCTTTGTTTTCTTCCAATTGAATGGTCAGATATTTATTTGCTTCTGCAACCAAATCATATTTTTGGGTTAACTCGCTGAATTTGTATTTTAGTTCGTTCATTTCTTCTGACAATTGCCGGTATTTCAATGCGGTTTGTTCCAAAGCATCTATTGTGTTTTGCTTATTCATTGATTGCATTTTTTCTTCAGATAGCCTTTCAGAAAGATTCTGATTTTCTTTTTCGAGGCTTTTAACTTTCAGGTTCAGTTTTTCTAAATCGTCCACAAATTTTTGCTTTTCCAGCAAAAGTTGTTCGTACTGTTTTTTTATAGAAGTTAGTTGTAAAATTGCATTGGTTAAAGTTTCTTCATTTTGGTGACTTTCAGATAACTGCTTATTAGTTTTTTCCTGTTCGAGTTCAAGCTGATGTATATTGCTGTTTGACTGATGCAATAAAAATTGAAGTTCTTTTTGTTGTTCACCAAGTAACTCCGCCTGAGCCTTAAATGATTGCATATATTCTAACTGTACAAGTTGCTCTTCATTTTCTGTTTCAACCTTTTTAATAAGTTTATTTAGTTCTTCAATTTGATTTCGCAACGAAGAACTGTCGTCTTGAAGTTTGTTGCGTTCATTCTCCCAATATTTACTCTGCTCGATAGTTCTGTTCAGTTTTATACTTGTTTGTTCAAGTTTTAACTGCAATTTTGTCGCAACATCCTTTAATTTAACGTATTTTAAATGATGGTAAACTGAAAAAGCTACAATAATACAAAGCTGTATTAAAAGAAAAATCAGAATATCGTATAGCATGACAAGAATTTTTATAAACAGATAAAGCGATTGTCCCCCGAATATAAAAGGAAAGTTTGTAATCCTGTATCTCAAATACCAAAAAAATAAAACCAAAGCCAAAACCGGCATTTACAAACCATAAACTATATAAATCTGACAAAATTCAAAAATTTAGTCCGTATTGGTTGATTAGAAAATTGTGCATTGTATATTGTAGCCTGAAATCTTTTTAATTTTCATAGATTAGAAAATAATTGATTCCCTAATCTTTAAAATAATTTTTAGTTAATTTTAAAAAAAAAGAACATGGCTGTAGAACTAAAAAATCCGTTTACCTGGGTAGAAATTTACGTAGAAGACATGAACAGGGCTCAGAAATTTTACGAAACTGTTTTTGAAATTCAACTAACCCAGCTCCCAATGCCTGAAGGCATGGGCAATATGCAAATGTTAAGTTTTCCCTGGGCAGAGGGTAAAAGTAATATCAGCGGAGCATTGGTAAAAATGGAAGATATGAAACCGGGAACCGGTGGAACTTTGGTTTATTTTGCCTGTGAAGATTGTTCAGTTGAAGAAAGCAGAGTGGGAAACGCTAATGGCATGGTTTTACAACCCAAAATGTCAATTGGCGATTATGGTTTTTGTTCAATTGTTATGGATACTGAAGGCAATACAATCGGACTTCATTCAATCAAGTAAACAATATTATTTGAAATTTAACAGAGCATAGAAAGAATTGCGTTTACATGATCAAAATTCTGAAGATTCGATAGATTAAATTTTATCTATCCTACTATTCTGCTTACTCGAAATTTAGTTCTAATAAATCTAATAGCTTTCTTTTTTAGAACAAATGCCTTAACAGAAATTTGATGTTGGTAAATACAATCCAATTTAAATAGGATAATTTAGATAACTAAAAGAAAACCGGTCATTAAAAAGTTATTTGCTTTTTTAAATGGCTGTATGTCAGGTGTTTATTTCTTTTAAACTGATTTGAACACTATATATTATTGTTGCATTTTACAAGTTAATTATACTTGTTCATAACAAACATTAGTAATAATGAATATTGAAATCAACAAAGATGCTCCTGTAAAGTGCAGCAAGACAATAACTATAAATTCCAGTGTTGAAAAAGTATGGTCAATATTAACAAATATTGACAACTGGGGCACATGGCAAACAGATATTACAAATCCAAAATTGAATGGAGTTTTAAAGCCTGGAACGACATTTAACTGGAAAACAGGTGGCGTAAAAATTTTATCAACCATTCATACAGTAAAGCCTAATTCACTTTTTGGTTGGACAGGAAAAGCCTTTGGTACTTTTGCTATTCATAATTTTGAGTTAAGCAGAAAAGACGATTTAACATCCGTTACAGTTCAAGAAAGCATGGAAGGTTTTCTTGTAAAACTTTTTAAAAACTCCTTTAAAAACAATCTTGAAAAGGGGATGAATTCCTGGCTTGACTTATTAAAGAAAGAATGTGAAAAACAGAACGACTGAAAACTGTATGATTTTAACAGGCGGCTAAATGAACAGGCTGAGTATATTTGAGGCTGATTGTTTTTTTGGAGTACAGCATTTAAGCATCGGGAATGCAATTTGCTAATCAATAAATTGCGTTTATTAATAAGTTATGTAGAAGAAACTTCTTCAAATAACCAACCAATTCTCATAGTTCCGGTATTGACATTTATGGTGGAAAGCCTGTTTCTATTCAATTACCCGCGATTCCAATTAACCTTCGACTTTCTCATAGACCTAATAGCGGAAGTGTAAAAGCGAAAGTCAACTTAAAAGGTATTGCTCCTTCAACAAAGATATGGCTTCAATTGAGATGCTTTAACAGCAAAGGATGCAGCGAATTGAGCAATATGGCAATAACTTTAGTCAGATAGGTAATATGTATAAACCTGTTCTCAAAAGCCTTTGTAATTATTACAATGGCTTTTTCTTAATATTATCCGATAAAATTGGGTTTCTTTTTCTTTAGTTAGTGCTTTGATTTTTACGCAAAATAGATTGTAACTGATTAAAAATTTGCAGATATTTACCTCAAATTTAACAGGAATTTTTTGCTCAGAATAGGATAAAGATTCAATTTTTAATTTAAAATGAAACATATCTTATTAGCCACATGTGCTTTATTGATTTTTTTTAATTTGAAAACAGAGGCTCAGGTGTATTGCAAAAATGATTCCTCTGAGCCTGTTTGGTTGTCATTAGCTTATCATTATACCCCTAAAACAGGGGATAAATGGCAAGAAGGCAACTGGGTTTCCGAGGGTTGGTATTATATTCCGACCGGAACAACCAAACAAATACATAATTTTATTGGAATAGATGAGAATGTCGGTTTAGCTTATGAATTTTATTATTTTGCGTTTCAACCAGAAAAAAAGGAATGGACCGGATATCGCCCTTTTTTAACGGATATTGATCCGAATAAAGATTTTAAGTCCGATTTATTAGATTTCAGGATTTATCAGGCAGATTTGCTTGATGCTTATCCTGAAAATATTTTTTTGGTTCCGTTTAAATTCAGATTCGCAACCGGTCAGAGGTTTGGAACTTATACCATTGTTTTGAAAGACACCGATTAATTCAGTTATTTTGTTCTGTTATAATCAAGCAGAAACTTATTGTATTTTAGCAAAAACTCAAATCAAATAAAATATGCAACATCTGTCTTTTTCAGCAATTTCGGGGTGGTTAAAAATTCTTATGTGTTTATGTGTAATAGTTTTTGTATTAGAGGGCTGTAAGAAAGATGAAGAAGAAAATGACGAAAGTATTTTTAAAAATTCGGTTGGCACTGCTATCAATCCCACAGATACATTGCCTTTTGAACCAATCGAAGTTAACCCTTTAAACCCATGTAACGATAGCTATTTACCATTGGTGATGGTACATGGTGTTTTGGCATCCGGAGATACTTATGCACTTCAAATAATGCGATTTACTTCAAATGGTTATTGTAATGATCGTTTGTTTACATTTGACTGGAATAGTATTGGCAATGGAATAGATAATGCTGCTCTTTTGGATGAATTTATAGACGAAGTGCTGAATATAACCAATGTTGATAAAGTAGAGCTGGTAGGCCATTCTGCCGGAGGAAGTTTGGGATATAATTATCTGTCCAATCCTGCAAGGGCTGCTAAAGTTGCTCATTATGTACATATTGGAAGTGGTGTTCAATCAGGACCTGCCGGTAGCGGTTCTGTTCCTACGCTAAATATTTGGTCTGAAGGAGATGAAGTAGTTTCAGGAGGTGATATATCCGGTGCTACTAATGTAAAACTTACTGATGCAGACCATTATCAGGTAGCTACAAGTGTTGAATCGTTTGAAGCGATGTTTACCTTTTTTAGAGGGATATCACCCCAAACTTCAGAAATTTTGGGCGAACACCGGTTTAAAGTAGGTGGAAAGGCGGTTACTTTAGGTGAGAACGCCCCATTATCAGGAGCAACTGTAAGGGTATATGAAGTGAATCCTGAAACAGGTTGGAGGATAACAGAACAACCACAGGCAACTTTTATTACAGATTCAAAAGGTTTTTGGGGAGATTTTATGCCAAAGCCAAATACGCCCTATGAATTTTTAATCCAAAGTACAGTTGCCGGCGACCGCCCGGTTCATTATTATAGAGAAGGATTTACACATACAAATACACATGTTTACCTTCGGACTTTACCTCCGCCGGGATCTTTGGCCGGTATTTTATTGGGAGGATTGCCTAAAAATGACAATCAATCGGCTGTGGCTGTTTTCGCTTCTTCGCAGGCAGTTATAAATGGTAGAGATGAATTGTTTATCAACAGCACAGAATTGTCGAGTGCTAATTTTGCTCCGGCCTCCAAAACTGCTATTGCTTTTTTTGTGTATGATGCCAACAATAACCAAACAACCGACAATACGGCTATTACACTTTTTGGATTAACCCCTTTCCTTGCAGGGGTTGATGTTTTTTTACCTGCTTCCGAACCTTCAACCATCAGTTTAACTTTAAACAACCGGAATCTGAACATCCGCAATTGGCCTTCAGAATCTGAAGGTATCATTGTTCCGGTATTTGATTGATTTTTCAGGTGCATATCTATTTTTGAAAAAAAGACTGTTCTAAACAGTTTGGCTATCTTTGCCTTGTTTTTTTAGAAGTTATGTTTTAGTTGCTCAAAAACTGTTTATGTATAAAAAAGACAGAATAATTCTGGTTACTAATGATGATGGAATTACTTCGGGAGGCATTCGTGCTTTGGTAGAAGTGATGCAGGAATTTGGAACAGTTGTGGTTGTTGCACCCGATAAACCTCAGTCTGCTATGGGTCATGCAATTACCATTCACTTCCCTTTAAGGTTATCGAAAGTAGATATTTTTGAAGATGTAGTCGCTTATGCCTGTTCCGGTACTCCTGTGGATTGCGTGAAACTGGCAGTAGATAAAATATTACACCGCAAGCCTGATTTATGTGTTTCCGGTATAAATCACGGAGCTAATTCTTCAATCAATGTCATTTATTCGGGGACACTTTCAGCGGCGATGGAAGCTTCGCTGGAAAAAATTCCCGCAATCGGGTTTTCACTTCTGAATTATAGTTCTAAAGCAGATATGAACCCTTCCAAGAAATTTGTGAGGATGATTGTTCAAAATATGCTTACAAAAGGGGTTCCTAATTTTCATTTATTAAATGTCAATATTCCAAATTTGCCTGAAAATGAAATAAAAGGAGTTAAGATTTGCCGGCAGGCAAAAGCGAAGTGGGAAGAAGAGTTTGACGAGCGGAAAGACCCGCAGGGGAGTACCTATTATTGGCTAACCGGAAAATTTGTTTGTATGGATGATGGAACAGATACCGATATTTATGCCCTTGACAATGGGTTTGTTTCTGTGGTTCCCGTGCAGCATGATTTGACGGCTTATCAGGATATCTCATTTATAATGGATAACTGGGGCATGGAATAGTCATTCTATTATTTGTAAACTGACCATTTTTTCCGGGTTTTTACCATTCTACTACCACTTTGCCGATTGTTTGCCGGGTTTGAAGCAAATCATGAGCTTTTGCAAGTTCTGAAATTGGAAACACTCCTCCGGTAATTGGTTTGAAATCTCCGTTCTGATATCCTTTGACAACTTTTGTGAGTGCTTTTTGAAGCAATTCCGGTTTATTATCGGCAATTCGAAGCATATTTACCCCTATCAAACTGACAGAGCGCATCATAAACTGTATGGGATGGTAAAAACCAAATTCGAGCGCTTTAACAGCAGTATTAAACATGTTTGCACCCGACAATCCGGCAGCTCCATAACAAACCAATCTTCCACCGGAATTTAACATTTTAAAGCTCTTCCTGACAAAACTACCTCCTACAGAATCAAAAATTACATCCAACTTGCCATTTGGCGAAGTCTGTGCAATAATCTTTGCCACCTCCTGCTTTTGATAGTTAACCGGAACATCTACGCCCAATTGGCGTAAGACTTCCAATTTTGAATCCGACCCCGCGGTTCCATAAATATAACATCCGTTTTTTTTTGCAATTTGAGTTAGTGCAATTCCAACACCTCCGGCTGCTGCCTGAATCAATACACGGTCAGATGGTTGAAGATTAATGGCGATACATGCAGCATAATATGCGGTGCAATATTGAGTGGCTAAAGCTGCCGCTTCTGCATGACTTATGTTATCCGGGATGGCAACCACTCCGTTTGCCTGTGCAATTACTTGTGTAGAATAACCGCCAAATCTCGTAAAGGCAAGCACCCTTTGTCCGGGTTTCAAATCTTTAACCTCACTTCCGGTTTCGATAACATGTCCAACAACTTCATAACCGATAACAGCCGGTAATGGAGGGCAATCCGGATATTTGCCCAATCGGGCAGTAACGTCCGCAAAATTAAGTCCAAACGCTTTGACTTCAATTTTAACCTCATTTGAACGACACATCGGTAAATCCGGTAAGGTTTGAATTTCAAACGCATTTTTTGAACTTCCGTTTTTGACCAAAACTGCTGCTTGCATCAACAAGTAGATTTATTGTTTGTTAAGGATAATTGTATTCTGATATCCGGGTCTGTTGATTTCATCTGAAAATGTAACCGATAGTGTGGATGGCGAAATCAATTGATAGCGTATCTGGTTTGGATAAGGTAATTCCCGGTTTTCAAAAATTAAATCTTTATCTGTAGAAATGCCAGAAAGCGGATAGTAGGCTTCTTTTCCGGTTTCCGGATGTTTTAAGATATATACTAGTGTATTGTTTGTGGATTTTATACTTGAAGATTCTGAAAAAACGGTTTTATCGTTTTGATGGGTCGAAATAGTTCCTGTTCCGTTACTGTTCCATGTTTCTGAGATTTGTATGCCGTCAGTTACTTTAGTCCATATACCCCAAAGCCACGAAATTTGAGTTAAATTATCAATTTGGTTTGTTATGCCCGCGCCCGGGCTGACCTCAGTTTTTGCCGGTGTTGATGTTTTATCTGTAACTGTTTTTGGTTTTGCCCTTTTTTCAGCCAAACCGGAAGATTTATCCTTTTCAGCACTTTTGGCGGAAGGAGTGGTTTTTGAAGCAGGGATTTGCTCTGAAGCAAGCCTGTCTGATTTTCGAAGAGACTGAGTGTTATCGTCTAAAGGGCTGTAATATCTCGAAAAATTGAGATAGTCCTGATCTTTTCCCTTCACCGATTCTGATTCCACATTTGCAAACAATTTGCTGTTTTCTTCAAATTGAACATCTTGTGTTGTCTTAGTTATCTCTTTTTCAGCATTTGGAGCGGAGGCCATTGGTGTTGAACCATAAGGGGGTTGGCTTTCAGATGATGCAATTGTTTCATCATTCTCTATATCTTCTTTTTTTAATTTAGAATCCCTGATTGACTTTTTAGTGATATAAGATTTAGTTTCCTGAGCAGCCTGTATATTTTCTTCTGATTTCGTTAACTCTGAACTATACATAGAATCATGAGCAGATATTTCTGCAACCGCCTTTTCATTGTTGCCAACAGGTTCATTTAAGAGTGCAATTTGTCCGGTTTTTTCAGATTCATTTTGTTTTAGCAGATAGAGGGTGATTGGAGAAACCAAAAGGATGACCAATGCAGCAGCAGCCACATAAAGCCAGGTTTTTCTTTTAAAAAACAAATTTTTTGTTTTGACCACCGGACTTCGTTCAACAGACAGACGGTGCTCGAGTTTCAGCCATACCTCTTCGGCCGGCATTTTGTCAAACTGCCTTTGATTATCTCTGAAAATTTGGTCAATATCTTCTAAGTTCATTGTCAAATCTGTTTTACGAGCCGGTAAACTTCCGGTTATTGCTGTATATAAAGTAAAATATTTGGGTTTGCAGGATAGTTTTCAATAAATAGCGGGTGTTTGTTTTTGTCTTTTATGGGGTTTATGGCTTTTTCTGTTTTTCTTCCGTAAATTTTGAAATACAGTCAGCTTAAACTTATGACATTGCCTATACGGTTTTACTCAAAAATTTTTGCAACATTCTTCTTGCTTTAAGGACCTGAGATTTTGAGGTGTTAACACTTATCTGAAGCATTGCAGCGATTTCTTCGTGCGAATAGCCTTCAATGGCATACAGGTTAAAAATGGTTCTGTATCCGTTTGGCAGTTTGGTTAATAATTGCAAAATATCGCTTTCGGTGATTTTGGAATCCGTCTGTTCATCTGCAACGCCCTGATAGGTGGTGTCTAATTCGTCATAAGTAATATTTTTTTGAGTGTTTTGTTTCCTGATTAAAGACAAGGCTTCATTTACCATAATTTTTCTAATCCATCCTTCAAAACTTCCAATTCCTTTATAGTTTTCCAAATGACAGAATACTTTAAAAAAACCACCTACCAAAACCTCCTCTGCATCTGCTTCGTTTTGGATGTATCGCCGGCAAACTCCGAACATAGCGGACGCAAAACGCTCATACAACAAACGCTGTGCATTTCTATTCCCTTCAATACATTGTATGATGAGTTGATTTTCGGTCACCGGTCAGATAGTTAGTATAATTTTCCTGGTTGTTTGGGTATTTTCTATTCAGGCAAATTTGTTTTTCTGAAAAAAATTTAAGTTTGGAAGAATAATAAATTCAACTTTGGTAATTTAACTGCCGCTTGTTGGTGTAGGATATTAAATATAACTCAAATTGTATGATATATACTTTTAGAGCCTGCCAATATAGATGCAAACTTTGACATTTCAGGTGTCTTACCTGTTTTTTTTCTATGGATACTACTGAACAACCTACTTTGTTTATGAGTTATGATTCTTGTTTTTAAAATCCCAAAGAATTTCCGTTACCTCCTCACTTTTTAAACTGAATGAATATTAATGGACAATATGAACAACAGGCCTGATAAATCTAAGCTGATAGTTTGGTTAAAAAGGGTGGGTTTTGCCGGATTTATGTTTTTCTTTCTCAAAGGATTGGTTTGGATAGCCGTGTTTATTTTTGCCGCTAAATCATGCGGTTAAATTCTTTTACCTTTTATTTTTTCAAACGGTTCAAACCGGCTTTTGCCTGTTGTTCGATGCTGTTTTGGTATTCGTGGTTTTTGTATTCCATAGCTTTCCGGTAATATAAAGCGGCGTTTTGTTTGTTGCCTGATTGTTCATACAATTTTCCTAATTCAAGACAGGACTTGGGTGCAAAATAATAAGGAGAATCTTTACTCAGCAAAATAGTTTGAGAATAAAAAGCAATTGCATTGTCATATTGTTTTAATCCATCAAAAATCCGTGCCTTTCTGTAAGTGTATTCTAATTGAAGCGGAAGCGCAGAATAGCTCTGAAGCAGAAAATTCTGCAAAGTTTGCAATGCTTTTTGGTAATAGCCTCCATCAAATAAAAGGCGGGCTTTCAATAAATTTATATCGGGGACTTCGTTGCTTTCAGCCGATTTTAAGGCCTGTTTGTCTAAGTCAATCAGCGCTTTACCTCTTTCTTTGACATATTGCATGTATTGCCGGTATTTTTCCGGTTTACTTTTCAGCAAATTGGCCCAGGCAATTTTTTGGTAAGCGTCTTTCAGATAATTGCTGCCTTTAAAATTTGAGGTAAAACTGAACAAATAAATATCGGCATCCGAATCCAAACGGTTTAATTTACAAACTCCCAGGAGGTAATCGAGATAGAAAAAATTGATATATCCGGCTCCGGTGGGTTTGTGTTGAAGAATGTGGATGGCTTCTTCATTTCTTCCCGTTTTCATGGCGATGTTTGCTGCCACGAAGCAGTTGAAGAGATTGTTTTTTTTGGGCAGTTCTTCGACAATTTCCCATGCTTTTTCAGGCTTGGCATCTAAATATAGCAGTAAAAAAGATTGAAGAATTAACCCTTCTTCTCTGAACAACTGCTCTTTTTGTAACCCCTGAGCTAAAAATATGGCTATTTCATTCATTCCCTGCTTTAAATTTCCCTCCATTCCAATCAGCTTTACCCCCCATCTGTATTGGTCGGGAATGGTACCTATAAAGGCATGAATTGCACCCAAAGATTTTAAATTAGGATAAAAATCAGGGAAGCGCTGTTGATTTTCGATCAGCAGTTTATAGGCTTTTTGCACCTCCATAAATGCTTTGAAATATTGCTCGAACTTTAACCTGACCAAAGCCCATTGAAGGTTGATTTCTGCCTGAGAATATAGATAATAGGGCGAGTTTTTATCAGATTTTGACAGAATGGCTAACCGTTGGTTTTTATATGCCTCGAGACGGTTAAATTCTTCTGTTTCTTCGTTGATAAAAACCGTGATGACATCGGCATAATTTTCCAGCAACAGCGTAATTTGATTACCGGGGTTTGACAATTTTTCTGAAGCAATCAGTTTCTTTGCTTCTTTTAGCTGCAAACTCATGATTGCCCGGTAAGCCTCTTTGCATTGCTTGTTCATGTCGAATGAACCTGCAAAAACAGCGTTGAACGCCAATAAAACAAACAGGCAGAGAAAGAACAGAAACCGGAGATTTGGCAAAATGGAGGGTTTAAAGAGTTGGTGCTTGAGTTTCGGTGATTTCTTCGACCGGTTTGGTTTTTCGCACAAAAGTTTCGGCTTCAGATAATGCCTGCAGATGTTGGTCAACCGTAGGATGAGCTTTTGCAAACTTTACCAGATCTGCTAACTGCATCAGTTGATTTAACTGAAACAGTGCGTTTTTTTCAATGGAAATTTTTTTGAGTGCGCGGATAGTTTCATCGGTGGTTAGTTCTAAGGCCTGAATTTGATACCGGTTTTCGATATATTCCCGTAAAACATCGGTCAGCTCGCTGTAATATTGTTTTTCCTGCCCTTGCTGCCAATATTTTGCTTTATCCAACTCCTGCAATCTTTTTAAAGCTACTACATGAGGTGGTGGGGGAGGAGGAAGCGGTTTTTCTTCAAATCGCGGTTTCTTTTTGCTTTTTTGATACCAAAACCAAAGAAGCAGGATCAACCCAATTCCCAATATTGCCAATAAATAAGGAAGTATCTTTTCCCAAAAACTCTTTGGAAGTTCCAGAATTGGTGCAATATCTTTTATGTCGCTTTCCGGGTTAATTTCGGGTTCTGTGACTAAGATGGTTTGCATATCCGTGCGCAAAACTCCTCCGCTGCCGGATTGTTTGTTTCGATAGCTGAACGTTTGAGTAGGTATTACCATAGTATCTGCTTCGAAAGCCGTTACAGTCAGCTTTTGAGTGATTTTTAACTGCCCGTTCTCCATAGTCGTTGTATCGGGCAATGCCATCTCCGTGATTTCAAATTTTCCAAGACTATCTGCCTTAAACGGCCAAACAATCTGAATATCAGGATTGCAGATAACTTCTATGTTTATGTTCAGGGCATCCCCAATCATGATTTGGGTTTTGTCGGGGGTTAATCGGACTGTAGGTTTTTGTGCTTGCATTTTGCTGAAAACAAACAGCAACATCACGAATAAAATGGCACTTGTCAAACTCCTCATGCACGAAAAGATTATTTTGGTTGCAAAGTTAGGGGATGATCATATATATTTAAAGATTTACCACGAGAAATACCCTCTTTAAAGGTTCGGTATGTTTTTAAATACCTTAGAATCCTCCCTTTTTTGAACAAAAACCGGATTGCTCTGTTTGAAAACCGGATTTTCTTGTCCTGAAATTGTTTTTTATGACCACCACCTTAGAAGAAAATACGCCTGCTCCTAAATTTACTGCCGCAAATCAACAGGGTAAATTGGTCAGTTTATCCGATTTTTTGGGGAAAACGGTAGTTTTGTTTTTTTACTCTCAGGACAATTCGGAAAGTTGTACGGCTCAGGCTTGTAATATCCGCGATCATTATCGGGAGTTTAAGAAAAAGGGAGTCGTCATGCTCGGTATCAGTCCCGATACCGTAAAATCACATTTCAAATTTTCGAACAAATATCAACTGCCTTATACGCTGATTGCGGATGAAGACAAAACAATTGCCTTAGCCTACAAAGTTTACGGGGAGAAGTTGTTTTTTGGTAAAATGATTACCGGAATTTACCGGACTACATTTGTCATTGACCCTTCGGGAATTATCCGGAAAATTATTTCCAAAGTAAAGACCAAAACCCATGCAATGCAGATTTTAGCAGTTTTGGAAGAGTTACAGACCAAAGTTGTGGATTAAAATATGGTTAAGTTGTCGTTAAGGTTGCTTATTTTGCAGCCGTCTTTGTCCGATTTACGACTCAAGAAACCTTAACTGCCTTTTAATAGTCAGGAAGTCTTTTTTTCGCAGTATGTTTGCTTTATATTAATTATCATTCATAAACCTCTTTTCAACAATGACTAAAAAAATTCTACTACTTACCCTTGTTTTCTTTCTTGGCCTTTCTTTCTGGAACAATCAATACGTACATACGAACAGCGCACAGCCTCCTTTGGGCAGAACAGGCGCACCGGGAGAGTTGACCTGTGCCGGCGTTGGTTGTCATGGCGGCGCACCGAATACCGGTCCGGGTTCGGTCAATATCTTTTTTGCAGGAGCGGGTTCGGGGTTGTTTTATTATCCCGATTCGACTTATGTCATCGGACTTACCGTGAACAACGGAGGCGGTTCGGGCATCCGGTATGGTTTTGAAATGGTTGCGCTCAACAGCTCTAACCAAAGCGTCGGTACTTTTATCGGCAATACTCCCAATTTTACCGGTACTGCTTCTCAGTCATCGCGGCAGTATATTTTCCACAAAAATATTCCTAACCCAAATTCGGGTAACTATACTTTCCAGTGGACTGCGCCTTCTTCAAACGTTGGGGCGATTACCTTTTATGCAGCCGGTAATTCCGCCAATGGAAACGGGGCTGAATCGGGCGATTTGATTTATACCAAAACCCTGACTATCAACGGTTTATCGGTAGGTATTGAGGATGCTGCCCAACCCAATCATCATTTCAGCGCATTTCCCAATCCGATTACCGAAAATACGGTTGGCGTACAATATATCTTGTCCGGCAATGTTCAGGTAAAAATTGCACTTTATGACCTGAAAGGGCAGTTGCTCGAAACTCTGTTTGACGGCGAAAAAACCGCAGGGCATCATCAGCAACAACTGACGCTGAACAAAGAACTTTTCCCCGAAGGGATGTATCTGATCAGCCTGCAAACCGACAACGGGGCTTTACAAACTCAGAAAGTTTGGATTCAGTAATCCGCTTTTACCGGCAATTTTTTTTGGCTAACCTGATGTTAAAAAATCGCCCTTTTTAAACTGTATTCTGAATAAAGATTTTTTTTGAACTGCTTAAAAACCCCTGTACAATATGGTGCAGGGGTTTTTGGTTTTAAAGTTTTAACTACCTTCGTATTCTAAAACCGGATTTTGTATGGTAAAGCCTGTTTACAATCTGATATTGTCCCTGTTCGTTTTTGGATGTTTTACTTCCGGCATTACTGCGCAGGAGGTGTCCGACAAAGTGAGCAATACCTTTTATTCTACGCGCCTCATCAATGCTCAGACGGTGGAGACCGTTCCCAAAAAAGCCCTCGATGTGAGAATTACACACCGGTTTAATGACCTTATCGGCGAGCGGGGAGGAATCAAAAACCTGTTTGGTTTAGATAATGTTACCGACATAAGACTTGCTTTTGAATTTGGCATTACCGATGAGCTTACCGTTGGTATCGGGCGGAGCAAGGGGGCTTTGGGACCCCGCAACCTGATAGACGGGATGGTAAAATACCGGTTTTTACAACAAACTTCCGACAATCATATTCCCGTTACGGTCGGTTTGTTTGCCAATGCGGTGGTTTCGACCATGAAAGCCGAAACGGTGAATCAGGAAAGTGAAACGGCATTTAAAAAATTTGCTCACCGGATGAGTTATGATGTTCAACTGATGATTGCCCGCAAATTCGGGAATCATTTTTCGCTTCAGGTCATGCCCAATTTGTTATACCGCAACTTTGTCAAATTTGGGGATGAAAACCTGCTGTTTTCGTTGGGCGTTGGCTCGCGCATTGCGATTAACCATAAATATGCCATTATTTTGGATTACTACCAGTATTTTTCCCAATACAGAATACAGAACAATCAGGATGCAGGAGACGATGACCTGAAATATTTTCCGCCTTTGGGCATCGGTTTTGAAATCAAAACTGCCGGCCATGTTTTTCATATCAATTTTTCAAATTCACCCGGAATCATCGAAAACCAATATATCCCGAATACGTCGAGAAACTGGTTGGACGGAGAATTCCGGCTTGGTTTCAATATTTCGCGGCTCATCCGTTTTTAACCTGATTTGATTCTATCAACCTTTTACCCCATTTTTAACATTTTTTGATCCCCCGGTTAAACTTTAACCCTATGGAAAAGTCAAATGGCGGTTTTTAAAAAAAAATTTTTACCATGAAAAAAATACAAACAACCCTAATCCTGCTTTTCGCCCTGTTTTCAGCCTTTCAGGCACAAGCACAAACTCCTGCTGCCAAAAAACTTCCTTTCTTTTCTTTTTTTGACCTCAACGGCAATGTGTTTACCTCCGATCAGGTAAAATTTGAAAACTATCTGTTGGTCGGTTATTTTGACCCCGATTGCGATCATTGCAACGAACAGGCGGCACAAATCAAAGAGAATATGGAAAAACTGAAAAACGTGAACATGGTCTGGGTTTCGTTTGGCGACCCGAAATCAATAGCCGGGTTTCAGAAAAAGTATTTCGAAGGTTATAAAAAGGTGATTTTTCTTCATGACCCCAATCTAAAAATATTTACCTACTTCCCCGATGCCGTAGAAACTCCGACATTTTACCTCTATGACCGGAATAAAAACCTGATCGGCAAATTTATCGAACAGGAGGCAGTCAATATTTATCAACATATCAACTAACTTTTGTCCTTTAACTATTAAAGTTTTTTCAGCTCCGCTAATCTCAATTGGCGGGGCTTTTTTTTTGTTTACCGTACTGTAGGTTCATACATTCCAGAATTTGGGCAAACATAAGCGGTAAAACACAACTAAAGTTCCGTTTTTTGCGTTATTCCGGTAAATCTGCTCGGAACTATGTCTTTTAAATACCCCATCCTTCTTTTTTGCTGTTTGATGGCCCTGACGGTGGGCAGCCCGAAAGCATTTGCTCAGTATGGGAACGAAAAATTGGTGCAGTTGTCGGGCATTGTGATGTCGGCCGATAGTTTAAATCCGATTCCTTATTGCAGTATCTGGGACAAATCTATCCGCCGTGGGACGGTTTCAAATATTCAGGGGTTCTTTTCTTTTGTGGTGCATAAAGGGGATACGGTGTTGTTTTCGGCGGTTGGATATGACAAAGCTAAATTGGTGGTTCCGGCCGATTTGACAGATAATACTTATTCGGTGGTTCAGTTTATGAGAAATGACACCATTTTACTGCCAACTGCGGTGATTTACCCTTGGCCGACTCCTCACGAATTTAAGCAGGCTTTTCTTGCGCTCGATATTCCGGACGACGACATTATGAGGGCGGAAAAAAACCTCGACCACGAAAGGATACAGCAATTGGCCTATACGATGAAGATGGACGGAATGGAAAATTTCGACTATCAGATGCGCCGGTATTCGCAGAGCCTTTACTCTGCCGGACAAACTCAGCACATGCGTATTTTTGATGTGTTTGCTTGGGCAGAATTTTTTAAAGCCCTTAAACGGGGAGACTTTAAGAAAAAATATAAGGAAGGGGACGATTGAGGTTTTTCCGTTCAGACCGCGCTTTTCTTTTTCAAAGCTGACCCCAAAAAGACCCTTTGCAATTTTACGGCAAAGGGGTTTTTTTATTTCCCACCTACTCCGCTTTGAACAGCACATAGTTGATTTTATTGCGGGGTTCAAAAAATTCGTGCAGGGGGTTGGCGGATATGGTTTCGGCAAACGATTTTTCTGCCAGATAATACCTGCCGCTCTGAGGGGTGGGGTGAAATTCCATAATCTGACCGGTTTCTTTGGCTAAATAATAGGAAATTCGGAACAGCATGACCGGAGGTTGCATCAGGTCGGCAGCAACTAAGGGGCTGCCGCCAATTCCGAAAGTTTCGACATGCAGGGTTTGCTCGCGGCCGGCCAAACAGACGGGTTGGCGGTTGGTGATGGCCATGATTTTTTCCAAATCGGGCAGGACGGCATTTTCTCTGAACTCGGGCAGTTGGATGGGAATGATGGTGATGTTAAATTCTATCCGCAATAAAACAACGGCTAATATCAGCAGCAGAACCGGTGAAGTTTTGTTTTTTTTCCATGCCCAAAACAGGGCTGCGAACAGGCCGCCAAAAACCGGAGCGAGCAGGTAAATATACCGTACCTCTTTGGTTTGCGGTAAAAAGGCGGTGGCAAGCGATGCGAGGCTCAGGAGAATTAAAATTGCCCCAATGATTTTTGTGGAGAGGTTTCGAAAAACCGGCATGGCTTGGGGAAAATTATTCCACGAAAAGGCTAAAATGGTGCAACAAAAAGGCAAAAACATGTATAAATACCGGTCTTTGGTGCCGGGAGAGAGCCAGTAAATCCAGATATTGGCGACGATGAACATCAGGGAAAATTTCAGAAGGGGCTGAGAAAGTACCGCCTGCCTCATGCTTTTGTGAAAAACAAGGGGCAGAAACAGGATATAGGGCGCAAGAATTTTGAGGAACATGACCGGAAACCAAAACAGATGCTGGATTTGTTGGAAAAAACTTTTTTCCATCATGGTTCGTTCGGTGGATTCGCTCAGGAGTTTTGCAAAATATAACCCTACATCGTTGTATTTGCTGTACTGATAGAAGTACAAACCGGTGGTGAGCAGAAAAATCAGGATGCCGGCGAGATGCTGCGGTCTGAACAGGAGGCGCGGGTTTTTTTCGGAAATAACCAACCCCAGCCCGGTTAACCCCTGAAACAAAAGGGAGGGCAACCCTTTGGTGAGCAGCCCGATGCCGGCAAAAAAATAAGAGACGGCAAAAAGCAGCCCGTATTGTTTAGTTTGGTAAAAATGGAATATGGCGATGATTTGCAGATAGACCAAGAGGGTGTAGAACAAATCAATTTCACCAAGCAGCGAGAAATAGAACAGAATATCGGCACTTGTTACCAAAAACAAGGCCGAAAGCAGGGCGGTTTGCGGGTCGGTATGCCGTTTTGTGGCAAAAAAATGGAACAAACCGAGTGCAATCAGGGAAATGACCCCCGGCAGTCTTACCACCCATTCGTCGTAAGAACCCGTTATTTTGTAGAGCAACACTAAGAACCAATTGTAAACCGGCGGCTTGTTGTAATAAAAAACACCGTTGATGGTGGGCGCAATATAGTTGCCGGAAAGCTCCATTTCGAGGGCTACCAATGCCCGGCGCGGTTCTTCGGCGCGCAGGGGCAGGACGTGGAGATGGGAGGTCAGGGCAATGAGCAGCAGGATGCAAATTGCGGCAATCAGCCACCGGTCGGTTTTTGAAAAGGGTGGGAGCGTGGTTGCTATGGGTTCCGGCATAGGCTGAGGCGTTGTTTTTTATGCAAATATTTACCTATTTCGCCAAAATTCCTAATTCCGGGCCGTTCCAAAATCCACAAGACCGGAACAGGCAGCGGTTTTTTTTAAGAAAAAAACGATATTTCAAAACCGGCGCAGGGGATACAATCCCTGATTTGCTAAAGCCGGAGGTCGTCCGCATCCAATATTTCAAGCAGTTGAACACTTTCTTCGGCTTGGGGAGTTGCCATGGGGTCGTACTGACTGAACCGGTCGAACGGGATTTGGGTCAGGCCGGCAATGGTTTTCAGCGATACCTGATAGGTTTTAAACTGCCCGAAACCGCTGTCGCTGATGCCTTCGGTGGTTCTGAAATCGTCAATTTCATCCGGTTGTTTGAGCAGATATCCGCTAACTGAGGGGGTTCCGTCTGTTTTTATCATGGCGACCACTTTCCAGAACTGAAGCGGGAGCAAAACGCCGCGATAGGGGATATCGTCCTGACCAAAGACGGGGCCGGTAAATACAGAAATTTTTAACCCGAACAAGAGGGCGTTTTTAAAGATATAATTTTCGAGGCTGAGCCAGGTTTTTTGGTTCAGGTTTTTATGCTGCGGAGCGGAGTTGGTGAAATGAAAGGTGTCGTCGTTGGCAAGTTCCGCTTCCGTTCCCCAAACGGGGTCGAGCCGCTTGACCAAATGGCCGCGGTCGAGGTCATTTTTGGCATAAACGGCGGGGCCGGTCTGATAAATTTTTGACATTCGCGGGTCTAAAATCCAGGGGGTGTTTTCGCGGGTAATTTCGACCGTCAGGTTGCCGTCTATGTTGACCGCCGTCATCAGGCATAATTTCCGGTGTTTGTGAATATAGACCGAAAAATTGGTATAATCCAAGCGGTACCGGTTTCCGGGCAGGGGATTTAACAGGGGGGCTAAGAGGTCTTGAAGCCCGTCGGTCAGAAGTTCGGTTTCGATGCAGAAATTTTCGTGGGGCAGAAATGCCGAATCGTAGCCGTTCCGGTTGGAATAATCCGGTTTTTTGGATTTTTTCACCTCAAATCTGGGGTCATTTTCCGCCCCGTCTTCAGTAGCGGCATGCTCGTTTTCCTCCTTTCCGGTCTTGGTTTCGGGCGTTTTGAAATGGATGGTCAGCTCGACTGGAAGGGTAATTTTTTGTTGGTTAAACAAAGACTGAATCGAAGCAGGCGTTAGATTCACATAAGGGTTTGGGATGTTTTGCAGTGCATTTACCTGCAACTGAGGCAGGTAGTTTTGTGCCGGAAACGGCAGTTGTTCCAGCATTTCATCAATCAGTGCGTTGCCGGCGTGGTTAGTTTTTATCCAATCCAGAACCGAGCTGATGCGCACCCCTTCATTCGACAGCCAGTCTAACAGGTTTTCTTCCATGCCGGGTTTCCAGACAGTCCCGTCCTTGCACAAATAGTTGCCGGCAGAATCCATTCTGGGAACGCCGCTGTGATGGAGCGCCACCACCTGCCATTGGTCGTTAAACACCGCAGACCCTGACGAGCCTTGAGTCGTGTCGGTGGAATAGGTGATAAAATGGCTGCCGGGAGGGGAGGTCAGCAGCCGGTTTTCGCGCATGGCTATCTGTTTATAACCGCCGCCCGGATGCTGAATAATCGAAAGATATTCGGAAACAAGGGCTTTGCCGGTATGTTCGTTGAGGTATAAATACCCAAAATCGGCAATTGGGCGGTGGTCGTTGTGGGAAACGGGACTCAGGGCAACCAAGGTGAAATCCAAATCGGGATGGGTGGTAAAAAACAATCCGGGCTGAAATTTGAATAAGCTCGTTGCAGCGGGAATACCCTCCAAACGGTACTGAAAATTGAACTCGGCGTAACTTTTTTCAGCCATGTCCGGACTTTCCAAAACATGGTGATTGGTGAGCAGGAGGGTGGGAGAAACTAAAAAACCCGTCCCGAACCCCTCGTTTCCGCCGGCTTCGTTGCGGATATGGATGCGGCAAACCGGAATTGCCGACAAATATCCGTGCAGGAGGTAATTGACCGGCATCAAATCATTATGCCCCAATATCCGCTCTTTTGCCAAATCGAAAGGCTCGAACCGGTGCTCTGCCAAATGTTCATACCGCAAAATCCGCCGCTCGTCTGTTTCAGGTTCAGGGGTTGGCGTTTGGTGGTCATTCCATCCCCGCTCGCCGGTTTTCGGGCGATTCCTTTCGATGGTGGCTTTGATAAAATCTGTTTTTTTCAGTTTCATGGGCTGTCTTTTTATTGCCGGTTTCAAATTCCCGAATGTACCGCTTTCTGAACTGAACCACAAGTTTCATTTACGGAAAACCTGCGGTTCTGTCCTGCACAAATCTGATTATTTTTATTTGTCAATGTAAAGGTTTTTGGTAACCTGTCAAAACTTTTTTAATCAATCCGGCATAGAAATATTGATTCCGAAAATGGAAATGCCTTAAAGTTTAACTTTGAACCGATTCCGAAAATGGAAATGCCTTAAAGTTTAACTTTGAACCGATTCCGAAAATGGAAATGCCTCAAAGTTTAACTTTGAACCGATTCCGAAAATGGAAATGCCTCAAAGCTTAACTTTGAACCGATTCCGAAAATGGAAATGCCTTAAAGTTTAACTTTGAACCGATTCCAAAAATGGAAATGCCTTAAAGTTTAACTTTGAACCGATTCCAAAAATGGAAATGCCTCAAAGTTTAACTTTGATTAACAATAAAAATATGGATTTCAGGATGGCAGCTATTTTACAACCCTGGAAATTGAGCAAAGATTTAGGAGAATAGTTTACCCGCTTCAACAATTTGCCCGGAAAAAGGGCAAAAAAAAACTGCCCTGAAAAAAGGGCAGTCAGATTCGATAATGACTTATAATTTATTAACCAATTACTTGAATTTATTCTTCTGGAGGCGTTGGTGGTTCCTCTTCTTCGGGTTCTTCATCTTCGCTTCCACCGGTTTCTCTCAGCAATTCGAGGTCAAAAAACCGGATTAAATCGTTGGGGTCAGTTTTATATTTATGGATTAACAAACCAAGAATGCCAAACATGACCTGACAAACGATGATGCGTTGATTTTCTAAAATGACAGAAAGCGCTTTTACCGCACCTTCTTTTTGTTGCTGGAGCAATCTTGTGGCTTCAAGCTGATTGTAATAACTTTGAACGACAAGTTGAGTAGCTGCAAGGGCGGGATATTCGAGCAATTTTGAAGCCAAAGCACCAACGGCAGAAATCCGGTCTTCATAAGTTCCATTCAGGAAAGGGTTTCGTTTGTTTGGAAATATTTCTACTTCTGTGGGGCTGTCTTCGACAAAAACTGCACGAACGGCACCTTCCCATTTTCTGACTTCGCGCGGCATATTTTGAATCAAAATTTCTTCCAAACCGACTGTTTTTCCGTGATAGGTACCTTTGACCGCCCCCCAACTGTTATAGGTTATTACGAAGCTCTGGAAAACCGGGTCTAACTCGCCATACATGACGGCGATGTCTGCATCGGCAACTTCTTCATACAGTTTTGCGTGCGTATCGGTAAACAGCCTGAGGGATTTCCGGTAGGTGCCCTTTGTGTTTGATAAAAAAGTATTGGTGGAAAAAATCCATTCCCGTGGAGGCATATTAGTTGGGTTTTTTGATGAATTGTTTATTGTTTACAAATCTAAAACTCTTTTTACAATTTTGCATCTTTTGGTATCATTTTTTTTTTTGCAAAACTTAAAAATTTAACGTTTTACCCTTTTTTAAGGGCACTGAATTTGTTAACGCCTAACAAAAAATGCCTGACGATGATACTTCCGCGATATAATCCGGTCAGGTTCTTGAAGTTTTTCACCTGCGGCTGCAGATTGTTTGATACTGTTTTACCGGTTTGTTTTCTGTTCCGATACCAGATCCTTATTCCTTTCAGGAAGTAAAACTGCGCTTTAAGGATTGCCCGGGCATCCCGGAATTTTCTTTCTGCAATCAGTTTAAAACAGGAAATCCAATCGAGCAACATCCTGAAAGGCAGGAGCCATAACAGGGTTAAAACAGGAAGATTTTTAAACAACATGACTAAATTGTTGTGATAGTTGAGAAACGTTTTTCTCGGATTGCTTTTGGGTAAACTTCCCCCGCCGACATGATAGACCACAGAATCCGGGCAAACCATGATGCGATAACCACTCCTTTTTAATCGCCAGCACAGATCAATTTCTTCCATGTGGGCAAAAAAATGACGGTCAAATCCTCCAATTTTGTAAAACAACGGTGTACGGATAAACAAAGCGCAGCCGGATGCCCAAAATATTTCCTCAGTGGAATTATATTGACCAGAATCTTCTTCGCACTGATCAAAAAAACGTCCCCTGCAAAAGGCATATCCCAGCATATCCAACCAGCCGCCGCTTGCTCCTGCATATTCAAAATGGGTTTTTTGGTGATAAGCCAGAATTTTAGGCTGACATGCCGCAACTGACGGGTCTTTTTCCATCAACCGGATAATCGGGGTTAACCAACCGGGGCTTACTTCGACATCTGAATTTAACAACACCGAATAAGGAGCAGAAATTTGCTGTAATGCCTGATTATACCCCTCTGCAAATCCAAAATTCTGTTGGAGTTGCAGAATTTTGACCATCTTGAAATTTTCCTCCAGCATTTTTACAGAATCGTCGGTCGAAGCGTTATCTGCCACATAGATTTCGAGGTTTTCATAATCCGAGGACAGGACAGACGGCAGGAATTGTTCCAGCAATTGTTTTCCGTTCCAGTTCAGGATAACCACCGCAACTTTGGGCAGATTGTTCATGATGAGTCCGGGTGTTTATGAAACTGATGGATGACTGAATTTTTTTATTGTATTTGTGAAACCTGAACATTGCCGGCCTGATTGTTTTCCCACTGAACCTGAATAGTATTCGTTCCTTGTCCGCTAAGGATAGTTCCACCGGTAACCGTCCATATATAAGTACTGCCTGCTATTTCAGGGATGGAGTAAACGGCGATATTTTCGGGACAAACAGTAACAGGTCCGGTGATGACAGGTTGCGGAGAAATGCAGCAAGGCGCATTTACAATCGGCAAAGCGGTAAAATTATGGAGCATGATGTCGTTTGCAATAGTTTGCGGCAGACAGAACCAGTCTTTGAGCAAAGTACCGTAAACAGCCCGGTAATCGTGTTGTGTTGGCAGGTTAAAATTGACCCCTACGGAAGCAGGGATAACCGGATTAACTCCCACCATACCGGGTTGTAAATTTGTGCCAAAAACAAACATGGGGTAACAGGTTCCATGGTCAGTGCCTGCACTTGCGTTGGCTTTCACCCTTCGCCCGAACTCGGTAAAAGTCATCCCCAACACGCGATCTTCAATGTTCAGAAAAGTCAGGTCGTCTGTGAAAGCTTTAATTGCATCAGACACTTTACCCAGCAAAGTGGCATGAGTGCCGGTATTGGAGCTTCCGCCGCCAATCTGATTGGAGTGGGTATCAAACCCCCCGATAGAAACTAAGTAAATCCGGGTTTTCAAACCGCCTGCAATTAAACGGGCGACTAATTTGAGCTGATCGGATAATTCATTCACACCGGCTTCCGGATAGTTGGGATTTTGTGAAGTTACCGCTTCTGACGCGGCAATAATTTGTGAAGCATAACTCTGAGTTTGCTGGGCAATAGTTCTGAGGTATGCCAGTTCAATGCCGGCAGGAGTTGACGGTAAACCGGATCCACCGCCGTTTACCCAGTTATTAAAAACATTGGGGCCGCTGATGGTCATTGCCATATTGGTAGCGGCAGCCTGAAACAACAAAGGAATACCCAATCCAAGCTGAATGGCGGGCGGATCGGGCATTTCCGGGTTTGGAAAACCTGCCGGAAACCCGTTAAATTCGTGTTCTAAATATCTCCCTATCCAACCGGTTTCCAGATTTTCAATCCCGGACGAACCTGTTGCATAAATATCGGTTGCCCTGAAATGTGAAAAACTGAAATTGGGATATCCCACCCCCTGAATTATACTGAGTTTGCCCTCTTCGTAGAGCTGCCTCATTCCTTCCATTGCAGGATGCAGACCGGTGGCGGTTGTTCCTGAAAGGGGTAAAACGGAATCCTCGGTTGCCAGAACATTTCCCCTTGCCGCCTGAAGATTTTCATATTGATCCAAGGGAATTACGGTATTGAGTCCATCGTTTCCACCGTTTAACTGAATGAGCACCAACACCCGGTCAGTATCGGTTTGCAGGGCTGAAAGTTCCTGTATGAATGGAGTAGCGCTGTAAGCCCTGATTGTCAGCCCTTGCAACAAAGAAGGCAAAACAATTGCCGGAGCCAATGTCTGTAGGAATTTACGTCTTTGCATAGATAAATGGATGGTTAAAATAAGTCAGGGGTTTGTTACAATAACTGATATTCCGGTTGAGTGAGCATATACTCAATCATATTGCGCAATCGTGTTTCGACAATCGTTTTATAAGTGATATTATCGGGAAAAGCGACAAAATTGTTCCAGGCAGATGTCCAGTAATAATCCTCACCGGTGCCTGAAAGCAGGAAGCTTTTCAGATAGGCGGTAAATTCTTCATCAACCGGATAGCTGTAAAGCCGTTCGATGGTTTGGCTGACCAATAAATTGGGGTCTTCCGGTTGCGAAAGGGATAATGCAAAACCGGTCAGATTTATTTTTAAAGTAAAATTAGAGGGATTTGAAAATTGCAGATAACCGGTGTTAATTCCATTCTGACAAAGTTGATGTGCAAATTCCATCCGTTTGGAGTAGGTATCCGAATTTATCCATACTTCGTTAAACATGGGCTCCTGATAAAAAGCAGGCCAGCCCGAAACAGAAGGATGTTGGCCGATTTCCATAGCCGTCTGAGTTGCCCGGTCATGTAGCACATCGCAACATTTGTACCGGTTGGCATTGGCAACCTGCCAGTTTTGGTAAAAAATATTATTGCTGCTTCCGGTCCAAAAGGGGATGTCAAAATTTCGGCAAATTCCGAGGATATAGTCCAAGGGGCTTTTTATATAACATGCAAAATTCATTGAATCATAAAAATGACTGCTCTTGAACAAAGCATCCAAAACGGGAAGAATTTCATAGTCGTTATTTCTGAAAATATCGGCAAGCGGTTCAATGATATTAGTTTCAATATCCGGAGTTATCTGATAATAGACAAAGTACCGGTAAATCTTTCTGCATATAAACCTGGCAACTTCAGGAACGGCAAATATCATGTCGAGCATGTTGTTTAATTCATACTGCCCATACTCTCCCGATTGACCGTTGATGATGGTATTTCCATAAAAACCGGAAAATTGTTTATCTCCTGCATCATGCTCAAAACCGTTGAAAAACCATTGAGTATGATCTAAAGGGTTGATTCTGAACCCGGTTAAAACCCGCGCGGCTGCCTGCACATCTTCTTCGGTAAATTGCGCATCGGGGCCTTTGCCGATGGTAAACAATTCCTGGAGTTCGCGTGCATAATTTTCGTCAGGTGCCGAAGCCGAATTGTATTCCCCGTTCAGATACCTCAACATGGCAGGCGTTCTGCTGATTGCCAGGGTAAGGGTTTTAAAATTTCCAAAAGTATATTGGTCTATAGCCGCAAAATACTTATACATCATGGCAGACGAGCCGACTGCTGCCGATTCAACCACAAAATGATTGTGCCAGAACAAAGCCATTTTATCAAAAACAGTCAGGTTTCTGGTCAGCATACGGTTAATGAGCCAAAGTTTATTGGAATTGGTTCGCCCAAATTCGTAAAACTCGTTGACAATTGCCGGTGGCACCCAACTGTTTCCCAAACTGACAAAGCCATCACCTCCGGCATAGTAATTAATGGGTTGTCCATTTCCGGCAGGAGCAGTTAAGAGTTGCGCCACAGCCGCCTCTAATCCCATTGCTGCAATCTGCTCAATCTCATTGGCTCTGATTCCAAAAGTTGTTCGCCTCAGTAAATGTGCAGCAGTTTGATTATTCCATGCTTCATCATAGGGTTCGAGTCCGCTTTGCAGTAGTGCCGGTTTGGGGAAAACAGGGGCAAAATTCGATAGAAATGTGCGGCGATTCATCCATTAAGATTAAAGGTCAAAAAATAACGACAGGCATAAAGGTAAAACGATAAAATGTTATTGTGAAATAAAAAGATTAAGTTGGATAAGCAGCAATTCTATGAGTAGCTGCATATATATTATACCAACTATGATTTAATTTTGAATCGCCAACTACTGACAAAGGTCTTTAAATTTCCTTCCCCTGAGGGTTTAGGGGTGGGTTCTTATAGATAGTGAAGTGGTATTCATAATCTGGTACAGTTTGTGACCTAAAAAGGTATCATCGTCCTTAACAACATTCACAAACTTTCAAATCTTTTTAATTATGAACAACCAAATCATTATTGGAGCAATTGCAGGATTAATTTTAGGAATTATTGAATTTCTGCTTTTTGGCGGCAGTACTGTTTATTCTTACATTTTCATTCCTGTTATTTTAGGTGCCTTAATCGGTTTTGCCGGAACGCAACGGCTTAAAATCAACTTCTATCTCCTTGGAGCTTTGTTAGGTGCCGTGTTTTTCATCATTATAGGAGTCAGTCAGGGAGGAGCAATGGAAAATTATGTTGACGAAATTATTACCGGAGCAGTAACCGGCTTAGTGTTAACCTTTATTATACCCTTCCTGAACGCAAGATTAAGTAAACAGTCATAACAGAAAATAGAATTTTGTAAAAATAAAAAGCCCTGAAGCAATGCAACTTCAGGGCTTTTTTTTTGTGGAAAACAGACCGGTTGTCAGTCTTCTACGATATTAAATTGCTGAGGATGATCGGTAATTCTCTTCTTTTCAGCTTCAGTCATATTGTCAAACCGGGATTTGGAAATTTGAATGAGATTCGAATCGCGTTGAGTATTGGAAGGAACTTGCTGACTCAACCATTCTTTCTTGGCTGTTTCGGTCAGGTCGTTCATTTTTTGGATATAATCGTCCGGATTTTGAGCAACAAACTCTTTTTTGGCTTTGGCATAGTTCATGTCGTCGGTTTCCGGGTTTCCGGTTGGGGTAAAACCGGGAAGAACCATATATCCATGATTAAATTCGTGCGAACGCGATGGATTTTCATTGACTGAAGAAACAGGAGATTCCTCGCTTTTTCCGGTTTGAACTTCAGAATTTTCGTTTTGGTGTTGTTTTTCTTTTGCCGTTTGTTGCGCATTACAAGCAGTTGTCATCAAAACAGCAGAACTAAGAATCAATAAAAAAGTAACCACTTGTTTCATTATTATTTGGATATTTAGTGATGAATAGGTTTACAATTGACAAAAATACGGATTTTAAACAAACTCACAACAATTTGTCCTTCAATTTGGCATTTGGAGGACAGATTTCTATCGGAAAACAAGAACTTTATCTGTTTCAGGAACAAATATCTCCGGTTTGTTCTGAATTAAGTCCGGATTTTGCTTTACCAATTCAGCAGTTTCTCTATTTCGTCCGCTACTTTTTCGGCATTCGGCAACATAGCTGCCTCCAAACCTGTGTTGAGCGGAACAGCAGGAACATTTGCAGAACCTATTACACGAACCGGTGCATCCAGATATTCAAAACAATGTTCGGCAATCCGTCCGGCAATAGTTTGAGCAAATGAATTCATAACAGGTTCTTCGGTCAGTATTAATATCTTGTTGTGTTTCTTCACCAAATCAAAAATAGCGGTTTCGTCCAATGGGTTTAAAGTTCGAAGGTCTAATATTTCTACACTTCCGGTAAACTGACGGGCGGCGTTTTTTGCCCAATGTACCCCCATTCCGTAGGTTATGATACCCAGAGTATTTCCGGTCTGTACTTGTTTCTCATCGGCAGCAAGAGCAATATTTGCTTTTCCCAAAGGGATAATATAGTCTTCATCCGGTTCAATGGTTTTTGCATCATCAGTTCCGGCAACCTTCGACCAGTATAAGCCTTTATGTTCAAAACATACCACAGGATTTGGGTCGAGAAATGCTGCTTTTAGCAACCCTTTCATATCTGCGGCGTTTGAAGGATAAATCACTTTTATTCCCCTGACAGCCAGAATACTCGATTCGATACATCCTGAATGATACGGCCCCCCGCTGCCATAAGCGCCAATCGGCACACGGATTAAAGATTGAACCGGATATTTTCCCATTGATAAATAGCAGGACTTCGACAATTCAACGACCAACTGATTGACCCCGGTCCAGATATAGTCGGCAAACTGAATTTCGACAATTGGTTTTAACCCGACTGCCGACATTCCTGCGGTTGAACCGACTAAATAGGCTTCCTGAATTGCAGTGTTAAAAACACGTTCATCTCCGTATTTTTCGGCAAGGGTTGCTGCTTCTCTGAAAACACCTCCCAATCTCCTGCCTACATCCTGACCATAAAACACCGCCTCAGGATATTTGTGCAGTATTTCGTCCATGGCATAAAGTGCCGCATCAACCATTACCACTTTTCTACCGTGTTCAGGGCTGCGAATGCCTTTTTCCTCTAAAACAGGAGTAGGAGCAAACTCATGCAACAGCAGGGTTTCCGGGTCTGGTTCTTTAGCCGCTACCGCTTTTTTAAAATCTTCTTCTACCAGCCTGCCGGCGTTTTCCTTAATTCCTTGCAGAACTTTAGCAGTTGCGACTTTATGTTCTAACAGATATTTTTCTAAATGCGGAACCGGGTCCCGCTGTGAATGTTCTGCAAGGTCTTCTTCTGAACGGTACCATTCCTTTCTTACCCCGGAGGTGTGATGTCCTAATAACGGAACTTTAACATGCAGCAACAATGGTTTGCGTTCAGTTCTCACATAAGCAATTGCTTCTTCAACAGCCAGATAAGTCGAAACAAAGTCTGTTCCGTTTGCTCTCATTCTTTTGATTCCAATATATCCGGAAACAAACTCGTAAGCATCCATGCTACGGGCTTCTTTTGCACTGACTGAAATTCCCCAATCGTTGTCCTGAATTAAATATAAAATAGGCAATTGATGCAATGCTGCAAATTGAAAGGCCTCTGAAACCTCCCCTTCAGTAACGGAACCATCTCCCAAAGAACATAAAACAATAGATTGGTTTGGTTCAGGCAACAATTTTTTTAATTCCTTATATTTTATGCCTTGCGCCATTCCGGTTGCGGGAATTGCCTGCATCCCTGTTGCACTCGACTGGTGCGGTATTTTCGGGAAATTTATAAGTGTAGAAGAAGGATGGGAATAATAGGTGCGGCCTCCGGAAAAATAATCGTCTGCCTTTGCCAGCAATTGCAACATGAGTTGATAGGGGGTAAATCCCATTGCTAACAGCATGGATTCATCGCGGTAATAAGGTGCGGCATAATCGCTTGCCTTTAACTGAAAACCAACGGCTATCTGGATCGCTTCATGCCCTCTGGAAGTACTGTGTACATATTTGCAAATTTGCCGGTTGGCATCGTAAATCTCAGCCATTCGCCGCGCAGTTTGCATCAGTTCATAGGCATGAAGAAGTATTTTAGGGGAAACTAAAGGGGCAGGTTTTGAGTCGGATTTTAATTTAACCATGATTGTTGTTTATCCGGCGCAAGTTACAACTTTCAGGACATTTTTTAAAAACTCATCATCTGCTGCTATAACGGTATGGTCTGACAAGTGAAAATGGTTTGCAATTTTTTCGTTAGTTCATCTGCATTAGAATTGGAGTCAATGTTTCACCCGGTTTATTGTACAACCAACCTCATTGTATTCTTTTGATGTGGCGTTTGAACAGCAATCAGATAAATCCCCTGCTGTAAAGAACCAATATCCATGGTAATTTGATGTTGTCCGGCTTGTAAAATGTCATTGACAATTTGATGAACAACCTGACCTTTCAGGTTCATCATCACTATCTGTACCGGTGAAGTTTGAAGGATGTTAAAACTCAGTAAAGTTTGGTCATGGGCAGGATTCGGATAAAGTTTTATTCCATCAGACCATTCAACAGGTTCAACATCAACAATATCAGGCAAAGAGTCATCAAAACCCGGAATTTGGATATACCTGGCTATAATGCTGGGCTGAGGAGAACCATTTAAAGATTCTGAAGTAATACTGAAAAACGGGTAAGCAAGTTTTGGGTGAAACCAGGCATAAGTTTCAATAGTATAGTTAAAGGGGTCAAAACCAGTTATGGTTTGGGTCATATTTTCCTGTATTCTGACCCTCAAAACATTTTGAATAGTTCCGTAAGGAAGTACTAAAGTGCCATAACTATCAGCAGTGATAGAATAACTGCCGGTTTCAGTAACATTGAAAGTGCCGGAAATATAAGATGCTTCATAATTGTCAGAATGAGTATTTGTATAAGTAAACGGAAATGGCATCAAAGATTTTGGGTCCGAATAAGTAACTGCGATGGGGGGAGAAGCATTGTTGACAAACCCACTCTTTGCTATTCCGCTGTTGGTAATATTAAAAAATTCGTAGTTAGCAGTATATGAGCCATATTCAATACCGGGGGTATAGGCAATGGCTGTCGTTGCTCCGGCAAAAGTAGTTCCATAGGGCGTAGCATTTGGAGAAACAAAAGTGCCGGTCTTAATATTATCTGTAGTTAGTGTGGAAAAATTCCAGGTGATCGCAGCTCCTGACGCTCCCTGGGTAATTGCACCCGAATTTATACGGGTAATGCTCATCGTAGTACCGGGTTGAGGATTGGGATTGTAATCGTTTCTCATTACCGGAATTTGTGCCAGTATTGTTTTGGTAGTCAGAAAGAATAACAAAGCGAGTAAAAAAGTAATGGTGCTTTTCATAGTAACCGGATAAAATTGACGGAAAATAGTTATCAAAACATGCTTCACAAATGATGCCGATATAGTTGAAAATCTCCTTCTTCCTCAAATTATGACAATACCATGAAAAAAGCCTTGCTCCATTTGCGATAAGGAGCAAGGCTTTAACTAAAAAAAAGGGATAGATGAATTACTTCAAAAATGTTTTTCTGACTGAAGTACTATAAAAGAGTTTGTTTCAAAAGTCAGGTCAATCTATGAACTTTAAAACTTACAATTTATGTCAGTTTGCTTAGATTTTCCTGAAAACAAACTCTATTTTTTATAGGTAACCTTAATAATCTGGTCTCCCATAACAATAGAATTGACTACTTTTTGATCGGCATCTGATTTTACCTTTCCCCATACTGTATGTTTACCATCTAACCAGGGGGTTTCTTTGTGAGTGATGAAAAACTGACTGCCGTTGGTATTGGGACCCGAATTTGCCATTGATAAAATACCCGGCGCATCGTGTTTTAAACCGTCAACAAACTCATCATCAAACCGGTAACCGGGATTACCACGGCCATTTCCCAACGGACATCCGCCCTGAATCATAAAATCGTTAATTACACGATGAAAGGTAAGCCCGTCATAAAAACCACGGTCAACAAGACCTAAAAAATTTGCAACAGTTTTAGGGGTTTTGGTTGCAAAAAGGGTAACATTGATTGCCCCTTTGCTGGTTTCTATTGTGGCATCTATGTCTTTATCAAATTTAGCTTTGGCAATAAGTTCTAACATTTCTTGCGGATTTATACCTCTGATGAGGCCTTGTTCATTTGTTTGTGATTGTTGGGTTGGTGGTGGTGTTTGTGTGTTTGCAGTTCCGGTTGTAGTTGTGGTTTCGGTTTTCGTGGTGTCTGATTGAGGTTTTTGATTACAGGATACCATAATGGCAATCGAAACCAATAAAAGAACAGTTATTTTCTTCATTTTTCTGTTATTTAAAAATTAAAATGGAATTGTTAAAAATGAGAACTTTGATTTTTACAGGGCGCAAAGATACAATTTGTTAGAAAAAAACACCTCAAATTTTTTCTGTGTTTAATTTCCGGCAAGTTTGCCCGATGTTTTACCAAAATAAATCAAAATTTGTTCTTTTAACAGGTGCTCTTGTTGAGCAAGACCTTTAATGTTTTCGGGTATTGCCTTTTCTGATTTATAGTGAGGCCATCCTTCTTCGTCAATATATTCCAAAGAAAAATACCCGCACTGACTTAATAAACGACAAACCGCCAGGTGCATAAGATCTTGTTTTTCTTCTTTTGAAAACTCCCGGTGCAATTGTCCAAGTTCTTGTACTCCGATGAGAAATAACAGGCTTTGCAAGTTTGGTTTTCTGCCAAATACAGGTTTAAGCTCTATTAACAATTTCCGGAAGGATCGCTCTGTTTCGCTGTTTTTATCTGTGGGTGTATTTTCTTCTTTCATTTGATATGCAAAATAATATTGGGCTTGCTTTTATTCGGGTTTTAGAGTATCTAAAATATGATCTGAAAGGTTTGCTTTGTAATTATTATTAAAACATAGTTCACAACATTGAATTTCTCAGAAGGTTGTCTTTTGTTTGTTGGTATAGATTAATTAAACAAATTTCCGTTATGTTCTAACTTTCGGTATTCATACTTTTCCTTTGTACTCTGTCTGACGATTTCGAGGTTTTCACCATTTGCCAGGCGTTCATCTTTATTGCCCGGTTTATCCAGAGGCATTCCCATTAAAAACATAAACTCGTTTTGTGATTTTGCAGCAACAAGGACATGTCCACAACGAACACCTGCTATGAATTGCACACTGCCGACAATTTGTTTTTCCGGTTTGTAGGGAACTAAATAACGTTCAAAAAATCCACCCGGCAAAGGATAGCTTTTGGCTCTGTTTTTCATCATATTCGTTTCGCGTGTATAAACAATCTCACTCCCTCTGCAAAAACGCGGCTTAACGATAAGTCCATAAATATACCAAATTAAAACTGCCAAAATCAGCAAGGCAATAATCAGCCATCCACATTTGGCCCAAAAAGTGTCATTTTCTATAATGACTTTTAAATCAAGCTTGTTGTTGGTTGTTGTTTTAATTGACGGTGAATTTGACTTCAATTCAAATGTCAGATTGTCAGTGCCGGTAGGTGTAAAACAAGCACAAAGTCTTTTGACGGGACGAATGGAAAAGGTGCCGTCATCATTTTTATGAATACTCAAATAAAGGTCAGTTTCATTGACCTGAACTATTTCCAAAAGTTTTAGCTCATCTTTTGTCGGTATTCGTGAAGTCCCGTTGTCTAAAATAATTTTGGGAATTACGGTAAAAGAAGGAGCATTGTCTAAATCGGTAACCTTTGCACGCAAGGTAGCCTGACCTCCCGATACATCGAACCCGGCATTTGGAACCGGACACGATTCTTTTTCAAGCGTGTAAATACTGCTAAGTAGATTAAAATAACCTGTAAATTCTGCCGAAACTGATAAAACGATTTTGTTACCTGTAACAGGGACTGTTCCGACAAAGGTTTTGGTTTGTTCATTCAGACGTAAAGTTGTTTTCTGTCCATTAGTTTCGTTGATGGCCTGAACTGTACATTTTTTTAACACTTCATCAGATATGTTTTGATTATTATCGTCTGTCAGGGATGCAGTTATGACGACATTTTTAACCGTATCGCAAATCTTATAGAGAGAGCCTTGTTTTGACTTAATGCCTCCGGACAATTCAGTAGAAAGTTTAACCGCAGCTTCGGGAAGAAACTTGGTGCGGTTCATGTCGGGTGCTGCGCTAAACTCAATTTCTACATTTCCTGTTGGAATTAACCCCAGGGTTGCTTCGAGATGGGTTACATTTCCCGACATACTATAACCTGTTTTTGCTTTATGGGCTTTATAGGATTTATCAGTCAGTAGGGTTTTGCCTTCGGCGGCTGCTTTGGTAATCTTAGGCAAATTGACAGAGGGCTGTGAGGATTGCTGTAATACAACTACTCTTCTCAAAGGAATAGGAGTATTAAAAACAGCTTTGTTGCCTTGTTGCTGCACTTGAATGCCCTTTGAAAAAGACATAATATTGCTGGCAACTTGTTCCATCGTGTTGATGATTTCGGTAAAGTTGCCTTGTGTTCGCAGGGTTTTTGTGGTTGCTCCACTATTGGCAAGATAAGAATCCATCACACTATAAGCCGGATTAACATTGAGGAAAATAACCCTCCCTCCGGTTTGATTAACCAGTGTTTTAAGTTCGTCCGGTTGATTTTGTTCAAAATTTTGCTCGGTAATTTCTCCATCTGACAGAATAATGAGCCACTTCTCTTTTTTGACACTCGATTTTAATCTGACCGAAGCTTTGACAACAGAGGTAAACGGGGTTGTAGCTGCAAGACAATCGTAGGTAGAAGATACCTTTTGGATTGATTCCTGTTTTCCACTAAGGTTGATTGAGGTTTCAACTGCAGGGTGCATTTTAAAAACAAACAACTCGTCCTGAGGATGAAGCAATCCAACCAAAACTTGCATGGCATAATTAATACCTTCACATTGCCCGGCATCTGTCATGCTTTTCGAATTGTCATAAACAACAGCTACTGACCTGTTTTGGGCAAAAACCAGGTTTTGCAAGCTTAAAGCTGAGACAAACAACAAACATGCGAATAAGTTTTTCATGCTGCGCATTTGGTTAAAAGGCAAATATAAAGCATTATGACAATAAACAACTTTTTGAAACTAAAAAATACAAGGATTTTGTCAGGCTATAACAACAGTTTGAGGCTTCAATTAAATTCTAATTGCACGATTTGTTTTATTGCAATCCTTTCAGATAAGAATCCTCCACCTTTTGTCCTAAATTTTTAGCCTTTAATGCGTCAGAAAGTGCCTGTGCCCGATTTCCTAATTCATTGTGGGTATAAGATCTGTTCAAATAAAATTCTCCGTTTTTACCATCCATTTGTATTGCTTTATCAAAGTCAAGGAGCGCTTGTGGCAATTTTTTTAAAGCCCTGAGAGAAATACCCCGCCAGTTATACATTTTAGCATTGTCGTCTTTGTATTTGATATAACTGTCAAAATCTTTCACCGCTTCTTCATGTCTATTCAATACCGCATAAGTAACGCTCCTGTTCAGCCATGCATCGGGATAAATCGGCTTCAACTCCAGTGCACGGGTTGCATCTTCTATCGCTTTTTCGTACAAGCCTAATTGAAACTGAACCGCACTTCGATTGCAAAAAGCCTTGGCATCATCCGGCTTGAGTTCGATGCCTTTGTTGTAGTCTTTGATGGCTTCATCGTTGCGGTTTAAGGTAAAATAAACATTCCCCCTGTTTACATAGGCTAACTGATAATCGGATGAAAGTGAAATGGCCTTATTAAAATCGGCAAGGGCTTTTTGCTGTTGATTTTCATTTCTGAAATAATTTCCACGGTTATTATAGGCCACGGGCGATTTGTCCGGATATTTGGTGATTACATCTGTCCAAAGCAAATCGCTGTTTTGCCAAACTGTTGTGCGATTAAATGTTACAAGCGACAATAAACCTGCAAAAGCCAAAACGGTAATTGTCAATCCTGTTGCCATTTGAGGTCTTTGGTTCTTATAAAAATGATACCCCATTGCCAACACATAAAACAGCCCTATATAAGGCACATAAGTGTAACGTTCAGAAATTATGGCCATCCCCACACTGACAAACTGAAGTACTAAGGCAACATTGATCAAATAAAACAACATCCCAAACACTACCACTTTTGTGCGTTTGAAAGACCAAACCACAGCCCCTAACAAAGCAAGGGCGGCTAAAAATGTGAGATAATAAACCATAGGTACTCCTTTGGATACATCAGGATAAGGATGTAATACAGACATATTGTAAGGAATAAACATTTTTACAATATACATAACCGTTCCATAGGCTGCAAACATAAAACGCTGAACAATGGTATAACTCTCAAAACTGCCGATTGCTGTTTTTGATTGGATGATTACAGTCAGATAACCAATTATAAAGGCAATTATAAAAAACGGAATTTTTTCGACAAGTGATTTTACATTAACCTTGCGCTCCATGTACCAATCCAACAAAATGAGTACGACCGGAAGCGTTACTGCAGCAGGCTTGCTCAATGCTGACAGAACAAACATAAAAAGACTTAGCGCAATTAAGGTTATTTTGGGCTTTTCCAGAAATCTCAAATATAAAATCAGGCTTAGCATAAAGAAAAAGGTGTATAGCACATCCTTTCTCTCAGAAATCCATGCAACCGATTCAAGGTGCAATGGATGAATAGCAAATAATAGCGCAACAATTAAAGCAACATCTTGTTTTTGCCGGCTGATTTGTAATATAAAATAGAATACTAATACAGTATTGAGTAAATGAAAAATTAAATTGACTAAATGATACCAGAAAGGTTCCATTCCGGTTATTTGAAAATCAATTGCCAGCGACAGAATAGTAAGGGGGTGATAATTTGAAGCAATAGGTTCGGTAAAATAGGTTTTCAGGTTTTCACCCAAATTGACCAACAAGGGGTTTTCGGTTATATAAATATCATCGTCCCAATTGACAAAATCAGCCTTCAGAACCGGAAAAAGGACAATCAGGGAAAATAAAACGATTCCAGCCAACATCCAAACTGTTCGATTTTGAAAATTCAGATAAGTTGTGTTTCGGTTTGCTTTATGTTGCCTGGTTTTTGCTGTATTCTCCTGATGAACGGGAGTTGTTTTTTTCTTGCTCATGATGTTTTACCTTGTTTTGTGCAAATATATAATTTTGTCGGTGGTAAGTAGTTAAACTTTTCAAAAAACCACTTCTAACCCGATTCGTAACTATTTGTTAGAAGAGTATAAATATTGTAGTTAAAGAAAAATCAAAGAAACTTATAGAATCTGAATGTAACCTGTTTCTTAGGATGTTGAATTGAAAACCTTTCCCGGAAATTCAAATGTTAGAAACCTGAAAAAAACGCGCTTATTTGTAACACTTTGTTTGTCTTCAAGAAAAAAAGCGTTAAACAGACAAAACTGCTTAACGCCACCATGTATGTATGAAAAAGACTACTATGCTTAACTAATTTCCAAAAAACAGGCCAAATTTTATTGAGTTGTAAAGATATACCCAACAAATCAAAACAAATGTTAAACAATGGTTAAGGTTTGTTAAATTAAATATGGATAAGTTGAGATAAATGAGGTTTAAAAATCGTTGCTTTTTTAATTAATGTTATATTATTGTATAAATGTATGGTTTTATAATTGGGGTGTGTTTTTCTATATCTGCCAAAGAAAGGTAACACTCTTGTTTTCGTTTTTATTTATTCTTAAAACAAACTAACTTCCTGACACTTAGACAAACCATAAACTAAGCTCCCATTTTTTTTAAAACCACTCAAACACATTGTCAAACAAACTAAGATTTAAAAAAGATATGGGCTGATTTTACTTCAAGAATTCAGAATTAATACAGTTTTGTTTCAAACAAGAAACCTGATAAACTTTAATGTTCTTAATTTTGTAGTTAAGAAGAACACAAAAAATAGACAAACTGAAAGACAAATGAGCAAACACGGAAGGGTTTTGGTAGCAATGAGCGGTGGGATTGACAGTACAGTAACTGCCGCAATGCTTCATCAACAAGGATATGAGGTGATTGGAATAACAATGAAAACCTGGGATTATGCATCATCCGGAGGCACAGGTAAAGAAACCGGATGTTGTAGTTTGGATTCTATTAACGATGCCCGTGCGGTTGCCGTTGAATTTGGATTTCACCATTTTATTATTGACATCAGGGAAGAGTTTGGAGATTGGGTGATTGATAATTTTGTAGAAGAATACATAGCCGGACGAACTCCTAATCCTTGTATATTGTGTAACACGCATATCAAATGGGCAGCATTGTTAAAGCGGGCAAATGCCTTAGACTGTGAGTTTATTGCAACCGGTCATTATGCTCAAAAACGCTTTGAAAACGAACGTTACATTATTTACAAAGGAATTGATGACCTGAAAGATCAGTCTTATGTACTTTGGGGGTTAAGTCAGGAAAATCTGGCACGAACCATGTTTCCAGTTGGAGGATTTGTCAAATCTGAAATTCGCAAAATGGCAACCGAATGGGGATATCATGATCTGGCTCAAAAATCGGAGAGCTACGAAATATGTTTTATCCCGGACAACGACTATCGTGGGTTTCTAAAAAGAAAAGTAGCCGGTTTGGAAGAACGGGTCAAAGACGGAACCTTTGTTTCGGTCAGCGGTAAAATTTTGGGTAAACATGATGGCTATCCATTCTTCACAATCGGTCAACGCAAAGGGTTAGGAATAGCATTAGGAAAACCGGTGTATGTTGTAAAAATCATTCCTGAAACTAATACTGTTGTTTTGGGGACTGAGGAAGAAATTCAACAAAACGGGATGGTTGTCAAAAACATTAATATGGTAAAATATCCGGATGCTATTGCCGGAATGGAAACCACAACTAAAATAAGATCCCACCATATTGGGGCTCCCGCCTATATAAAACAGGATGGAGATAAAATGAACGTGTTGTTTCATGAATGGGTAGATGCCATAGCACCCGGACAATCTGCTGTTTTTTATGAGGGGAACGATGTCATTGGTGGAGGACATATCGAAAAGAGCTATGAAGTTGATATGTCTGGAGCAATCTTTTAAAGCAGTATATAAAAAATACTATCTTTGCGAACTGCTTTTTAAATTGAGTGCTAAAGATTACAAAAATCGAAAAAAAGTAAGTATCAAAGCAAATTGCAGTCAATTAACATCTGTATTTGGTTTTCTAAACTTGTCAGATTTTACATTTTTTTATTGAAAGGTTCCGGCTTATAAAACTATGCAAAACCCTTTACAACGAATAGGCGAATTTAGTATAATGATAGGGCGCATGTTTAGCAAGCCCGAAAAGAATTCGATGTATTGGAAAGAATTGCTTCGTCAAATGAATCAGATAGGCGTTGAATCAATTCCAATTATTGCAGTAGTGGCACTGTTTATTGGTGCGGTAACGGCAGTTCAATTTGCTTATCAAATTCAGGATTTTTTAGTGCCCGTATATTATGTAGGGTTTATTGTCCGAGATTCTATGATTATCGAAATGGCTCCTACTATTTCCTGTATGATTTTAGCCGGTAAAGTTGGGTCAAACATAGCAAGCGAATTGGGAAATATGCGAATAACCTCTCAGATTGATGCCATCGAAATCATGGGAATTAACTCCGCAGGTTATTTATTAGGAACTAAAATTTTAGCTGCTTTAATAACTATTCCTGCATTGATAATCATAGCAGCCATTCTTGGAATTTTTGGAGGGCTGTTTGCAACTATTGCTGCCGATATCAGCACCATTCAAGAATATGAACGGGGACTTAGAGCTTTTTTTATGCCTTTTAATGTTAGGTTGATGCTGACAAAAGGGGCAGCTTTTGCACTAATTTTGTCCTCTGTTTCATGTTTTCAGGGCTATTATGTAAAAGGTGGAGCGATTGAAATAGGACAGGCAAGTACACGAGCTGTTGTGTTGTCAAACATATTAATTTTAATAGCTGATTATTTTATTGCTTTTGCATTGTTAAAATAATTCTTATCCTTCAAGTCATAATACTTTGAGTTAATAAAATAGTACACATTAAACAACCCATGAAATTTTTACATCACTTTGGAAAATACCTGATCATGCTTCGCGATATGTTTTCGCGACCGGAAAACTATGTGATGTACTGGAAAGAATTGCTTCGTCAAATGAACGGGGTAGGAGTGGGATCTTTGATAATAGTGGGGGTGATTTCAGTGTTTGTTGGAGCCGTAACTGCCCTTCAATTTGCATATCAGTTAGGTAGTACCTTTTTCCCGGAATATTTAATAGGATATATTGTTCGCGATACCATGATTATCGAACTTGCTCCTACGCTATCGGGTCTTGTTTTAGCCGGCAAAGTTGGTTCAAATGTTGCCGGCGAGTTGGGAACAATGCGAATTTCAGAACAGATTGATGCCTTGGAAATTATGGGAATTAACCCCAACAGTTATTTGATAATGCCCAAAATTTCTGCGTCCATCATTATTATCCCTCCTTTAATTGTGCTTTCAGCAACATTGGGTATTTTTGGCGGCTATTGGGCTGCTGAAAACTACGGTATTTCTCCGTCCAATTATCAAAAAGGACTACTGTATTTGTTCGATCCGTTTAATGTGGTTATTATGACGGTTAAATCGGTTATTTTTGCATTTGTAATTGCTTCAGTAGCTTGCTATCAAGGATTTTACGTTAAAGGCGGTGCATTAGATATAGGCCGGGCTAGTACAAGAGCAGTTGTTTTCAGCAGTATTTTGGTCATATTTTTTGACTATGTTGTTGCGTTGTTGATGACCTGAAACATCAACCATTTTTTTTAATTTTTCCAAGTAAAGATGATAGAAATAACGAATCTGAAAAAATCTTTTGAAGACAAAGAAATTCTTAAAGGAATCAGCACATCTTTTGAAGCAGGCAAAACCAATTTAGTGATAGGCACAAGCGGTTCTGGCAAAACTGTTTTTGTTAAATGTTTGGTTGGCTTGCTGGAACCAACAAGTGGAACCATTTCTTATGATGGAATTGATTTTACCGCACTTTCTCACCGTGAAAAAAAAGCCATTCGAACTCAAATCGGCATGTTGTTTCAGGGCAGCGCATTGTTCGACTCAATGACTGTGGAGGAAAACGTCATGTTCCCCCTAAATATGTTTACCAACATGACATCTAAAGAAAAGCTAAACCGGGTAAATTTTTGTTTGGAAAGGGTAAACCTTATTGGTGCGAACAAAAAATATCCCGCCGAAATTAGTGGAGGCATGATGAAAAGGGTAGGGATAGCACGAGCAATTGTCTTAAACCCCAAATACTTGTTTTGTGATGAACCCAATTCTGGTTTAGACCCCCAAACAGCCCTTTTAATAGATGAGTTACTCAGCGATATTACTCATGAATACAAAACAATTACCATAATCAATACCCATGATATGAATTCAGTGATGGGGATGGGTGAAAAAATTGTTTTTCTGCACAAAGGATTTAAAGAATGGGAGGGTAGTAGCAATGATATTTTGAATACCAACAATGAAATTTTATTTAACTTCATTTTTGCTTCCGACTTTTTAAAACAACTGCGCAAAGGTGCGGGTGAAGCCATTCAACATGAATCTCCTCCTAATCAATAAGTTAAAAGATAATCTTAGAATAATATGTACAAGAAATTCAGTGTTATACTCATTCTAATTGCTGCGCTAATAGCATGCAGCAATGGTCAAAGCGGAAATCAATCCGAACCTATTGTTGGTTCTGATAGTGCAGAGCCGGCCACTAAAGATGCAAAAATCAAAATTTCTGTTGAAGGAATAAACAGTGGTGTTGCAAAACTAATTGGTGTTTTTGGTGATCAAAATTTTATTGCAGACTCAGCTGTCATCAATCAGGATGGTTCTTTTATTTTTGAAAGGGACTCTGTTTATTTAGCAGGATTATATTTTGTCGTTTTACCCCAAAACCAAAATTTTCAGATGATTGTTGATGCAAATCAACATTTTTCAATGAAAACCAAAAAATCAGATTTTGTCAAGAATATGGAAGTAACAAACTCCATAGATAATACGCTGTTGTACCAAAGTTTGGTTTACCAAATAGATATTGATAATAAATTTGGCAATATTCAAAGGCAACTGGATGCTGCTACTAAAAACAGCCCCGAATATTTAAAAATTAAGGCAGAACAAGATCAACTGGTTGCAGAAAGGATGGCCTATATTGAAGGTTTCAGGAAAAGCCACCCCACTGCTTTTTTTACTAAATTTAAAATCGCAGGACAGAACCCTTTAGTAGAAGAACCCAAAAAGAAAGATGGAACTTTAGACACAGCAATGCAAACCTATTTATACCGTTCAAAATTTTGGAAAGATGTTGATTTTTCTGATGAACGCCTGCTCAGAACCCCGGTTATTCACAATAAATTGAAGCGTTATATACTTGAAATCACTCCACAGCTTCAAGACTCAATTATAAAATCTGCAACAATCGTTACAGATTTGTCAAAAGCTAATAAGCAAATGTTCAAGTTTGTGGCTAATTGGATAGCATTGCAATTTCAGGTTGGTAAAACCAAAATGATGGGTGGTGAGGCTGTTTATGTTCACATGATTGATAAATACTTTACTCATGAACTTGCTTTTTGGTCAGATTCTACTGAAATCAAAGGGCTGCGCAAACAAGCCAATGAGTTAAAAGCCAGCTTGTTGGGGCAAATAGGGCAGGATGTAAAAGCCAAAGATCAAAATGGTCAGTACAGATCATTATATGATTTAAAGTCCGATTATGTTTTGGTTTATATTTACAATCCGGATTGTGAACACTGCCAAAAAGAGACCCCTGTTGTAAAAAGAGCATGGGACAAATACAAAAACAAGGGCTTTGATGTTTATGCAATTGCTACTGAAACTGACGACAGCAAATGGCGAGCTTATATTGCCAAAGAAAAGTTAGCATTCACAAATGTCTATGACCCGACTTATGAAAGCAAATATTATTTAAAATACCATATAGACATAACCCCCGAACTTTATTTGCTGGATAAAGACCGAAAAATAATTGCCAAAAACATCAACGGAGAGCAGTTAGAAGAACTGCTTTCAATAAAACTTGGCAATTAAATTTTGTAGTTTGTCGCTTTTACAATACAATTTTATAAAGCATTAAATTACAGAGTAACTTACTGTGATTTAGTGCTTTTTCTATTTTATCTATAAAAATAGTAGTTTTTAAATAATCCGACATCTGCAACCGTCTTGCTAATCATGCCATCTTGACAACAAAATCACCTGAAACATGTCAAAAAAATGCCCCATCCTATTCGCTCTTTTACTTTGTCCTTTAATTGTTTTATCTCAGGTTACAGGAGGGCAAAGTACCTATATGTTTTTAACCATGCCCCAATCAGCAAGAATTAGCGCTTTAGGTGGTTATCAGATAGCCCTATCAGATCAAGATGTCAGTTTTGGCACTCAAAATCCTGCGCTCTATAATCCCGAAATGCACCAATTTCTGCAGGTTAACCATCATCTCTTTTTTGACGGAATACATCAAGGGTATGTCGCTTATGCTCAACATTTCGACAGTATAGCCACAACTTTTGCAGCAGGATTACAATATATTTCTTATGGAAAATTTGCACTGACTGATGAAACAGGACAGGAAAACGGAACTTTTAGCGGAGGTGAATATGCCTTCAATTTAGGAGGCTCCAGAAATTACAAATCCATTTCCTATGGTGCCAACTTAAAAATTATTGGCTCACATCTGGAAAGCTATAATTCTTTTGGGATTGCTTTAGATGTTGGGGGGTATTACAGACATCCGGAAAGTAATTTTTCTGTAGGATTGACTTTTAAAAATATTGGAACTCAGATTTCTACTTATTACGTTACTCGAGAAAATCTGCCTTTTGATATTCAATTGGGTATTTCACAACGATTAAAATATCTTCCTTTCAGATTGAGCATTATAGCACACCATTTACATCGCTGGAATATCAGATTTAATGATCCGGCATTACAGGCAAATAATAATTTGTTCAATAACAATCAAAGCAATTCAGATAAAAAATATATTGTAGATAAATTTTTCAGGCACCTGGTGTTTAACGGTGAAATTTACTTAGGAAGAGTATTCATGATTCAAGCCGGATACAATCATTTAAGGAGGCAGGAAATGGGAATAAATGCAAAAAGAACCCTAACAGGATTTTCTTTTGGAGCAGGAATAAAAATAAAAAGGTTTACTTTTAATTATGGCAAAGCGTTTTATCATGCATCGGGAGGGAATAACCATATAGGACTTAGCATGAATCTTCATAATTAGTAACATTTTTGGTTAAGGATTTTGTTAAGAACTCTTAAAACTAAACCAACATTCCTTTAAATCATCCATAATGCTAAAAAATCAAATCATTACAAAAGCATCCGGGGAGCGAACAAATTTTGATGTTCAGAAACTTAAAAACTCTCTTAGAAAATCAGGAGCTGATGAGCAAACTATTGAGTTGATTGTTGACAATATTGTCAGTAAATTGTATGAAAACATTACTACCAAAGAAATCTATACCCTGGCATTTTCAATGTTGCGAAGTACAAATCAAAAACCGTTTGCAGCAAAATACAAGCTTAAAAATGCTATTATGGAGTTAGGACCATCGGGGTATCCTTTTGAAAAATATTTTGCTGAAATTTTAAAACATCAGGGATATGATGCTGACGTTTCGGTGATGGTAAATGGATTGTGTGTAAAACACGAAATTGACATTTTAGCGAGCTTCAAGAATGAAATTCATTTTATTGAATGTAAATATCACAATGGCCGTGGTGTAATTACAGATGTAAAGACTTCCCTTTATATAAAATCCAGATTTGAAGATGTAAAAAATGCTCAAATGAATTTAAAAGAAAATAAAGGGAAAAACATGTTTGGATGGGTTGTAACAAACACACATTTTTCTGATGATGCCATTAAGTTTGGAATATGTTCAGGACTTAAATTATTGGGTTGGAATTATCCTGAAGGTAAAAGTCTCAAAGAACATATAGACCGAACCGGTTTGCATCCTTTAACTTGTTTGACAACTTTGACAAAAACCGAAAAAGGTGAGTTATTGGATAGAAAGATTGTTCTTTGCAAAGAAATTGCAGAAGATCCTAATCTATTAGCATCTATCGGCATTTCAAAAGTTAGAATTCGTAAAATTTCAGAAGAAGCCACTTTATTGTCTAAATAACAGAAATTGGTTCAACTTTTTTAAAATAAGATAAAGTTTGTTGAAGACCGTCTGCAAATTTTACCTTTGGTTCGTATTTAAGAATGTTTTGGGCTTTGGTAATATCTGCTAATGAAACTTTAACATCACCACTACGCGAATTGCGATAAATCGGGCGTTGTTCGCTTTTTAATAAACGAGCAAGCAAATTAAACAAATCATTGACTGAATATTGCTCTCCAACAGCTACATTGTATATCTGATTGATTGCAATAGGATTTTGTGTGAACATAGCCAAAATATTGGCTTGAACTGCATTGGCTACAAACGTAAAATCGCGTGTTTGTTCCCCATTTCCATCAATATAAACCGGATTTCCACTCTTCAAACCTTCAATAAATAATGGGATAACTGCTGCATAAGCCCCTTTTGGACTTTGTCTCGGTCCAAAAACATTAAAATACCTTAATCCAATAAATTCCATCCCATAAACTTGAGCAAAAACACGGGAATATAATTCATTTGTGAGTTTAGAAACGGCGTATGGTGATAAAGGATTTCCAATTTTTTCTTCTTTTTTAGGTAATGTTACATCGTCTCCATAAACTGAAGAAGAAGAAGCAAAAACCACCCTTTTCACTTTGTTTTCATAAGCAGCCTTGATTATATTTACAAATCCATCCACATTTACAGTGTTAGTGTATATTGGGTTTTCAATGGATCTGGGCACACTGCCGATTGCAGCCTGATGACAGACCAAATCAATCCCTTTACAAGATTCTACACAGGTCGGATAATGTCTGATATCACCTTCGATTAGTTCAAAAGCCGGGTTTTTCAAAAAAGGCTCAATATTTTCCCGAAAACCCGTACTTAAATCATCAATTACACGAACCTTTCCTGCTCCATGAAACAATAAATATTCAACTATATGAGAACCTATAAAGCCGGCTCCTCCGGTTATAAGAATGGAAAAATGCTTTAAAGTGTTTTGATGAAAAGAATGGTTGTAAAGTGAAGACTGCATTTTTTAGTTTTTAAGGGCTTTTCTAAGATAGTTTAACCATACATTTTTTCGTAATATTGGCGATACTCTCCTGAAGTAACGTGCTTTAACCATTCTTCGTTTGACAAATACCAATCTACAGTTTTATTTAGAGCTTCTTCGAAACTTAATGAAGGTTTCCACCCTAACTCGGTTTGGATTTTAGTTGAATCAATGGCATAGCGGCGGTCATGACCCGGGCGGTCTTTGACAAATGTGATTAACTGTTCGGATGTTCCCTTATCCCGATGCAATTTATTGTCAATAATCCGGCAAAGCAGTTTAATCAGGTCAATGTTTTTCCATTCGTTACTGCCACCGATATTATAGGTACTGCCATTCATTCCATGATGAAATGCCAGATCAATTGCCGAAGCATGATCTTCTACCCAAAGCCAATCCCTTGTATATTGCCCATCTCCATATACAGGTACGGATTTAAAATTACATAAGTTATGGATAGCTAATGGAATAAGTTTTTCAGGAAACTGATAGGGTCCGTAATTGTTAGAACAATTTGTTATGACAACAGGCAATTGATAGGTATGCCAGTAAGCCCGCGCCAAATGATCGGATGCCGCTTTACTTGCTGAATAAGGTGAACGTGGATCGTAAGCTGTTGTTTCAGTAAAAAATCCAGTTTCTCCCAAAGAACCATATACTTCATCTGTTGAAACATGGAAAAAACGTTTCCCGTCAAAATTATTTTGCCATAAATGACGGGCGGCGTTCAACAGATTTGCCGTTCCAACTATATTAGTCATTACAAAATCAGTAGGCTGATGTATAGACCGATCAACATGAGATTCCGCAGCTAAATGAATGACCCCATCAAATTGATAAGCGCTGAAAAGTTCGTTGATAAAAGAAAGGTCAGTAATGCTCCCTTTTACAAATATATAATTAGGGTAAATTTCGATATCTCTAAGATTTTCGAGATTTCCGGCATAAGTCAACGCATCTAAATTTATGATTTGATATTGAGGGTACTTTTTAACCATTAACCGAACTAAATGAGAACCAATAAAGCCGGCACCCCCGGTAATCAAAAATTTCTTTTGTATCATGTAATTAGCAGATTATCAACGAAGCAACAAAGGTAAAGTAAATTGCCCATTTGAAGTTGTGAAAACTGTGAAATATGTGCCCGTGCTAAATTCACTCAGGCTGATGGAAAATTCTTCTTCAACATTCACGCTTTTCAGTGTTTCATGTTTCAGTACTTTTCCAGACAGATCAGTAATGTAAATTTGTTTCAAATCTTGTGAAGTTAAAATTTTTAGATCCATTGATGAATCTAAAGGGTTTGGGTACAATAAAATTTGAGGAATTTGTTTTTGAAAATCATTATTTCCTACGGTTATGTCTTCATACAAATGCAAGGCTTCTTTGAAACAGCTAATGACATTTTCTTCTATGGAAGGCAATTCATTAAACCAACTAAAATCGTACTGCCAATCCCAATAAATCCATGGAATATTTAACTCTGTAATCAAGTTTCCAATATGCGACATCCAGTTGCACCGGCTTTGATAGTCAGCATGAATTCCAACACCAAATTCTCCCAAAAATACCGGTACATTATTAGTATCCCTCCAGCCTGATACTGAATAAAAAATGTTTGTCAGCAAAGTATCATTATTATTTAGTGGAAAAGGAGTTCCGGTTGGAAAAGGAAAAGGCTGAGCCCATGGAAATCCCTGATGTGTAAAATTATACGGCTCATAGACATGGAAAGTATATATTATATTGTTGTCCTCATAAGGGGTTGTTACAGCAAGTGCTAATCCTAAGTTAGCGGCATGTGCACCTATAAGAAGGGTGTGTTGAGTTGTAACTGTTCTGATTGAATCTATACATGCTTGGTAAAAGGGGCGAATGATAGATTCGGGTAATAACAGGGGAGGCTCGTTCCAAATTTCAAAGAAATATCGTTCAGGATCAAGTTCGTTAAAATATTCAGCCAATTGTTTCCACATAGCTGCCATTCTTGGAATTTGCTCTAAATAGTTACCTGTGCTGATTTCCCAACCATGATGATTGTCAATTATGAGTATCATGTCCAATTCTTCTGCCCAAACAATTGCTGAATCTATGAGTGCAAAAGTCATATTGTCTGTATGTATATTGTAAGGCGGGAGTTGATCAGTAAAATGAGCAAACGTTACGGGCAATCTCAACGATTTCATCCCTGCTTCTTTCATATCTTGAACACTTTGGCGGGTATAAGCAGTAGGATTGGGGTAATTTGTTTGCCAGGTAGCTTCCAGCCAGTTCGAAAAATTTTGACCTCTTTGAATTAACTGAACCCGGTCATGAGCTAAAGTTTGTGCAGATAAAGGAACAGTGTTAAATAAGAAAATAAAGCAACCCAAACTATTCAATATCAAAAAGATGAAAGTCCTCATATACCTTAAGAATGATAATTAAAAATGGCGGTTGATAAAATTTGACAATCAAAAAAAAGTAAAATTGCTATTTCACCGGTTAAAATTAGGCAAATATGCCAATTTAAATAAATTGTCTGTAATAAGAACATTGACGGATCTTCTTTACTTTTCAAAACGTAAAGCTCGCACTGCTTATTAAATACAGCGATAACATAATTCAGAGAATAAACAAAGGGTTAAAAAATAAAAAAGAGGGAGCGATATATTACCGCTCCCTCTTTTTTAATGATAAAAAAACCGTATTAAGGCATTAAAAAATAACGAGAATTTGCTACTTCAATTAACTCTATTTGCTGTTTAAAATTCAGAAATACCAAAACTTTACCCGATTTACCTTTCAGATTAATCTCAATCATAGACTTAACCGATGGAAAACCCTGAAGGTTGTAGGTATAAGTATTGGCATCTTTAATATCGAAAGTTCCTTTTGGTGTTGTAACAGTATTTTCTCCAAAAACAAAAGACAGATTATCTGATTGCTTTATTTTCGTAGGTTGGTCCGAAACAGTGGCATCATCAATCATGGAATAAGGGAAAAATGTTTTATCAATAAGATTTGAGTATGCCCGTACAAAATACTGGTTTTTACCGGTAAAATAAGTTTTCTCAGATGCAAGTTCGGCTTCCTTTTTTTGAGCCAGATAAAAAGTGTGTTCCCCTGCCGATTTAGAATAAAAATAAAGTAAATCCACAAATTTTTCCTGATTAAGTACCACTTTTAACCTTGCAGACTGACCTTTAATATCCATCAATTCATAAATATAGCCCACTCTGTCAGGATGTTTTGATAAGATTTGAAACTCACCTAAAGACTCGACACCATTAATCATTATTTTTGCGGGTAAAATATTTAACACAATTTGACCCGGATTTAATCCATTAATATCTCCCTGCCCGATCTGATACATAGATGGAACAAAAACTTCACCGTCCAATTCGTGGATTACGTTATATCGGCGGTCGGAAACATAGGTGAAACTCTCTGTTTGACTAGCATCGTTTTGTGCAAATGCATTGGTTTGTGCAAACAAATTTAAAGTTGAAAGAGAAATAAAGAATAGAAAAGTAAAAAATTGGTTTTGCATAGGTAAAATGAGGGATAGAGGGATGAATAAACAGAATTCAATGATTAGGATAGAGGGTGAAAGTTTTGAAACGATAAAGGTAAGATAAAATTGTTTAAATGAATTGGGATTATCAATTAGATTAAACATTTAGAAAAAAATGGATTGAAAAGTTGAAATGCCTTTAAATTTAAGAAATCTTAGGATAGCTTCTGCTTTCAACCATGAACAAACTAAATTGGTTTAAACAGATTTAGATCAGATGGTGAAAAATATATGGATTTGCGATTTACCTGTCCTATTAATTTTATCAATGTAAGTTCCAGTAATGCGAAAAACACCTAATAACGAATTGCTCCGAAAATCGGAAGAAGAATTTAAAAGGGCTGAAAAATTACCTGTTGTCGTCGTATTAGATAATGTCAGAAGTGCAAATAATGTGGGATCGGTTTTTCGAACCGCTGACGCTTTTTTAATTTCAGGTGTTTTTCTTTGTGGTATTACTGCTCAACCACCCAATAAAGATATTTACAAAACTGCGTTGGGGGCAACAGATTGGGTCGAATGGCAATATTTTTCACAAACAAAAGATGCAATTTCATATTTATCAGATCAGGGATACTTAATAGTAGCGGTTGAACAGGCTGATGAAAGTGTATTACTTCATGAGTTCAACATTCGTCCTTCACAAAAATATGCTTTAGTGTTTGGGCATGAGGTAGATGGTGTCAGCAATGAGGTGATGCAAATTTCTGATTTGTGTTTAGAAATACCCCAATTGGGTACCAAACATTCGCTCAATATTTCAGTCAGTGTGGGGGTGGTTTTATGGGAACTTTTGAGGCAATATGTTTACTCAAATCAGAAGCAATAAGTTAAGCTTGTGCATTTGCAGGATACTTTTGTTTTCCGGGATAGGCTTTTAAACCTGCTTCGAGACAAGTTAGTGCATTTTTCAAATCTTCTTCTTTTAAAACATAGGCAATCCGAACTTCATTTAGCCCCAATCCTTCTGTGGCATAGAATCCGGTTCCCGGTGCCATCATGACCGTTTGCCCGTTATAACTAAACTCTTCGAGCATCCACTGGCAAAACCGGTCGCTATTGTCAATCGGAAGACGAGCTACAACATAGAATGCCCCTTTTGGCATAGGACAAAAAACGCCTTCTATTTTGTTTAAACCACGCACTAATAAATTTCGGCGATTGGTATATTCTTCAATCACCTGGGACAGGTAAATTTCGGGGACCTCTAAACCGGCTTCGCCTAAAACCTGACCATAGGTCGGAGGGCTTAACCTTGCTTGTGCAAATTTTAGAGCGGTTGCCATAACCTGCTTGTTCCGGCTAATTAAAGCTCCGATTCTTGCGCCACAGGAACTATAACGTTTTGATATTGAGTCGACAACAATGGCATTGTTTTCCAATCCACTCAGGCTTAGGATTGAAGTGGGATTGGCTCCGTCATAAGCAAATTCACGGTAAACTTCATCTGCAAACAGGAACAGGTCGTGTTTTAAAACTATTTTTCGCAGGGTTTCAAGTTCCTCAACAGAATATAAGTACCCGGTTGGGTTGTTGGGATTGCAAATCAGAATGGCTTTGGTTTGGGGGGTAATGAGTTTTTCAAACTCCTCGATTGGGGGTAATGCGAAATTGTTTTCTATTCTGGAAGTGATGGGTTTTACCACGACATTTCCTGCTACTGAAAATCCGTTATAGTTGGCGTAAAGGGGTTCCGGAATGATCACCTCATCACCTGCATCAAGACAGGACATCATGGCAAATAAGATGGCTTCCGATCCGCCTGTTGTAATCAGGATATCGTTGTAGTCCAGTTCAATGCCATAGTTATGGTAATATTGGGTCAGTTTTCTACGGTAACTTTCGTTGCCTGCCGAGTGACTGTATTCGATTACTTTTGCGTTAAAGTTTTTTACCGCATTTAACATCACCTCCGGCGTTTTTATATCGGGTTGACCTATGTTGAGATGATAGATTTTAATGCCGGCAGCTTTTGCTTTTTCGGCATAAGGTACTAATTTCCTGATGGGAGATGCGGGCATCATTTCACCCCTTTTGGATATAACAGGCATAATTCTGTAAGTTGCTTTGGTGAGAATTTGATGCAAAATTAACCAATTATTACAATATCCGTTCTGATTTATGTGGACTTCGTCTGAATGGCTGTTTGAGAAATGGAGGCATTAAAAAACCTGCCATCATTTAGTTTGATGGCAGGTTTCTATATAAAAGCTTTATTAAAGGGATTAGTTGTTGTTTCCGTCGTTGACGATAGATTGTGTACGAACGGGTAAAGTTTCATCTACCGGCGCTACTTCACCTTGCAACACATTGCCTTTAATGTAAATGCGCTTTGTGGGTTCGTGTGCGTTGGAGGTAATGGTGATGGCTTTTGTAAAGGGACCGAGGCGTTTGCTGGTGCTGTAAGTGGCAGTAATTGTTGATTCTTCACCGGGTTTTATGGCTTCGCGGGGCCAAGAGGGCGTGGTGCAGCCGCAAGACGCTTTAACGTCAGAAATTATTAAATCTTCTTTTCCGTCATTTTTAAATTTGAACTGGTAAGTTGCCTGTGGGCCTTCGGGTAAATCGCCGAAGTCGTGGGTTTCTTTTTCAAAGTTTAAAATGGGTTTGGTTGTTTCGACTAAGTTACCGCTTTCGTCCAAAATGTAGGAAGCGCCGCTTTTCATTTCTTCAGTCTGTGCAAAAACATTGCTGCCAAAAGTGAGCAAAACAATGGCTAAAATGAGTAAATTCTTCATAAAACAGATGGTTTTTAATTGACTATTTTATTTGGATAAGCTTAATTTGCTTAATTCTACACAAAGATAGTTTTGTGTTTTTATTCAACAAAGCTTTTGAACTAAAATTTTAGTTTAAATACAAAAACATTTTCTTACGACAATTTTAATCAAAAATAGTTTAATCCGGGCAACAAAAATTTACAAATAAAATATTACCTGAATTGTTGCAACAACTCTGCTGCTAAATCCGGATAGTCTGTGATGATACTATCTACCCCTTTTTCAATCAAATCTATCATTAAGGCTTGTGTGTTTACCGTCCACGTAATTAGCTTTAGCCCATTTTGATGCACTTTATTAACTAACGTTTTACTAACTAACGAATAGTGAGGGGCATATATTTGCGGCAGAAAGCCAAGGTCTTTGATTTGAGATTCAAAATTACGAGGAGAGGCAGTTAAAAACGATAAGGGATAATCCGGTTTTAGGTTGTTCAACTCTTTTACAATGCGAGTATCGAATGATTGCACGATTACTCTGTTGTTGATATCAAACCGGGTGATAATTTCATTGACCAATTGAACAAACAGCGGTGGGGAGGGTTGATAAAACCCATCTCCGGCCGTTCCATTTTCAGTTTTTATCTCTATGTTATAAACCGGCATCTTAAGGTTATTTTCAACAGCATATTCATCTGCAATTTTTATGACTTCCGAAAGCAGGGGTTTAACTGCCGGTTGGGGAATTTGTCTTTTAAAATCAGGATTTCCTCTTTTCCCGCAATCAAACTGAACGACTGCATGATATGGCATTTGGTAAATAATGTGTTGATGGGCTGTGTTGAAAGTTACCGGTTTGCCATCGGGAAAACTACAGATTTGGGGATTAAACCAGGGTTCGTGTGAAACAACGACCTGATTGTCCTGACTTATCACCACATCTAATTCCATAGTATGTATTCCCAGGGACAAGCATTTCAAAAATGAAGGAATGGTATTTTCAGGCAGCAAACCTCTTGCGCCTCTGTGACCCTGAAATGTGAAATTTTCGGGCAATTTTACCATTTTCGTTTTTTTAGCTCCCTTTAACAGGAATGAAGCTAATGTTTGAGAATTTGCTGAGATAACCGGCTTCATTATTTTATAGATACGATTTTACAAATAACCGGATGGCAAGATACTGATTGGCAAAGAATAAAAATACTGCCCGAATTGGTTAAGTTTTCTAACTTTGCATGTTTTTGTTGCGAAACGACAACTTTTGAACATTCTTGTCATTATGAGCAATGTAAAATATTATTACGACCGCGAGACCCTGAGATATGAAAGGGTTAAAAAATCGTGGAAAAATATTCTCCTCAGAGCGCTTGGAATTGGGTGTGCCGTTTTGGTGTTCAGCGTGATTATTGTGGTGATTGCTTTTAAATATATCGATTCTCCAAAAGAAAAAGACCTCAAACGGGAAATTGCCGATCTGCATTTACAATTCACCCAATTAAACAACAAGGCATCACTTTATGAAAAGGTTTTAACCGGGCTGCAAGATCGCGATAAAAGTATTTACAGAACGGTTTTCGAAGCCGAACCTCTTTCTGACGATATCCGAAAAGCTGCGATAGGCGGAAGCAACCGCTTTGAACATTTAGAAAATTTTACCAACAGCAAACTAATTATCAGCACTTCTGAAAAAATTGACCAAATCGGGAGGGAATTGTATATTCAATCCAAATCCTATGACGAAATCATAGATTTGCTCAAACGAAAGGAAGAAATGTTAGCCAGTATTCCTGCCATTCAGCCTGTTTCCAACAAAGATTTGAGACATATCGCTTCGGGTTTTGGCAGACGTATTCACCCTATTTATAAAACGCGCCGTATGCACACCGGATTAGATTTTTCTGCTCCGTCAGGAACTGAAGTGTATGCTACCGGAAAAGGGAGGATAGCTTCAGTTGAAAAAGCCGGGCGTGGGTATGGAACGCATATCGTGATAGATCACGGTTATTCTTACAAAACTTTGTATGCCCATTTGAGCAGTACGCGCGTTAAAGAGGGGCAATGGGTGAACCGCGGCGATGTTATCGGAAAAGTTGGCAGTTCGGGAACTTCTACCTCCCCGCATTTGCACTATGAAGTGATTAAGAATGGAACAAAAATTGACCCCATCAATTTCTTTTTTAATGATGTCAGCCCTGAAGAGTTTGAAATGATTTTGGAGCTTTCTTCACGCCACAGCCAATCTTTTGATTAACGCTGACGTTTTTTTTCAAATCAGTCGCAAGGGTTTTTTTAGAATTTTTACCGGATTTCCTATTGCAGATACCCCATCCGGTAAATCTTTTTGTACAACACTCCCCAAACCAATATTGGCTTTCTCACCAATTTTTACCCCGTTTGAAACGACTGTCCCCGCACCGATAAAGGTTTGGTTGCCAATATGCACTTTTCCGCAAAGGGTTACGCCGGGCGCTAAGAAACAGTTGTCTTCCAAAACGGTGTCGTGCGAAACTGTTACCGAATTGTTGAGCAATACTCCGTTGCCGATTTTTACCTTCCGGTCAATATTACAACATGGATAAAGATAGCTTGCTTCCCCGATTTCGGAACTATGTGATATATAGCAAGACTGATGTACAAAAGAGGGAAGGCTTCTTCCCAAGGATTTCAGAGTATTGAGTACCTCCTGCTTTAAGCCGAGCCGCCGATAGCCTAACCCTATAAAGAAATGGTAATCCTGATAAGTGTCGAGCATATAGTCTGAAAAAGCATGGGCATTTATATAGCCTTTTGCATGAAGAGCATCGTCAAAAGTAATTCTAAGCGCCGGCATATATCTATGCTGAATAAATTCCCAAAGTTGCTCTCCTAATTCACCAAATCCAACAAATGCAATTTTGTTCATTCCTGTGTTTTTAAAATAAGCGCAAGCAAACAAGTTTAATAGACGAGATGCCCAAGACTGAAAGTTTCCGTAACCTCAATTCCACCCTTTTCGGTTTTGCGTATCCGGGCGCAATCGTTGGTGCGGTCGTGTTCAAAGAACAAAATTTGATGTTCTTCGGCTGCGCGGTATAGAAAATCTTTTTTTTCTTCCAGTGTTTGAAGCGGGCGCACATCATAAGCCATCACATAAGGCAGGCGAATATGTCCGGCGGATGGGATAAGGTCGGCCATATAGACCAGGGTTTGTCCATCCGGCAAAATAATATGGGGGATAATCATGGCCTCTGTATGTCCATAGACTAAACGGATGTAGAGATTTTCGCATAAAAAATCACCATCAGAAAGCCAGCTTACGCGGTTATTCTGACGAAGGGGTTCAAAATTTTCAGACAGAAAGGAAGCTTTTTCCCGTTCGTTTGGGTGAATTGCCCATTCCCAATGTTGTTCATTGCTCCAGTAAACGGCATTTGGAAAGGTGGGGGATAATTCGTTGTCTTCGTTTTTTTGAACGGCACCTCCGGCATGGTCAAAATGTAAATGGGTGAGCAATACATCGGTGATATCTTCGGGATTTAGGCCAATATCATTTAAAGAACTCAGGAGGGTTTTTTCCCCGTGAGGCTGATAGTAGCTGAAAAACTTGGGGCTTTGTTTATTTCCCAAACCGGTATCTATCAGGATGCGCCGGTTTCCTGTTTCAAGCAGCAGACATCTCATCGCCCAGGTGCAAAGGTTGTCGTCGTCGGGAGGGTTAATATTTTGCCAAATTGTTTTGGGTACCACTCCAAACATTGCCCCTCCATCTAATTTAAAATACCCGCTATGGATGGTATGAAGTGTTAGCATATATAAGTACTCATTTTTGCATAGCTGACAAAGATAGCGTTATTTTTTTGGAAGGGAGTGAATTTATTTAATATTATTCGGACATAGCTGAATTTGGAAGGATTCTTAAAATCAGGATATGTCCGGAATTTGTTTTTTGCCCCTTTTTGTTTCTGTAACATGCTCCATATATATTATTCCCCTTAAATTTACCGTATAAACCGGAACCTATTTAACATAGTCCCTTTCTATTTTATTTTTCAATTATCAAGATGAAAACGATTGTTCAAATTTTGGCCCTTGCGGCCTCTTTATTAGTATTTTTTGGTGTACAGGCGCAAATTCCTCAAAGCTTTAATTATCAGGCCATTGCGCGGAATGCCGATGGCAGTGCGATGGCTAATACTACGGTTGCCATTCGGGTGAATATCAATACTTTGATTTCGGGCGGAACGACTTTGTACAGCGAAAGACACGATATTACCACCAACCCGCAGGGATTGTTTACCGTCCAAATAGGGTCGGGCATCGTGTTGGGCGGTAATTTTGCTTCGATAAACTGGACAAGCGGTGCAAAATTTGTCGAAACAGCCTTAGATATCAATGGCGCAACCGGTGGGTATTCTTTTGTTTTGATGGGAAGCTCGCAGTTGGTCAGTGTTCCTTTTGCACTTGCTGCACAACAAGTTTTAAGTGCTCCTACTTTAGATCAGGCTTACAATGCTGGCGGAAGCGGTGCCGGACGGGTAATCACTGCCAATGCGGGGGCTGTGGAGGTAACCGGAAATTCAAATGCTTCGGTCAATATCCGTTCCACCCATAGCGGAAACGGGGTGGCTCTGATTGCAGAAAATACGAATGTCGGTGGAACATTTGCTTCCATACAGGCGACTACCAATTCCGGTTCCAATCTGGCTTCGGCAATTGTGGGGAGCAGCAGCGGGATGGCTTATGCCTTGTCGGGGCAATTGGAGGCTACCGGTACTGCTCAAAGTGCTGTTTATGGCAATAATCTTCGCACATCGGGCGGACATGGTTTGATGGGGCATGGATTTAACGGCACAATCGGCGAAACTAACTACAGTTCGGGTTTTGGAATTTATGGTGAAAACTATGATGCCATTGCGCCCTTGGGGAATGGCGTGGGGGTAGCGGGAATAGGATATTACGGAGTTTTGGGACAAGACCGTTATCTGGGCGGGCAGGCAGGTGCTTATGGAGTTTTTTCTAACGGAAATTTTGTGGCAACCGGCACAAAAAGTTTTATGATTGACCATCCGCTTGACCCTGAAAACAGATTTTTAAAGCATTTTACCCTCGAAAGCAACGAAGTGCTGAATGTTTACCGCGGCAATGTTGTTTTTGGACCTGAAGGCGAGGCGGTTGTTTCACTTCCTGAATATTTTTCGTCCATCAACCAAAATTTCAGCTATCAACTAACTCCTGTCGGGGCAGCTATGAACTTATATATAAAGGAAAAAATTTCGGGCAATACCTTTGTAATTGCCGGTGGTTTGGAGGGAAAAGAGGCATCCTGGGCGGTGTTTGCCGAGCGGAGTGATGCTTTTTTAACCGAATACCCCATTCACCGGGAAGCAGAGCCGGAAAAAAGAGCGCACGAAAAAGGGAAATATCTGATGCCTGCTTTGTTTGATCAGCCTGCTGACAAGGGTATTTTTTACCTCCAAAAACCCGAAACTCTGGAACAAATCCGGTTAAATGTGTTAAACTCTAAAGATTAGGCAAGTCTGCCTGTTTTGACAGTTTTTTTAGCCACCCCTCCCGCGAAAAGAGCCGGATTTGGGTTTTTTACAAAAAAACAATTTTTGCGAAAAAGTCCTTTATATTTAGGTTTTTTTGTGCTTGTGCGCAATTTATTTTTCCATGTTCAGACCTGGTTTATGAAAGACATTTTAAAATTAATGAGCAAAGCTTTTGACAGTCGTGTCAGAATTGCCCTCATGTCTGTTTTGCTGACATCCGGTGATTGGGTGGATTTTAACGACCTCAAAGCCATGCTGGGGGTTACGGACGGAAATATGGCGAGCCATATTCAGGCACTGGAAAACAGAAAATTTATCGAGGTGCGCAAACGGTTTATTGAAAAACGCCCCAATACTTCGTACCGGATTACCGAAGAAGGTAAAATTGCACTGAATAAACATGTGAACGCTCTCCGGCAGTTGCTTAAAATTTAAATTTCCTTAAAATTTTGTTGGTTATGAACAATGCACCATCTCCACGTACAGGTCAGGATTCGTTTTTTACCAAAGAGCTGAACAGTTTCGGCTATGCTATGCGCGGGTTTCGGTATGTGGTAAAGCATGAGCGGCATATCCGCATACATCTGGTGATTTCGGTGCTGGTGATTTTGGCAGGCCGATTTTTTGGGCTGAGCATGATGGAATGGTGTTTTGTGGTCTTTTCAATCGGGGCAGTCATTACTGCCGAAATGCTGAATACATCCATCGAGAAACTGACGGATTTGGTCAGCAGCCGGCATCATCCGCTTGCCGGATTGGTCAAAGATATTTCGGCAGGGGCGGTGTTGGTGGCGGCTTTGACGGCTGCTGTTGTTGGCAGCCTTGTTTTTTTTCCTAAACTGTTGGCAGTATTGCATTAGTCAACTCCAAAATCCCATTGGTCATGGCTTTCCAACTGAACCGGTGTTTGTTTTGTGCTGTCCCTTTGCTAAATTCTTCCTCACGTTGGTGAGTAAAAAAATCATCTAATGCATCGGCGATGGCAGCCGGATTTTCGGGCGGGACAACATAACCGGCTATGTTGTGAGGCACAATTTCGGCAAGCCCACCGACATCGGTTACCAACATGGGGCGGTTAAAATGGTAGGCCATTTGTGTAATGCCGCTTTGTGTGCCGGTGCGGTAAGGTTGGACGATGATGTTGGCGGCACAGAAATAATATTTTACCTCCTCCGAAGCAATAAACCGAGGTTCGATTTTTACATTTTGCTCAAGGTTTAATGCGGCAATCATTTCCAAAAACCGTTCGATGGGTTCGTAAAATTCACCGGCTATAAGTAAAAGCAGGTGGTGATTTTGGCTCAGCCGGGGGTCGGCCATTGCTTTAATCAGGACATCCAACCCTTTGTAGGGACGCACCAATCCGAAAAAAAGGGCAATATTTTGGGTTTGGGAAAGCCCTAAATATTGACGGGCAACCCTTTTTTCGGCGATTTGACCAAAATTGTCATAGACCGGATGGGGAATAAATACGGCTTTGGAATTGCGGTTAAATTCGAGGAGTTCTTTCCTGACCGAGTCGGAAAGACAGACAAAAGCATGGCAGGAACGGACAAAATAACGGGTAAACCAACGGTCGAAAGGGCGGGGTTCGTGAGGGTGTAAATTATGCAGAATTCCGACGATTTTGGTATGCCGGTTGCGCAAAATCAGACGGTTGACCGTTCCCATCAAAGGCGCAAGGTAGGGCATCCAAAACTGCCAGATCACCAAATCGGGCTTTAACTGTTTGATTTTAAGCCCTGAAATTATCCAGTTGACCGGATTTATGGAATTAAAAAGGCGAAAAATTTTGATTTCCGGTGGTGGATCATTGCTGTATTGGGTTTTTCCCGGAAAAATAAAAGCGGGATATTGAAGGGTGAAGGTAAAAATTTCAGAATTGTGTCCGGATTTGGCAAATGTTTCCGACAATCTTTCGCTAAACGTGGCGATGCCTCCGCGATAGGGATATGCCGGTCCTAAAACCAATATTTTTTTACCTCCCCCCCCCGATATTACCTTGTTTTCCATGCCAACAAAGGTAGCAGAAAATTAAATTCATACTGCTTCCATAGTTTTAGGATGGCTTATGAATTTTTTTAGTGCTTACTTCTTTAAGTACCAGCCAAAATTCAGTTTTCATTCAAAGGGCTAAAATTGACTTTCAAATGATTGCCAATATTTTAGCCATGCAACGATGGACTTTGTATTGGATCTATAGGAGGCTGTCTTTTTCGAGGCTTTTTTAACCCGCTCAAATAAAGGGTACGACCACGATAGAAACGGGCAAAGAAAGCATCCCTACCTGCACCCCTCCATATCGGAAAACGGCGCGGTAGGTCCAAATTTCAGGAGCCGAACCTACCGGCAACGTAATGGGGTCTTCGAAGGAAGAAGTTACGGTATAGTCCATTTTAACGTACCCCAATCCGTGACCCCGGTCAACATAAAAATCGGTGCTTTCGGCTTTCCCTTTGGTGAATTTAAGTAACACTTTACCTGCATTCAGAACAGCTTTAAGCTTCGGTTGCCAATTTGTTGTATCGGTAACCGTAGAATCTGGACCGATAACCTTTAAATCCCTTCCGATAGATTCGGTGTAGTTGGGGTGATTTTTTATGATTTGTACCAATTTGATGATACGTGCCATCACAGGCTCGGTAGGAGCCGTTGGCGGTGTACCAAGCGTAACAAGGGTAGGAATACCGCTTACAGGCTCACCGGCTTTCCCGCGAATATGAACGCGTTTGTAGGCGGTCCACTCGCTTGAATTGGCTTTTAGTGCGCGTTCAAGTGTCAGCACATAATCAATTACAAGGGTGGCATTGTTGACATAAGCCAATGTAGGTGCATCAATTTCCAATGCAGTGGCATGTTCGGGCAATTTGGTGTTGAAATTGTTCAACCATCCGTTTCGTCCATCATCAGAGTTGGGCAAATAATATTCTGTTGCCATAATGTTAAAATAATTTTTTTGTTTAAAAAATAAGTACTTTCATAACTTCAAACAAGGCCTTGATTTGTTGTTATAGTTCAGTAAACAACATTCGTTTTTTAAAAGTTTCATCACGGCTAAATATTTTTGCCTTTTTTTGCGAAAAATCTTCTAAATATTCATCAAAGAATTTATTTCAAGCCCAATTCGCTACTTTTTTTTGCAAAAATTTTGTTAAATTACATAAATTCGCTGCTTCATCTGCTTCATATTGGGGCCAATATGCCCCAGATTGAACTTCCTTCAACGTAAAAGTAACTTTTTCGGAGGCTCAAAAAACTTCTTGCAAGTTGTAAAAAACTTTTTCCGGCGCTGAATAAATCCCGCACATTGCTCACTGAACTTTTAAAGCAACAAAAAAAGTGCCGGCAAACCCTGTGAATCTTTTTCGGGAGCAAAAAAAATTCCGCAAACCGGCGACTCAACATTTTTAGCAACCGAAAAAACTTCCTGCAATGCTCACCCTACTTTTTCAGAGGCAGCATAAACAGCTTCTACCCTTCAATAAACTTTTTGAAAGGCTGAAAAAGCATCCTGCAAGCTTTCATATTTTTATTGCGATTTAGAAAAACTTGATTTTTTTGGCCTCAAAAGGGATAATCCCACCGCCAACCCCGAATATGCATACGATGCCAACGGCAACATGGTCATGGATGCCAACAAAGGCATGATGATACAATACAACCACCTCAACCTGCCCCGCAAAGTTACCTTTGCCGACGGCAAAACCATCACCTGGATTTTCGATGCCACCGGCTGCAAACTTCAGAAACGAACTTGTATATAAAGAAGTAGCAGCCTGTTTTTACCCCTAAATCCCCTGCAGGGGACTTAAATACGTCTTTATTGTCAAGTGATTTTTATAATACAATCAGTGTGTGGGCAGTGATTTCAGTTTGAATTTATATAACTTTAACCAAGTAAATTTTCTTTACCAACTCAATGCCGCTTATCTTCTCAAACACAACTATCCTTCCCCCTACGAAGCAAGCAAAAAGTCCCCTGCAGGGGATTTAGGGGTAACAAGGCTTGCCCATTCAAAAACTTTCTCCTAACTTTGAAGCACCGGTAGGGGTAAAGGCGAATAATTATCAATACAACGGCATTGAGTTGGTAGAAGATTTTGGGTTGCATGTCAATCATGCTGAGTTTCGCACGCTTGATCCTTTTCTACCCCTAAATCCCCTGAAGGGGACTTAAATATGTTTATACTATCAAGTGTTAGCAAATACAGACAATGTTTAGGCAACAATACAATTCATTATTTTATTTACCAACTTCACCAAAATTAAAATCATATACTGAACCTATGTTACCCGAAAACAAACCTGATAACCCAATTTGCAAATGCCCCACCATGGTTGTTTCAATATGCAAAAACAATACGTACAAACCCTACTCCTGCAGAAGCGATGCTTTGGCAGTACCTATACAAAAACCAATGTTGTGGGGTCAAATTCAGAAGACAACACCCCCTTTTATATTTTATCGCCGACTTTTATTGCCATCAGGCAGGTTTGGTTGTTGAAATTGACGGTTCCATCCACCAAATTAAAGAACAGTACCAATACGATGTTGCTCGTACTGCAGAACTGGAACAACTCGGAATTGAAGTCATACGTTTTACAAATGAAGCGGTTATTGAAGATACAAAAGCAGTGTTTGAATCAATAAAACAGACTGTACAAAACCGTTTATTGTTTACTCCTTAACCCACAGCTTCCCCTACGAAGCAAGCAAAAAGTCCCCTGCAGGGGATTTAGGGGTAACAAGACTTGCCCATTCAAAAACTATCTCCTAACTTTGAAGCACCGGTAGGGGTAAAGGCGAATAACTACCAGTACAACGGCATTGAGCTAATAGAAGATTTTGGGTTGCATGTCAATCATGCCCTGTTTCGCACGCTTGACCCTCAAACGGGGCGGTGGTGGCAGATAGACCCGAAACCTAACTATACCCATAGTAATTATGCCGCAATGGCCAACAACCCCGTGTTGTATAGCGATATTTTAGGAGATACCATACGAACCAATTTTAAAAATAATCAGGTAGCTAAGGCCGCCTATAATTTATGGTCATCTACAAAAGAAGGCAAAAAATTTCATGCGTTATATGGGGAAGGTGGCAAATTTGGACATGTTTCGATTTCTTTTGATGCAGAAAAAACCAAAAACAGAATTGCCAATGGAGAAACACAGGTTTACCTCAATGAGAAAGGGAAAGAGCCTAATATAGTAAAAGAAGGAGCAGTTAGCGAAAGAATTATAGATGCTGCTCTAAACGGAACCTCAGAAAACTACTTGTCTTTTAATATATCAATACCTGCTATACAACGCCAATGGCTTTGACGACTTCGGCACACAACTCGCCAACATTGCCGGCACCTTCGAGCATGAATCGCAGCATGTAGAATTGAATATGCAATCTATCTCTACCCGAGGTGTAAGAGAAGCGCAAGATGTACATCACGATGCTATGTTAAATACTTCCGGATATTTGTATGAAAACAGGGTAAACATGTTTATGGAGTTGAAGCCATTTTGGAATAAAACTTTTGAAAGACTACAAAAACAAGGATGGACACAAAATTACTTTATGGATAGGAATATTAATGATTTTATAAGATAGCTTGTTATGAAAAAAACATACACATATATTACAGGGCTTTTTATTTTTATAGTCTTGTTTTCTTGTAGCAACAAAGAAAACGACACAATTGAGTTTTACAGAAAAAACCGAAGTATCATGTACGAAGTCTGGCAAAAAGAATGGAGAGATACTTTTAAGTTTGGAACAGATGATTATGATACAGGAATTCCGTTCATCTTAGATACAACCAGAAATCTACTTTTTATTTTTGACAATGCTCTTTTCTTGTACAAAATTAACTCGCAAACAGGTGTGCTTATTGATAGTATAGATTTGTTATCAGGCTATACTTACAGAATGTCCCCACAAAGCAACAAACTATTATATGCCTATCCCGCATTGTTTTTTTACCATGAAACCATTTTACATTTTGACATGGATTTTAACTTTCGGGCCAAATACATAGATTCTATTGATCAGGAGAGAAAGAAAAGATATCCCGAAACTATTCCATTTAATTTAGACCTCGATTCAGTACGAATAATACTGCCAGATAAATTATGGGTGCGGCTGAATGACCAACAAGGATGCATCGAAGAAATGATTTTTAGTGTAAATGCAAAGATGGAAGCACCGGTTATATATTCTACTTATATAGTAAGGTAAGTAACTTGGATTTACGATGCCACCGGCCGCAAACTCCAAAAACGAACCTGCGAGTCAGGAACTGCTCAAATGCCACCACCACCAGCCACTCCTCCGATTGACAAACACAGATTTTTCTCCGCGAGGTTAGATTCCGTAGGGTCTGCCCGCTTGCCCGGAACAGATACCCTGACCGAAGGCGAATATTACCGCAACATATCCGAGCGCATACAATTTATCAAACGCCTGATACCACCCACTTTCACCAATCCCGCCGAAAGTATGCCACCACCGGAAGAGCCTCCGACCAACTGCGACAAACGCGACTATATAGGGGCAGTAGAATACGTCAACAATATAGCTGAATCTTACTACCACGAAGAAGGACGCATCAACTTGCTACCCGGCATGAACCTCCGCCACGAATACTCCCTGCGCGACCACTTAGGCAACACCCGCATCTGTTTCACCGACTCCGACAATGACGGAACAGCCGAAATCTTGCAACAAACCAATTATTATCCTTTCGGCTTGCCCATCCAAGAATTATCCACTACCTTCGATGGGGAAGGGAATAACTACCAGTACAACGGCATTGAGCTAATAGAAGATTTCGGGCTTCACGTCAATCACGCACAGTTTAGAACCCTTGACCCTCAAACGGGGCGGTGGTGGCAGACAGACCCGATGGCAGAACTTGCTCCCGAATGGTCACCTTACAGGTTCTCCTTCAATAATCCGATACTCAATACAGACCCTTTAGGATTATTTGAAACCCGCAAGGAAGCGAAAGCATATCGCAAGGAACACGAAATGTCGGGCAAGATAAATAAGAGTTGGGAGGACGGCAAGAAAGTTTTCTCCATAGAATCGCAAACTCGGATAATGCAGACGGGAGAGGATGGTTCTAGGGAAACGCTAAACATAAATACCTCGACTTACAGATGGTCGGAAAGCGGGGAAGTAGTAACCGCAACGGAAATTATTCCGAATTCAAATACATGGCAACCCTTTACCGGGTCAAGCGGGGCTATAAATCAAAACTACTTTTTTGAAGGATTCGCTATTCCTATCCCAATAGGGAAATTGTTCAGCGGGTCAAAACTTTTCAAAATTGGTGGTAGCTTTGCGGATGAAGCCACTAAGACGAGTACGAAACTAATTAGTCAATTTTCTACAAGCACAATTGATGATGCAGTTGGTCTTGTAATGAAAGATCCCAACAAAATAGCTCACTTATTTGCTCCAAAACATAATCTTGGTGGATTAGTATCAAAATTTGGCGGTCAAGAAAATACTGTTAGAGCTGTTTTAAATGCAGCGAATGGCAAACTACCTGCAAGTGGTGTTTTTAATAATCTTCCAGTAAATGTTGGTGGACAAACAATCTTCCTGCGGGGCAATGTTATTAATGGCGTACCAAGACTTGGAACAATGTTCATTCCTTAAAACAATAGATTATGAATTGGAAAGAACATTTAATTGAGTTGGAACATCGTAAGGATTATAAATTGGCTGTTGAGCTTATCCAGAAAGTGATTAAAGACAATCCTGATGATGTTGAAGCGTATATAAGAGCAATCTACTTGCTTCATAATATTTTAGTTGAAGAAGATTACCCAGAATTAGAACACGATTTTTTAGCGAGTTTATTAAAGTCTTATTTTGATATTTCATACTTGAAATTTTCAAACAATCCAGAGTATTCATTTTTTATAGGTAAAATTCTTTACATAGCTGAATGGTACTTTGGAGTGGATGACGATTTTAAGCCAACAGAAGAAAAGCAAGCTTTTCAAATGCAAAAAATGGCACACGAAATAGAAAAAGATAATGTTTTGTATGAGTGGGCTTATCGGTTCAGTCTTGGAGAAAAATTAGCTTCACATTTAGCCGAACAAATTTTATCACAGAATAAGTCCAAATTGGAATGGTTGAAATCAAAAGGCTTTCCAGGAGAATATATTTTGGAAGCTTTAGAGCAAAGCCGAGAACAACAAAGTTTATAAATCAAAGCCCCTCACGGGGCTTTGTTATTTTACATCAGAGAGAACGCTACTAAGGGCATCCTTTAATTTTTTCTTACCAGCAAAGGCATCTACAATAGAAAACACGGTTTTCTTTTCTTCAACGCTAAGGGCTTCAATGGCTTTTACTTTTTCCAACATAGAACTATTATATAATTCACATCCGCACCACCCCTACCCAAGCCTCTTTAGACATCATAGACTACTATAACGCCACCAATACCAAAAAATAAAACTTAACCAACCGGAGAACCGCTCAATATAACCCAACAAGTTGCTACAAAGCAAGCAAAAAGTCCCCTGCAGGGGATTTAGGGGTAACAAGGCTTGCCCATTCCAAAACTTTCTCCTAATTTTGAGGCATCTGTTGGGGTAGAGGCTAACAACTATCAATACAACGGCAAAGAACTGAACGAAGATTTCGGATTGCATTGGATGGACTACGGCGCAAGGTGGTATAACCCGCAAATCAACAGGTGGGGGCAGGTGGATCCATTGGCAGAGAAGTATGTGAATATATGTCCTTATGCTTATGTTGCTAATAATCCTATGATTTTTGTTGATCCTGATGGGCGTAACACCGCTTATTATGATCAAGACGGCAAACTTATTCATTATTCTTATGATGATTTACCAGACGCTGTTACGACGGTCGGCAGCGAAAATATTGACAGGATTCATTCCCTGACTGGCGGGCAAAGGGATGCTTCTTACAGTAAGGAGGGGGCAAGCGATATGAGAAACATGGGTGTAAGCTATATGGTGGAAGGCATAAAAAGTTTCGCTTTGCGGTCCGATGCCAGACGTGATCAAACAGGCAACTTCTTTGAAGCTGACAGTAACGGTAAAATAGGTCAGCCCGCCAAAGTTGAAAGCAAAAACAATTTATATACAATTGACGGAAAGAACGTTTATGTTGGGAGTAGCTATAACGACAATATAGGTTCGCATGGTGCGTCTGAATCCCCTAAAAATTCTGAGGTTTTATTTGGTACTATTGTTTCTGATATCCATAGTCATCCATATAATAATAGAAATCAACTATTTTATTATAAGGATGATGGGACGTATGGGACGGGACCTGCTGAATTTGGCCCATCTACTCAAGATATCTTGAAATCTCAAACCTAGAAATTATTATAGAATAGTAACCGGACGTAACAAAGAAGGAGGCTTGGAAATATATTTTTATGGAAATAGCGAGGCAAAATCATTCTCTGTTCCACTCAATAAATTTAATAGGTAATGAAAATTATATTAGCGTTGTTAAGCATTATGTTGTTTTTAAGTTGTCGGAAAAGCACAAACTTGGTGTCTAAAGATATTGAATGTCAGTTTAAATTGGAAGCGTATAGAAAGCTTATTTATTGTGAACGAAAACAAAAACGTACTACAAACGGAATGTATGTTGTTCAACCTGTATATAATAGGGGTTGTCAATCTTTAGATGAATACGGGTATATAGAAAATATGGAAGTTCCTTCATTATTACTTTTGGATATTGTCGTTCAACACAAAATAATTCAAAACGATACTATGTTCTTGTATTTCGAATATTATCATGAAGGTTATTGCGTAAGCCCCGAATTCCCCGATATATATACGCAGGCCGCTTTCGTTAAAAACAAATTAACGCTAATGTTTCAAGGATCAATTTATTTTAACAAAGACAATTTTGATTATAGTATTCTAAAAGATTATGTTGCCAATAATCGACAGTTTGTAAATGTGTGGCTTAGAGAAAATATAAACTGCCGATAGAGGAACTTCGGAACATTATGAATGTAGTGGTATAGTTGGATTTTATGAGTACATCATTGCTATCTTCTCGTTCAGATATTCAGAGTTTATTGGGATTCAAGAACTCTAAACACATGGTATTCAAGAGTTGTCTGACAAAACAATTTATCAAACGCCTGATACCGCCCACGTTCACCAATCCCGCCGAAAGCATGCCTCCATCTGAACCCCTGCCGACCAACTGCGACAAACGCGATTATATAGGTTCGGTAGAATACTACGACAACACCCCCGAAGCCTACCACCACGAAGAAGGACGCATCAACCTGCTGCCCGGCATGAACCTCCGCCACGAATACTCCCTGCGCGACCACTTGGGCAACACCCGCATCTGTTTCACCGACTCCGACAACGACGGAGACCCCGAAATCCTGCAACAAACAACTTACTACCCTTTCGGCCTGCCCATAGAAGAACTATCCGAAACTTTTGACGGGGTTGGGAACAACTACCAATACAACGGCATTGAGCTAATAGAAGATTTCGGGCTTCACGTCAATCACGCACAGTTTAGAACCCTTGACCCTCAAACGGGGCGGTGGTGGCAGACAGACCCGATGGCAGAACTTGCTCCCGAATGGTCACCTTACAGGTTCTCCTTCAATAATCCGATACTCAATACAGACCCTTTAGGATTATTTGAAACCCGCAAGGAAGCGAAAGCATATCGCAAGGAACACGAAATGTCGGGCAAGATAAATAAGAGTTGGGAGGATGGCAAGAAAGTTTTCTCCATAGAATCGCAAACTCGGATAATGCAGACGGGAGAGGATGGTTCTAGGGAAACGCTAAACATAAATGCCTCGACTTACAGATGGTCGGAAAGCGGGGAAGTCGTAACGGCAAAGGAAATTACCCCAAATTCAAATACATGGCAACCCTTTACCGGGTCAAGCGGAGCAATAGAGCAAGACTATACGCTTGAAGGATTAGCTATGCCGTTAGGAAAATTGTTCGGCGGGTCAAGACTTTTCAAAACGGGTGGCAACTTTGCGGATGAAGCCGCTAAGGGCAGTACTTCACTTTTCAAGTCTTTTACAAAGAGTAATTTCAGGCATAACTTAGGGCAATTGACAGGAAACATACCTGCCAACTCGCATGCTCATCACGTTTTTCCACAAAAGTTTGCTAATCAATTTTCTAAAGCCGGCATAAATATTCATGACCCAAAATTTGGGGTGTGGTGGCAAACGTCAAGTCATTTAAAAAACGCTTCGGGTTACAATGAGGTTTGGAAACAATTTTTCAAAAACAATCCAACTCAATCTCAAATATTGGACAAAGGGCGACAATTAATGCAACAATATGGTATACCCGTAAATTTTTAATTTTTAAAAATGAAAACTAAAAATTTTTATAGTTTTGGAAGTAAATTATCTTTATCAACTGTTCAGGCCCATCCAATCGGTTTAAAAGAGTTTCATCCTATTGACCCCAATAAAAAATATTTTTATGATGAGTTAAGGTTAGTTCAAGGTGATTACTCAGACATTTCTTTTCCTGTAATATTTAAGCAGGAATATGGGAAGAAGTTGGAAGATGTTTTAGATACAGGTTGGGCATGCCTGTATCTCATATCCGATAAGATGAAAACTATCTTAGAAGAAAATGGCTTAACAGGTTGGAAAACCTTTGAAGCGAAGGTATTAGACAAACAAGGGAAGGAAATAGAAGGCTATCACGGTTTGTCAATTACGGGCAGGTGTGGCGAGATAGATTACAACAAATCGGAAATAATAGAAAAAAGGCTTGTTCCCAATGCACCATTGGGCAAATACTACAAAGGTTTGCATGTCGGTTTAGATAAATGGGACGGCAGCGATTTTTTTCTACCCGAAAAGTACTTCGGAACAATCGTAACAAACAGAGTTGCTGAAGTATTGAAAAAAAACAAGATCACTAATGTCAGACTTGAAAATCTGGCAGAGATAGAAACTTCAGATTTTGATTTGCAAAATAAATAAAGCAGGTACCCGCAAAGATACGAATGCTTTTATTATAGAAATGTTTGTAATTTATTTTAACGAAGTAGCCAATGCACAGGAAGAAACTACTTTCATCGTCTTTGTCAATGATTTAGTTGTTGCTAACCAAAACTGTTAGTGGTTTTAAGATTTGTATTATAGAATTTTTTATAAAAATGAAATGCAACACCCGCATCTGTTTCACCGACTCCGACGACGACGGAACGGCCGAAATCCTGCAACAAACAACTTACTACCCTTTCGGCCTGCCCATAGAAGAACTATCCGAAACTTTTGACGGGGTTGGGAACAACTACCAATACAACGGCAAAGAACTGAACGACGATTTCGGTCTGCACTGGATGGACTACGGGGCAAGGTGGTATAACCCGCAAATCAACAGGTGGGGGCAGGTGGATCCTTTGGCGGAGAAGTTTTATGCTTGGAACGGGTATAATTACACATATAACAACCCCCTGAAACATACAGACCCCGATGGTAGAAAGCCTTGGTATGTGAACGAAATAACAGGAGAGGCGCAATGGCGAGATGAAGATGTAACAGCCCATGTAGATGAAAATAATACCAGATGGTGGAACGAAGGCAACACAATTGAAGGTGTTGATGCGCTTGGTAACTATGTGCGGGGCAATAATGACGGTACTACTTCCAATGAACTGCCGGGTGTGGAAATCGGGGGAAGCAGAAGCGTCAGATTTGGAGAAAAGTTAAGTGAGTATATGGGCTATGATGTTGGTTTGGAATTCAGCATTGGGCCTCAGTTAGGGTTTTCGTTGGGTAAAACGGATGTTCAGGTCGGAGGGAATGTAGAATTATTAAATTTGAGTTTAGCAAATGGAGCGAATGGCATAAGTGCTTCTAATATACAAATGAATGTATTTGCAGAAGGCAAAAAATGGATTGGGTGGTGGATCTGAACTTAATTTTAGTGGTCCACTAAATCGAATGGGAGAAACGTTAAGCTATGAAGTTGGAGCTAATTTAGGGTCAATGATAGGACAGGCACATGGTATTATGGGACCGAGTAGGAATACACATGGCTTAAGTACAAAAATAGAAGAAAGAAGAATCGGTTTCAATACAATTATTGGAATAAAATTCACTGTAAATCCAATTAAATAATTTTTTATGATTGAAATGATACTGATAATAATAATTATTTTGTTGTTTATTACACAAAGTATTGGAGCCATTCTTGACAAGCGACTTAGTGAGGGGGATGTTCCAGCAGAAGGAAGCATAGTTGTTTATATTCTAAAAAATGCTTTTCTTTCCATTATTGCTTATAGAATTCTATTGACCACATATAATTTTTTGGAAGTTGGAAGCTCAAAACCGAAATGAAGCGATTATTATGAAAACAATATTCACAATGTATGCACTATCAATAGCATGTATTATATTGTTGATTGTAATCACACCGATTTATATATATAGGAACTGGTAACATTCAAGTAGTGTATACACTGTTAAGCTATTGGTGAAATAAGTTAGTATGTTCGAGCATAGTACTCCCTCCTCAATAAACACTCGCCCAACAAAGCACGAAAAGAAGACCTACAGTGAATTTAGGGGTGAAATGCTTCCCATAGAAGAACTATCCGAAACTTATGATGGGGTTGGGAACAACTACCAGTACAACGGCAAAGAACTGAACGACGATTTCGGTCTGCATTGGATGGACTACGGCGCAAGGTGGTATAACCCGCAAATCAACAGGTGGGGGCAGGTGGATCCTTTGGCGGAGAAATATTATGCTTGGAGCGGGTATAACTATGTTTTGGGAAATCCGGTGAAGTTGATTGACCCGGATGGAAGGGAAATTTGGATTACACATGGCAATGAAAAAATAAAGTATGAAAATGGTAAGCTATATGGACAAGACGGGAATCCTTATTCAGGCAGAGGTGTTAGAAAAGACGGTTCATATAAAGGATTTCTTAGGGAAACTGTGAGGGCATTGGATGCAATTAATAAATCACAAGAAGGTTCAGAAATGATAAATGAGCTGCAATCCTCAAATAATGTTTTTATGATTAGGAAATCTGGTAAATCAGAATTTAAAAGTGATAATGTAAGGAAATCTCATGCAAAACAATGGCAAACAGATCCTACATTAATGTCAAGTTACAATGCGCAAGTAGATTTAGGAATTGATTTCAAAGGAGGATCTGGCGGAATCATTCAATGGAATCCCGTTGGTTCATCTATTTGGGAGGAAGGTGGAAATCAATCAACAAGACCATTTGTTGATTTAGCCCATGAAATGTTTCATGGATTAGATGCAAATCGCGGCATGTTAAACGACCAATTTCATGAAGGAGTTAAGATGAGTGAGTGGCAAGCCGTTTATAGGGAGAATATACTAAGACAAGATTTAAAAATACCGCTACGAACACATTACATTGATATTCAAGACCCTTCTGGCAAGAGCATTGGCTCAGGTGGGCCAAGCATGATAGATAAAAACAATCAACCGATTAAACCATCAACTTATTAATGAAGTACTTATTGTTTTTTTACTTGCTCTGCTGCTTATTTGCTTGCACACATAAGACTTATAAGTACATTGTTGATTACGACAGCGAGCCTAACAGATATAATTATTGTATTCCAAATGGCTTTCAATTTTATGGCTGGTCTGGTGGACATGAAGATGAAAGGCAATATTGGTTTGCAGACTCTTCAGTTTTCTATATAACTAAAACGAAAGAACTACCAAATATAAATTCTGAAAACATAAAATCAATTCAGGGTTTTTATGCCAAACTACTTCTTTCTGACTCAATAGGCTTAGAAGGAGTTGATAAAAATAATTTGTATTGGAAACATGTCAAATTAGAAGGATTTTCCTACGGCTATTCCAATGTAACATCAAGAGATTTGGAAAAATTCAACCAAATTATTTTGAGTGTAAAAAGAAAAAAATAATGAACAAGCGTATAGCATCGTTTGATTAAATTGAAGGGGATTATCTTTTATCTTATTTTCCACACCCAAGCAAAAAATTATATTTTTCCTTTGGTTATCGGTGCATTATGCTTAAAACTAAACAAAATACAATACTCAAAGCATTTGTAAGCTACTGATTATAAAGCCTAATTTTGAGAGGTGATGAAAGTGAATTACCACAACTCCCCAGAGCCTACTACCACGAAGAAGGGCGCATCAACCTGTTGTCCGGCATGAACCTCCGCCACGAATACTCCCTGCGCGACCACTTAGGCAACACCCGCATCACCTTTACCGACTCCGACAACGACGGAGACCCCGAAATCCTGCAACAAACCAATTACTACCCCTTCGGCTTGCCCATTCAAGAATTATCCACTACCTTCGATGGGGTTGGGAATAATTATCAATACAACGGCAAAGAACTGAACGAAGATTTCGGGTTGCATTGGATGGACTACGGGGCAAGGTGGTACGACCCACAGATTAATAGGTGGGGGCAGATTGATCCTTTGGCGGAGAAGTATTATGACTGGAACGGGTATAACTATGTTTTGGGAAATCCGGTGATTTTCGTTGACCCGGACGGACGTAACACCGCTTATTATGATCAAGAAGGCAAACTTATTCATTATTCTTATGATGATTTACCAGACGCTGTTACGACGGTTGGCAGCGATTATATTGACCGGTTTCTTTCACTGACCGGCGGGCAAAGGGATGCTTCTTACAGTAAGGAAGGGGCAGGCGATATGAGAAACATGGGTATAAGTTATATGGTGGAAGGCATAAAAAGTTTCGCTTTGCGGTCTGATGCAAGGCGTGACCAAACAGGCAACTTCTTTGAAGCTGACAGTAATGGTAAAATCGGTCAGCCCGCCAAAGTTGAAAGCAAAAACAATTTATATACAATTGATGGAAAGAACGTTTATGTCGGGAGCAGCTATAATGACAATATTGGTTCACCCGGTGCATCTGAACCCCCTAAAAACTCTGAAGTTTTATTTGGGATTGTTGTTTCTGATATTCATCACCATGGATATAACGATAAAGAACAACGCTTTTATTATAAGCATCTTGATCGTTATATGGTTGGGCCTGTAGAATTTGGACCTTCTATAAAAGACATTGAAAAGTCTCTACCTAGAAATTATTATAGAATAGTAACTGGACGTAACGAAGAAGGTGGCTTGGAAATATATTTTTATGGAAATAGTGAGGCAAAATCATTCTCTGTTCCACTCAATAAATTTAATAGGTAATGAAAATTATATTAGCGTTGTTAAGCATTATGTTGTTTTTAAGTTGCCAGAAAAGCACAAATTTGGTGTCTAAAGATATTGAATGTCAATTGAAATTGGAAGTATATAGAATGCTCATTTATTGTGAAAAAATACAAAAACGGACAAAAAACGGAATGTATCCTATCCGATCTGTATATAACAAGGGTTGTTATACTTTAAATGGATATGAATACAAAGAAAATATGGAAGTTCCTTCACTATTACTTTTAGATATTGTCATACAAGATACAATAATTCAAAATGATACCATGTTCGTGAATTTCGAGTATTATCATGAAGGTTATTGTGTTAGCCCAGAATTTCCAGATATTTATACGCATGCTGCTTTTGTTAAAAACAAATTAACGCTTATGTTTCAAGGTTCTGTCTATGGTTATGTAGGCAATATAGATTACAGAGTACTTCAAGAGTATGTTTACAATAATAGTCAATATGTAAATGAGTGGCTTAGAGAAAATATAAATTGCCGTTAAAAAACTATATAACAGTAAATCAGTAGCAGCATGGTTAAATTTTATGAGTACATCATTACTATCTTCTCGTTCAGATATTCAGAGTTTATTGAGATTCAAGAACTCTAAACACATGGTATTCAAGAGTTGTCTGACAAAACAATACATCAAACGCCTGATACCGCCCACGTTCACCAACCCTGCCGAAAGTATGCCACCACCGGAAGAACCTCCGACCAACTGCGACAAACGCGACTATATAGGGGCAGTAGAATACGACAACAATATAGCAGAATCTTACTATCACGAAGAAGGACGCATCAACTTGCTACCGGGCATGAACGAACGCCACGAATACTCCCTGCGCGACCACTTAGGCAACACCCGCATCTGTTTCACCGACTCCGACGACGACGGAACGGCCGAAATCCTGCAACAAACCAATTACTACCCCTTCGGCCTGCCCATAGAAGAACTATCCGAAACTTATGATGGGGTTGGGAATAATTATCAGTACAACGGCAAAGAACTGAACGACGATTTCGGTCTGCACTGGATGGACTACGGGGCAAGGTGGTATAACCCGCAAATCAACAGGTGGGGGCAGGTGGATCCTTTGGCGGAGAAGTTTTATGCTTGGAACGGGTATAATTACACATATAACAACCCCCTGAAACATACAGACCCCGATGGTAGAAAGCCTTGGGTATGTGAACGAAATAACAGGAGAGGCGCAATGGCGAGATGAAGATGTAACAGCCCATGTAGATGAAAATAATACCAGATGGTGGAACGAAGGCAACACAATTGAAGGTGTTGATGCGCTTGGTAACTATGTGCGGGGCAATAATGACGGTACTACTTCCAATGAACTGCCGGGTGTGGAAATCGGGGGAAGCAGAAGCGTCAGATTTGGAGAAAAGTTAAGTGAGTATATGGGCTATGATGTTGGTTTGGAATTCAGCATTGGGCCTCAGTTAGGGTTTTCGTTGGGTAAAACGGATGTTCAGGTCGGAGGGAATGTAGAATTATTAAATTTGAGTTTAGCAAATGGAGCGAATGGCATAAGTGCTTCTAATATACAAATGAATGTATTTGCAGAAGGCAAAAAAAATGGATTGGGTGGTGGATTCGAACTTAATTTTAGTGGTCCACTAAATCGAATGGGAGAAACGTTAAGCTATGAAGTTGGAGCTAATTTAGGGTCAATGATAGGACAGGCACATGGTATTATGGGACCGAGTAGGAATACACATGGCTTAAGTACAAAAATAGAAGAAAGAAGAATCGGTTTCAATACAATTATTGGAATAAAATTCACTGTAAATCCAATTAAATAATTTTTTATGATTGAAATGATACTGATAATAATAATTATTTTGTTGTTTATTACACAAAGTATTGGAGCCATTCTTGACAAGCGACTTAGTGAGGGGGATGTTCCAGCAGAAGGAAGCATAGTTGTTTATATTCTAAAAAATGCTTTTCTTTCCATTATTGCTTATAGAATTCTATTGACCACATATAATTTTTGGAAGTTGGAAGCTCAAAACCGAAATGAAGCGATTATTATGAAAACAATATTCACAATGTATGCACTATCAATAGCATGTATTATATTGTTGATTGTAATCACACCGATTTATATATATAGGAACTGGTAACATTCAAGTAGTGTATACACTGTTAAGCTATTGGTGAAATAAGTTAGTATGTTCGAGCATAGTACTCCCTCCTCAATAAACACTCGCCCAACAAAGCACGAAAAGAAGACCTACAGTGAATTTAGGGGTGAAATGCTTCCCATAGAAGAACTATCCGGAAACTTATGATGGGGTTGGGAACAACTACCAGTACAACGGCAAAGAACTGAACGACGATTTCGGTCTGCATTGGATGGACTACGGGGCAAGGTGGTATAACCCGCAAATCAACAGGTGGGGGCAGGTGGATCCTTTGGCGGAGAAATATTATGCTTGGAGCGGGTATAACTATGTTTTGGGAAATCCGGTGAAGTTGATTGACCCGGATGGAAGGGAAATTTGGATTACACATGGCAATGAAAAAATAAAGTATGAAAATGGTAAGCTATATGGACAAGACGGGAATCCTTATTCAGGCAGAGGTGTTAGAAAAGACGGTTCATATAAAGGATTTCTTAGGGAAACTGTGAGGGCATTGGATGCAATTAATAAATCACAAGAAGGTTCAGAAATGATAAATGAGCTGCAATCCTCAAATAATGTTTTTATGATTAGGAAATCTGGTAAATCAGAATTTAAAAGTGATAATGTAAGGAAATCTCATGCAAAACAATGGCAAACAGATCCTACATTAATGTCAAGTTACAATGCGCAAGTAGATTTAGGTATTGATTTCAAAGGAGGATCTGGCGGAATCATTCAATGGAATCCCGTTGGTTCATCTATTTGGGAGGAAGGTGGAAATCAATCAACAAGACCATTTGTTGATTTAGCCCATGAAATGTTTCATGGATTAGATGCAAATCGCGGCATGTTAAACGACCAATTTCATGAAGGAGTTAAGATGAGTGAGTGGCAAGCCGTTTATAGGGAGAATATACTAAGACAAGATTTAAAAATACCGCTACGAACACATTACATTGATATTCAAGACCCTTCTGGCAAGAGCATTGGCTCAGGTGGGCCAAGCATGATAGATAAAAACAATCAACCGATTAAACCATCAACTTATTAATGAAGTATTTATTGTTTTTTTACTTGCTCTGCTGCTTATTTGCTTGTACACATAAGACTTATAAGTACATTGTTGATTACGACAGCGAGCCTAACAGATATAATTATTGTATTCCAAATGGCTTTCAATTTTATGGCTGGTCTGGTGGACATGAAGATGAAAGGCAATATTGGTTTGCAGACTCTTCAGTTTTCTATATAACTAAAACGAAAGAACTACCAAATATAAATTCTGAAAACATAAAATCAATTCAGGGTTTTTATGCCAAACTACTTCTTTCTGACTCAATAGGCTTAGAAGGAGTTGATAAAAATAATTTGTATTGGAAACATGTCAAATTAGAAGGATTTTCCTACGGCTATTCCAATGTAACATCAAGAGATTTGGAAAAATTCAACCAAATTATTTTGAGTGTAAAAAGAAAAAAATAATGAACAAGCGTATAGCATCGTTTGATTAAATTGAAGGGGATTATCTTTTATCTTATTTTCCACACCCAAGCAAAAAATTATATTTTTCCTTTGGTTATCGGTGCATTATGCTTAAAACTAAACAAAATACAATACTCAAAGCATTTGTAAGCTACTGATTATAAAGCCTAATTTTGAGAGGTGATGAAAGTGAATTACCACAACTCCCCCGAAGCCTACTACCACGAAGAAGGGCGCATCAACCTGCTGTCCGGCATGAACCTCCGCCACGAATACTCCCTGCGCGACCACTTGGGCAACACCCGCATCACCTTTACCGACTCCGACAACGACGGAGACCCCGAAATCCTGCAACAAACCAATTACTACCCCTTCGGCTTGCCCATTCAAGAATTATCCACTACCTTCGATGGGGTTGGGAATAACTACCAGTACAACGGCATTGAGCTAATAGAAGATTTCGGGCTTCACGTCAATCACGCACAGTTTAGAACCCTTGACCCTCAAACGGGGCGGTGGTGGCAGACAGACCCGATGGCAGAACTTGCTCCCGAATGGTCACCTTACAGGTTCTCCTTCAATAATCCGATACTCAATACAGACCCTTTAGGATTATTTGAAACCCGCAAGGAAGCGAAAGCATATCGCAAGGAACACGAAATGTCGGGCAAGATAAATAAGAGTTGGGAGGACGGCAAGAAAGTTTTCTCCATAGAATCGCAAACTCGGATAATGCAGACGGGAGAGGATGGTTCTAGGGAAACGCTAAACATAAATACCTCGACTTACAGATGGTCGGAAAGCGGGGAAGTAGTAACCGCAACGGAAATTACCCCAAATTCAAATACATGGCAACCCTTTACCGGGTCAAGCGGAGCTATAAATCAAAACTACTTTTTTGAAGGATTCGCTATTCCTATCCCAATAGGGAAATTGTTTGGCGGGTCAAGACTTTTCAAAACGGGTGGCAACTTTGCGGATGAAACTGTGGAGGTTGCCGCTAAGGGGGTAACACAAGTTGAGCAATACGCATTAAGAGCTGCCGAAGATGGTTTTTACCCCGTAATGAAAAGGGGATTTGCAAATCCACAAGAGTTAACTTGGTTAAATAAAGGAGATGTATGGAAGTTTGGAATTACCAAAAATCCACTTTCACGATATAGTCAAAGCTATTTAGACAATATCGGTGAGTTTGGAGTGTACTACAAGACTGAATTTACATGAACATTAAAAGAAGCACTAACAGTTGAACGAATGAAAATTTTGAATTTTAGGGGTCAAAATGGATTTCTTCCAGCAGGTAATAAAATTGTAAAATAATGGCTTTCAGATTTAATATATTGGCGGACTTTTATTGGGAAGCACAAATTGATAAGGTGTTGGATGCCTTATCAAATGTAGGTTATAGAAAATATTTTTCAGAGCAAGACTATGGTACATCTTTGGAAGGGTTAACAGTGGTGCTAATGTGCCAAGACCCAATTTTAAACTTGAAGCAAAGAATTAGGTTATCAAAAAAAGAAAGGAAAATATATTTGGATATAATGCTTGGCTTGCCCCATTTTATAGAAATAACTCAAAAAGAACGAGAGAAAATAATTGTAGGGAAACTGATTACCGAGATACCGCCAATTATCGCAAAGTACAAATTAGAAGATTTTGACCTTGTGAAGTTTGAAACAGATTTAAAAATATGGATGTCAAAAGTTTTATAAAACAGAAGCCCGGCAAGTCCGGGCTTTGTAGATTTTGGCACAAAGACTATTTATGAGTTGAAGCCGTTTAATCCAAGAGGCATTAAAATAGGTACGCAACAACTGAACAAATACAAGTCTATATTCGAGCAGAGATATGGAGGAGATTGGAAAACAATTTTAGAACACTATTGAAATACTTACAATGGAAAAAAAAGAATTAGCAAGTATTTTGAGTGAAATACTTCTTCAGATTGGGTTTAAGAAAAAAGGATATTATTGGGTTGTAAATAGTGCTGAAATTGTTAAAATTATAAACCTGCAAAAATCTCAATTTAGCAACAATTTTTACATAAATTACGGTTACATTTTAAAATCAATTCCGTTAGAAGATAAGATGCATATCTATAAAAGAGTTGCTTCTACAGATGTAAATGTGAATGTAAAAATAAAAGAGTTATTATATATTGAAAACAATATATTCAAAGAAGACAGAGCAAGAGATCTAAAAAGGGTTTTGGTTGAAAATTTGATTGAAAATATCAATTCAGTTAATACAGAAGCGGACATTTTAGAAGAATTGAAGAAGAAGCCGCATTTAAACGATATTCCTTTAATAGTTAAGCGACATTTTCATTTACCTGAATAAGTAACAGAGATCCCGCAGTGGGGAGCTTTGTTATTATAGAAATGCTTGTAATTTCTTTTAACAAGGTAGTCGTCGCACAGGAAGGAACCACTTTCATTGTATTTATCAATGAATAATTCATTGATAATCCAAACTATTAGTGGTTTTACAATACACAGTATAGAATTTTATAGCAATGAAAGCCAACACCCGCATCTGTTTCACCGACTCCGACAACGACGGAACGGCCGAAATCCTGCAACAAACGAATTATTATCCCTTCGGGCTGCCGATAGAAGAACTATCTGCTACCTTCGACGGGGTTGGGAATAATTATCAGTACAACGGCAAAGAATTGAACGAAGATTTCGGTTTGCATTGGATGGACTATGGTGCAAGGTGGTACGACCCGCAAATCAGCAGGTGGGGGCAGATTGATCCTTTGGCGGAGAAGTATGTGCATATATGTCCTTATACTTATGTTGCTAATAATCCTATGATTTTTGTGGATCCGGATGGAGAATTTATAGTTCCTTACTGGATTCAGGAAAAATATCCTGAATTTTACAAGTACATCAATAATACTATTGGCAATTTTTTTCTTAACAATCAAACCGTAAAAGATGTTTTATATAAATATAGCGTAGGTGGACTTACAGAATCTGCCATTAAAAAAGCTACAACACCAGGTGATGGACCCCTTATAGCTTTTAAAGAGTTCGATGATAAAAAACAACTTGGTGAATATGATTGGGATAGCAATACCATATTCTTTAATGAAAAGTTAGTTAGTATTTTCAATTCATATATTTCAAACGAAAGCATAGATGACAAATTAAAATCTGCTATTGCGATAACTCTCACATCAACAATTGTAAATGAGTTTACTCATTATGGAGATCCTCTTGATGGTTTAGATGTTATTTTAAACAAAGAGGGGAAATTAGTCAATGGTCCGCTTGAAGGAGGAATGATTAAAGAGTATGATGAAGGAAATGAGGCAGCAAAAGCATTATACCCATTCTATCCTTTAGGACCAGACAAATCAGATTTTGTTAATTCGGGACTTCAAAACTATCATCTTCTGAAAGATGGCCACTACTTTAATCCTGAAAAAGGAAAAATAGTCGGGAGCGACGAATCTAAAAAAAATCCAACTTTGATACCACCTATAAAAAAGTAAAGATGAGCAAATCGTTTATAGTTTTAGCTTGGCACTTATTTCATTGTATTAGTTTGTTTTCACAAAACGAAAAACAACTGCACCTATTAGAGCGTATTCTTAACATCGAACCAATAGTAGAATTACTGTCGTTAAGGAATACAGAGGATAGAGGAGCGATTAGAATAATTGATATGACAAAAAAGATAAAAAAAACAGAATTTTTATTTTCTGTCGATTCGCTCCCACGGGGTATTCCATTACAGGCTATTGTAATTTATAAGCAACCCATAGACGTTAACACAGGAAATGAAAGAGATTTATTCATTGTAAAGTACAAAGCAAAAAAGAAAACAATACACTTAGTTGTTTATCTATCCAACTACAATTGCGTGTATAAGAAAAAAACTAGATGGCATTTTAAGATAGAAATTCAAGAAGAAAAAGGAGGTTACTATGTGAAATCTTTTAGTTTTGCCGAATGGCATTGAGAATTAATTTTTTTGATTCTATACAACTGATATCAAAGGCATCACTACTCGCTACAACCACCTCAACCTGCCCCGCAAAGTTACCTTTGCCGACGGCAAAACCATTACCTGGCTCACACCGCCACCGGCCGCAAACTCTAAAAAAACGAACCTGTAAATTAAGAAGCGTCAGCAGGTTTCTACCCCTAAATCCCCTGAAGGGGACTTAAATACGTCTTTATTGTCAAGTGATTTTTATAATACAATCAGTGTGTAGGCAGTGATTTCGGTTTAAATTTACATAACTTTATCAAAGGAAAAATTCTTTACCAACTCAATGCCGCTTATCTTCTCAAACATTACCGCCCTTCCCCCAACGAAGCATGCAAAAAGTCCCCTGCAGGGGATTTAGGGGTAACAAGGCTTGCCCATTCAAAAACTTTTTCATAACTTTGAAGCATCAGTTGGGGTAAAGGCGAACAACTACCAGTACAACGGCATTGAGTTGGTAGAAAATTTTGGGCTGCATGTAAATCATGCCCTGTTTCGCACCCTCGACCCTTTTCTACCCCTAAATCCCCTGAAGGGGACTTAAATATGTTTATACTATCAAGTGTTAGTAAATACAGATAATGTTTAGGCAACAATACAATTCATTATTTTATTTACCAACTTCACCAAAATTAAAATCATATACTGAACCTATGTTACCCGAAAACAAACCTGATAACCAATTTGCAAATGCCCTACCATGGTTGTTTCAATATGCAAAAACACTACGTACAAACCCTACTCCTGCAGAAGCGATGCTTTGGCAGTACTTATACAAAAACCAATGTTGTGGGTTCAAATTCAGAAGACGACACCCCCTTTTGTATTACATACCGATTTTTATTGCCATCAGGCAGGTTTAGTTGTTGAAATTGTACGGTTCTATCCACCAAATTAAAGAACAGTACCAATACGATGTTGCTCGTACTGTAGAACTGGAACAACTCGGATTTAAAGTCATACGTTTTACAAATGAAGCTGTTATTGAAGATACAAAAGCAGTGTTTGAATCAATAAAACAGACTGTACAAAACCGTTTATTGTTGACCCCTTAACCCACAGCTTCCCCTACGAAACAAGCAAAAAGTCCCCTGCAGGGGATTTAGGGGTAACAAGGCTTGCCCATCCAAAAACTATCTCCTAACTTTGAAGCAGCAGTTAGGGTAGGGCGAATAACTTTCAATACAACGGTATTGAGTTGGTAGAAGATTTTGGGCTGCATGTAAATCATGCCCTGTTTCGCACCCTCGACCCTCAAATGGGGCGGTGGTGGCAGATAGACCCGAAACCCACTTATAATATCAGCAGTTATGCTGCTATGGCAAACAACCCCATACTATATAGCGACATTTTAGGAGATACCATACGAACCAATTTTAAAGACAATCAGGTAGCTAAGGCAGCTTATAATTTATGGTCATCTACAAAAGAAGGCAAAAAATTTCATGCGTTATACGGGGAAGGTGGCAAATTTGGACATGTTTCGATTTCTTTTGATGCAGAAAAAACCAAAAACAGAATTGCCAATGGAGAAACACAGGTTTACCACAATGAGAAAGGGAAAGAGCCTACTATAGTAAAAGAAGGAGCAGTTAGCGAAAGAATTATAGATGCTGCACTAAACGGAACCTCAGAAAACTACTTGTCTTTTAATATATCAATACCTGCTACATACAACGCCAATGGCTTTGACGACTTCGGCACACAACTCGCCAACATTGCCGGCACCTTCGAGCATGAATCGCAGCATGTAGAATTGAATATGCAATCTATCTCAACGCGAGGCGTTAGAGAGATTAAACGTGTCCACCACGATGCTATGTTAAATACTTCCGGATATTTGTATGAAAACAGGGTAAACATGTTTATGGAGTTGAAGCCATTTTGGAATAAAACTTTTGAAAGACGACAAAAACAAGGATGGACACAAAAGTACTTTATGGATAGGAATATTAATGATTTTAGAAGATAGTTTGCCATGAAAAAAACATACACATATATTATAGGGCTTTTTATTTTTATAGTCTTGTTTTCTTGTAGCAACAAAGAAAACGACACAATTGAGTTTTACAGAAAAAACCGAAGTATCATGTACGAAGTCTGGCAAAAAGAATGGAGAGATACTTTTAAGTTTGGCACAAGAGATTATGATACAGGAATTCCATTCATATTGGATAATAGCAGAAATCTGCTTTTTATTTTTGATAATTTGTCTGATTTATACAAAATCAACTTCCAATCCGGTATGTTAATTGATAGTATAAATTTGTTATCAGGCTATACTTACACCATGTCCCCACAAAGCAACAAACTATTATATGCCTATCCCGCATTGTTTTTTTACCATGAAACCATTTTACATTTTGACATAGATTTTAACTTTCGGGCCAAATACATAGATTCAATTAATCAAGAGATTATCAACAGATTTCCAGAAACTATCCCATTTAATTTAGACCTCGATTCAGTACATATAATACTGCCAGATAAATTATGGGTGCGGCTGAATGACCAACAAGGATGCATCGAAGAAATGATTTTTAGTGTAAATGCAAAGATGGAAGCACCGGTTATTCACTCTACCTTTATTGTCAGATAGAGAAATTAAAGTGATCATAGAATGTTGGTGAGACCAAGCAAAAAGTCCCTGCAGGGGATATAGGGGTGATTCTGACTAAGCCCTAACTTTTAAGCAGTATTGGCTCAAATATGAGACGGAGAGCACCGTATTGGGAGGCAAATATTACTATATGGGCTTTTACATTCATAGAAAATCCTTTGCCGTCTAAATCTTGAATTTGTCTTTTTTAGTGAACTCAAACATTAAAGCGAAATTATTGATCGTCATCCTGTTTCATGGGGACATTTTGTTTGCCTCCGGAAAGGTTGTTGATGAGTTCTTCAATTTGTTGCGGGGAGATTCGTTTTGCGATAATTTTTTTGTCTTTGTCTAAAAGGTATAGGGTAGGGGTGCTGTAAATGTCATACATTTCCCGAAATCTGGTTCTGTTATAGGGGTCATACACATTCAGCCATGGCAAATGGTATTCTTCGGCAAACTTTTTGATTTCATCTATTTCTACCCTTGTACAAATACCAATGGTTGTAAGACCTTTCTCCTTTAAATGGTCGTTGAGTTTTATCAGTTCCGGCATTTCTTTTTTACAATGCCCACAGTTGTAATCCCAGAAAACCAAAAGGGTAAAGTCTGATTTTACGGCGTGAAGCGAAAAAGGATTGTTGTTTAAATCCGGCATTTTAAGTTCGGGTGCTGTCAATCCAAGAAGGTTGTATTTTAGCTTAGCAACCCGTTCGTTCATTTTCGCCATATTAGTAGAATCCATCCAAAATGCATCTCCTTTCAGGTAGTATTTTTGAGCTAAATGGACAAAAACAGCATCCATCCCCATAATTTTAGAGGTTTCATAAGTATAGGCTATTTGTGAAAGAGCGTACCTGAATAGATTTTTATTGGCTTTTGCCTTGTTAATGATAAAATCGGCCGAAACATTTATAGAATCGGGATGTTTAACGGTAAGATTTTCAATGTAAAAATTAATTTTATTCTGAAATAAAGGGGTCCTTACCAACCTTTCATCAGAAAAATCAAATTTATCCCAAAAATGAGCCTTAAAATATTTATAGGGGAACTGAGGATCAATGGGGTTGCCTTTTTCATCTTTTGGCGTTTCGGGCACTTCAGGCTCCCACATTGAGTTAATTATTGCAGCAAGGAAAGACGAAGGATAGGAAATGGTGATATTTTCACGGTACTCTTTAATTTCTTTTTCAATTTCACGCATTCTGTTGTCTAAAATTCCAATTGAATCTTCATTTTCCGTTTTGTCTTTCAGCGATTTGAGACCGGTTAAATTCTTTTGTCTTGAGGTTAAAAAACGTTGATATTCATTAAAAAGAGAGTTGTCAGGTGAACCGTTTACTTTCATATTTCCGATAAAATCGAGTGTATCAGTTTCCAAACTAAAATTTTGCTGATCGGTATTTACTAAAAATTCAAAATATTTACTACCCGGATATACAGCAAGGTAAATTCCGCCCGGAAGTTTTTCTTCACCTTTAAAAACAACGGTGCCTTTAGAATCCACCTTAAATGTATCACTAACCAGAATTTTACTTCCATAGTAATAGGCCAAATAGCAAGATGTGTCTGCAAACCCTTTTACCTTGACTTTAATATTAAAGCCATCAGCAAAGGATTGGTTAAAAAATGCAGAAAAAACAATTCCATTCAAAAAGAGAAAGGCAAAAATTATACTTTGTCGTTTAAACATAGCCGGGTAATCGTAAATTTATTTTTTAGGGATTAGGTTTTGTAAAGTGTCAGTTTTTATAGAATTAGGCGAAGATTGTTCAGACAGAATTTTTAATTTTTTCAAACCTTCTTCTAAATCATTGCCAATCCAGTTGTCCAAAAAAGGGCTGAAATATCTGAAAACCGGATTATTACCCATACTGCCGGAAGTAATCCATTCAACTTGAGTAAGATTTTTTTCTATATCCGGTGTGAATCGGATTTGCCCATTCATTTCAAACTTATCGCTCATCATCATTGTATATTTGATGCCTTCCAAAGGATAACTTTCTGTAATCGTTAAACTGCCGTTTCCCATTTTTTCACCAACCCAAGACTGAGATGCACCGGTTCCTTCAGAAACAGGTCCAAATGAAACTTTCATAGTTGGGTCTTTTTCAATATTCCAGGCTGTCCAGTCATTCCATTTTTTAAGATCATTGACATAATTATAAATAGTTCCATGATCTGCTTGAATTGATTGGGACCGGGAAATTTTAAAAGACGAAGGCAAAAAATAAGCAACAACCAAAAGCAAAACAAATATTGCCGAAATGACGAGTAGTATTCTTACAACCATAATTAAACCAAAATAGTAGCTATTAAATATTGACTGCGCTCAAGTTTTCTTTTTTCGGGTTAAATCTTCTTTCAAAATCTAAAAAACATTGAAAAAGATTTGTTGCAAATTTCGATAAAAAAGACAAAAAAATTTAGAAATGTCAAAATAGCAGATAAAACGAAATTGCAGTTTGCTCTATTGTAAGATAAGAAGCAATCTGTCTTATGTCATACGGCTCGATATCAATAAAAGTTAGTTTGTTAAAACCGGAGGTCTTTTCGACCAGTAATAGGATAGTGCCAATCCTGCAATCATATCCCAAATTCCCCACCAGGCAGCAATGATTGCCATTCCACCCAATCCGTTAAAAAAACTGAATATTAACATCAAACCAAGTCCGGTATTGTGTATTCCCGCTTCAATGGAGATAGTTCGTGCATCATACTCACTAAGTCCAAAAATTCGTGCAAATAGATATCCGCTTCCAAACCCTAAAGAATTATGGACAAACACTAAAAAAGCTACTAAATGGATGTATTTTATAAAATACTCGAAGTTGGAAACAAGTGCAGCTAAGATGACTACAAAAAAAATGGCCAAAGATATTTTTTTGATAACAGGAGAGATTTTTTCAGCAGTAACGTTATGTTTTTCAGAAATATACAAACCGGCTAATAAAGGTATGCCCAGAACCAGTAGAACGGTGAAAAACATTTCAAACAGGTTGATTTGAATAGATCGCATCAATTCGGCTGCCGGTGGATATAAACTTCCCCAAAAAGCAAAGACAGCGGGTGTAATTAAAGGGGCTAACATGGTAAACGAAGCAGTCAGGCTGACCGATAAAGCGGCATTGGCTTTAGCATTTAGCGAAATGAAGTTGGCAACACTACCACTGGGACAGGCGGCAACCAAAAACATTCCTAAAGCCATGCTTGGCATGGGTTTGAATAAAAAGACCATAAAAAGGGTAATCAGCGGCATAACCACTAATTGCGCCGCTAAAGCAATAGCCGCAATTTTTGGATGGGAAAAAACAGTTCGGAAATGTTTGATTTTCAGTTCAAGAGCAACCCCAAAAATTATAAATCCCAAACAAAAGTTGAGAATCCAGAGACTTGCAGGGCTGAAATGCAAACGAACAGCATCAATGTTTTCCATAAACATTACATCAAAGCGTTAATTATTCAGTTTCAATACTGCCAGAAATGCTTCCTGCGGAACATCTACTGAACCAATTTGCCGCATTTTTTTCTTCCCTTCTTTTTGTTTTTCAAGCAGTTTGCGTTTTCGCGTAATATCCCCTCCGTAACATTTTGCAGTTACATCTTTTCGCAAAGCACTGATGGTTTCCCGTGCAATAATTTTTGCACCGATTGCTGCCTGAATTGCGATAACAAATTGTTGACGAGGTAAAAGGTCTTTAAGTTTTGAACAGATTTTCCGGCCGAATTCATAGGCTTTTGACCGGTGAATTAAAGCACTGAGAGCATCTACTTTCTCGCTGTTGAGCAAAATATCCAGTTTAACCAAATCAGATTGCTTATAGCTTGTGATATGATAGTCAAAAGATGCATAGCCGCGCGAAACAGTTTTGAGTTTGTCATAAAAATCAAACACAATTTCTCCCAAAGGCATATCATAACTGAGTTCTACCCTTGTAGTAGTTAGGTAGAGCTGGTTTTTTAATGTGCCCCGTTTTTCGTCTAGGCACAACTTCATGATGTTACCGATATATTCGGGTTTTGTGATGATTTGTGCTGTAATATAAGGCTCTTCAACATATTCCAAAGTTCCTATATCGGGCAAATCTGCAGGGTTATTCACTGTAATCATTTCAGGTTTCTTCCCCTTTGTCATAGCTCGATAAGATACATTTGGAACTGTGGTGATGACACCCATATCAAATTCACGGTTCAACCTTTCCTGTACAATCTCTAAGTGTAGCATGCCCAAAAAACCACACCTGAAACCAAATCCCAAAGCGATTGAAGTTTCAGGTTCAAACACTAAAGAGGCATCATTGAGCTGTAGCTTTTCCAGAGAATCCCGAAGGTCTTCATAATCATCAGAGTCTAACGGATAAATTCCGGCAAATACCATAGGTTTTACATCTTCAAAACCATGGATGTAGTCAGAACATGGGTTTAGAACAGTGGTAATGGTATCACCAACTTTAATTTCGGTTGATTTTTTAATTCCGGTAATGATATATCCTACATCGCCGGCTTCCAACAATGGCTTTGGCTCCAAATCAAGCCGAAGAATTCCAATTTCGTCTGCCTGATATTCTTTGTTGGCATTAACAAATTTTACTTTTTCATTGGTTTTCAGCCTGCCGTTCATGATGCGAAAATAGGCGATTACTCCTCTGTAAGAATTAAATACAGAGTCAAAAATCAAAGCCTGTAAAGGAGCTTCCGGGTCTCCTTTTGGTGCAGGAACCCTTAGAATAATTGCATCTAATATAGATTGAATACCTAAGCCTGCTTTACCACTTGCTTCGAGAATTTGGTCCCTTTTACATCCAATCAAATCTATAATCTGATCGGCCACTTCTTCAATCATAGCACCTTCCATATCAATTTTATTGATGATCGGAATGATTTCAAGACTATGTTCTATGGCTAAATATAGATTGGAAATTGTTTGTGCCTGAATCCCTTGAGTTGCATCCACCAACAACAAAGCTCCCTCACAAGCTGCAATGGAACGAGAAACTTCATAAGAAAAATCAACATGCCCCGGTGTATCAATCAGATTGAGTACATATTTTTGTCCGTCTGAATGTAAATAATTCATCTGAATGGCATGGCTCTTAATGGTAATGCCACGTTCCCTTTCAAGATCCATATTGTCTAAAAGTTGTGCCTGCATTTTACGTTCCGGAATAGTTTTGGTTACTTCCAGCAAACGATCGGCAAGCGTACTTTTTCCATGATCAATATGTGCAATGATGCAAAAGTTTCTAATATTATTCATCATGCCGCAAAAGTACGTTTAATTTGTCAATTTCATACTAAGGCTACTTTAAATCAACAATGATGTATATGTATGAAAACTTGTTTCGTGCTCATATAAAGATGTGCTTTATCTGATTTTGTTTTTTTAAATAGGACAAAGCAAGTAAAAACTATTAAAAAAATGAATCGCTTATTGTTCATGCTTTTGAATTTTAAGCTTAAATTTTTATAATCTGTAATCATTTAATTTTCACTAATAACTGATTGCAAACAAAAGTTAATAAAAAAAATATTTGCGAATGATAGTTTTATATATAAGGAATATCGGTTTAAAACTTACAATTGAAAAGTCATTATTTATGCAAGATTTGTAAACATATCGAGTGTAGTGTCATCAGATTGTCAGAATGTACCTATTTTTGGCGAAAATTTTACATGCTACGTAAAACCGCTCATAATGTTACATTCAAAACCCAAACAATTAAAAATCTTACAGGATTTCCAAAAACATTTCCCTGTTATTTTTAAAATTAAAAACAGGCGTTTAGTATCAAGCCTTAATTTGTATGCTTTCGCTCAATATTTAGCTATAATTGCTGCTTTTATATTTATCTCAGACCTTGAACAAATTAAAGCGCAAACTTCGGTTGGATTTGGCTCAAGTACGCTGGCCGGAACAGGTTTAAATAACCCTACTTCTTTACAATTTGGACCGGATGGACGATTATATGTTGCTCAACAAAATGGCATCATTAAGATTTTTACCATCCAACGTGTTGCTGCCAATAATTATGTAATTACTAACTCCGAACAGATAGACCTGATTGCGCAAATGCCAAACCGCAATGACGATGGTTCAATAACAACTTCGGTGTGGGGAAGACAGGTTACAGGGTTATTAGTAAAAGGAACGGCATTATTGCCAGTTATCTATATTTCTTCCAGCGACCCCAGAATAGGTGCAGGTCCGGATACCGGAGATTCTAATTTGGATACAAATTCCGGAATATTGCACAGATTGAATTGGAATGGTTCTCAATGGGTTAAAACTGATTTGGTTAGAGGGCTTCCACGCTCAGAAGAAAACCATGCAACAAATGGTTTGTACCTCGACGAAACAACCAACATTTTATACATGGCGCAGGGAGGACATACCAATATGGGAGCCTTATCTGCTAATTTCGTTTTTCATCCTGAATATGCACTTTCAGCAGCAATTTTAGCAGTAAATCTGACCGCAATCGGAAATACTACATACGATTTGCCGACTCTTGACGATGAAGACAGGACCAATATCAGCACAACTCCGGGATTTACTGATGCCAACGACCCTTTTGGTGGAAATGATGGTAAAAATCAGGCAATGTTGGTTCCAGGAGGACCAGTTCAGGTTTATGCTTCCGGATTTAGAAATCCTTATGATATTGTTGTTACCCAATTGGGAAAAATGTACACTTTTGATAATGGCCCTAATGGGGGTTGGGGCGGACCTCCATCTTCCTGTATCTACGCCGTTTCTGAACCCGGAACTTCTCAACCTGATGGATTACATTTAGTTAGTGGACAGGGATATTATGGAGGGCATCCCAACCTGACTCGAGGAAATCGCAACAATACTTACAATTCTACCAATCCTCAATCACCTGTTCCTCCGGGGATGGAAAACCCAGTTGAATGTACATATTTGTATCCGGGAGTAAACGATGGGTCTTTAACTACAATCGGTGCTTCGACAAACGGAATTTGTGAATATACAGCAGGAAATTTTGGTACTGTCATGAAAGGAGACTTATTGGCAGTATCATGGAATAATAAAGTTTATAGAATTAAGCTCAATAATGATGGTACTCAGGTTATTTCCGGAGGTGTAACAGAGTTGTTTTCCGGTTTATCAAGTTTACCCTTAGATATTATTGCTCAAGGGGATTCGGGACCATTTCCTGGTACGATCTGGACAGCCAATGTTTTTGGAAACGCTCCTATCAGCATCTTTGAACCCAATGATTATGAAGGAGGTGGTTCTGTTTGCGAACCCAACAATTTGCCTCCATCAGGCGATGCAGACGGTGATGGATTTACCAATGCGGATGAATTACTCAACAATACAAATCCATGTTCGGCTGCAAGCAAACCGAATGATAATGACGGTGATTTTGTTTCAGACCTTGCAGATACTGACGATGATAACGATGGGATTCTCGATGTAAATGATGCCTTCGCTATTGATTCTTCAAATGGCAACAATCAACAGATGCCATTTTCTATAACCTGGGATAATAATGGTATTCAGGCGGGTGGAATTCAAAATACAGGTTTTAAAGGACTAATGACGAATGGGGTAACTAATTATCTGACACAGTATAACCTCGAAGATATGACAATTGGAGGAGCAGCCGGGGTTTTAACTGTTGATGAAGTTTCAGATGGGAATGCACTTGGATTAACTAATACCCAGCAATATGCTTTTCAGTCCGGTGTGAAAGTGCAGGGCATCAATTATCCTTATACGTTGCGCAGTCGAATCAAAGCACCTTTTGCAGGGATAACTCCGGTTAACAATCAGTCATTGGGTATATTTATAGGAACAGGAAATCAAAGTAGTTACCTTAAAGTAGTTATTCATGCCAATGCCGGATTGGGTGGTATTGAAGTTGTAAAAGAAGTAAATGATATTGTTTCAAATTCTACCGTTTTTTCAGCTCCTGTATTAGGAACAAATTGGGTTGATTTATTTCTAATCATTAATCCAACAACACTGACTGTTCAACCTGCATATTCTGTCAACGGAAGTGCCAGAATAAATTTGGGAACTGCTATATCTATTCCTGCATCATGGATTAGCAATGTTTTGGCAGTTGGTATTATTTCTACCTCAGCCGGCAGTGGTGCAGTTTTTAGCACTACATGGGATTTTATAGACCTAAAACCCGACCCATTAGCTGTTTCAGGTGTTTGGCAACCGGTTAACTGCAATGGTTATCCGGGCACATGTACTTCTCAACTAACCGCAAGAAGAGATAATGCTTTTGTTCAGTCTGGTAATAATTTTTATCTTTTAGGCGGGCGAGGGCTTTTACCCGTAAATATCTATCAGCCTTCAACAAACAGTTGGAGTACCGGAGCAACTCCTCCCGTTGAAATTCATCATTTTCAAGCAGTTGAAGTGAACGGGTTAATTTTTGCTCCGTTTGCTTTTACCGGAAATTATCCAAACGAAACCCCGGTTTCAAACATGTATTATTACGACCCGGTTGCCAATGTCTGGGGGATAAGTTCAGCAATCCCTGATGCAAGAAAAAGAGGTGCTGCCGGTTCTGTTGCATATAATGGAAAAATCTATACAGTTGGTGGAATTACAAACGGGCATGTTTCCGGATGGGTGCCATGGATGGATGTCTATGATCCTTTAAACAATACATGGACTATTTTGCCTGATGCACCAAGAGCGCGAACGCATTTTCAGACAGTAGTTGTCAATGATAAATTGTATGTGTTAGGGGGGCATCAAACCGGTGCTGTTAATTCAACTATTGTCGGAATATCTGAAGTTGATGTTTTTGATTTGGTAACCGGTACATGGACTACTTTGCCAACAAGTGCAAATATACCAACCCCTCGTTCAGCCCCCGCATCTGCAGTTATGGGTAATGAAATTCTTGTTATTGGAGGAACACACCCAACCCAGACAACTGCCAATAAAAAGGTAGAAGCGTTTGATGTTAATACCCAAACCTGGCGGACTTTGAACCCTATGACAGACAACCGGCACGGAACACAGGCAATAGTTAACAATAGCAATATTTTTATCGCTTCAGGTTCAGCCAACACTGCTGAAACAGCTAACAATGGAAAAATGGAGCGGTTTTACTTTTTTACTTCAAACACTCCTACAGGCATTGTTTTGCAAAAAGGGAACTTAACTTCAAATCTCTCTACAGTAAATTTTCCTTTAGTTACATCCGGAGGTTCTTATAATCAAACGATAACTCTTACTAATTCTTCGGGAAACCAATCCCTGATACTGACAAGTTATACATTGGAAGGAAGCAGTGCATTTTCTGTTTCTGCAACAGGAACATTACCTAAGGTTATTGCTCCAGGTCAAAGTGTTACTGTTCAGATTAATTTTACCCCTACTTCAAACGGATCACAAACAGGAACCTTATTAGTTGGAAATTCAGGTCAGACATCTGTTATCAGCATTGCTTTATCGGGAACTGTAGAGCCATTTTCAATCAGGTTAAATTGTGGAGGTGGAGAATACACAGCATTGAACGGGAAGATATTTGCTGCTGACGCTTTTTATTCTGAAAACAGCTCTGTTTTTACAACTTGGATACAAACCCCAATCAACAATAGTACGGATGATGAGTTGTTTCAAACCCAAAGAAACGGTTATGCAAACGGGCTTAGTTACAATATTCCTCTTCCTCAATCAGGCCTGTATTTGGTGAACCTTTATTTTGCAGAGTTAACAGCAACGGCAAACGGACAAAGATTGTTCGACATTAATTTTGAAGGTGGTCCTGCTGAACAATCTGGTTTTGATATTTTTGCTCAAGGTGGTGTAAATCAGGCAGTTCTAAAATCATATTCGGGAATTTCTGTCACAGATGGAATATTAAATATCAATTTCACTGCAACAATTAATGCTTCTGCTATTGCAGCTATTGAAATTATTGCTCAGGAAGGTATTGCCCCACCGACTCCTGATGTTTTATTTGTTGTTAAAAGTGCTACATTAAATACCGGTGAAACTGCTGTGAAAAACAGACTGCAAAGCAGTGGTTATACAGTTACTGTTGTAACACAATCCAATGCATCTTCAGCCAGTGCAACCGGTAAAAGTTTGGTAGTTGTCTCTTCAGAAATTGATGCCAATGTTATTGGAGCAATGTTTAAGAATGTACCTGTTCCATTTTTAAGTTGGGAAGCGTGGATATTTGACGATATGTGTATGACTAACTCAACGTCGGGAACTCATTTTGGGCAACAGACTAATAATTCTACAAACTTAACCATTTCTAATGCTACACATCCAATAGCAGCCGGATTAACAGGAACGGTTTCTGTATATTCAACCGGCCAAAAAATGATGTGGGGTGTTCCTAATTCACAGGCTACGATAATAGCAAAAGTGAGTAATACTTCTAATAAAGCTACCATATTTGCTTATGAAACTGGCACTACTATGTTTAACAGTTTAGTTGCTCCTGCAAGAAGAGTGGGTTTCTTTCTTAATAACAATACAGCCGGAACTTTAAACACCAATGGTTGGAATTTATTCGATGCTGCGGTTTGCTGGGCAATGAATTGTAATAGTTCAGTTGTACAACCGCCCCCAGCTCCTCCCGCCAATACACCTCCTGTTTTTAGTCTTTCACCTTCAAGTGTAACGGTACCCGCTAATTTTGCAACGCCACAAATCATAACGGTAACTCCGGTTGCTGTTCCTTCTGCTGAAACCGGACAAACTGTTACATATACACTATCTCCTCCATCAGTTACCTTTGCAATTTTGAATATTAACAACAGCACAGGTCAGGTAACAATAACGGCAATGCCCAGCCTTTACGGAACTCAAATTTTTACCATCATTGCCAATGACGGGCAAATTATCAATAACGTTGCCACTCAAACTTTTACTTTGACAGTAGAACCACCACAAAACCCTGGAGGGAATACTTTTGCTATACGTTTGAATTGTGGAGGTGCTGCTTATACCGATCCCAATGGCAATCTGTTTGCTGCCGATAATTACTTTACAGGTGATGGAACTTCACTTACATTATCTGCAATTGCTAATACTAACAGCCAAACTTTATACAAAAGTGAACGTTACGGATGGGCAGGCAATTTAACTTACAGTATTCCGGTGCCTCAATCCGGCAGTTATACGATAAAACTTCATTTTGCAGAAATTTATTGGACTGCTTCAGGTCAGCGAATTTTCGGTGCTAACATTGAAGGTGGTCCGGTAGAGTTAAGCAATTATGATATCATTGCTGATGCTGGCGCAGCTAATACCGCAGTCGTGAAACAGTTTGATAATATCAATGTTACAGATGGAGTTTTGAATATTCAGTTTACGGCAAATGTCAACGCAGCTAAAATATCAGCCATTGAAGTATTGGGTACTTCAGGTGGCACTAATCCTCCTGTCAATACTCCTCCTTCATTTACCATTTCGACAAACAATATAAATGTGCCGGCCAACTTTACAACACCACAGATAATTACTGTAAATCCAACAGCTGTGCCCCCTGCCGAAGCATCTCAAGTGGTTACTTATTCTTTAACACCGGCTTCGGTTATTTTTGCCAATGTCAGTATCAATTCTACTACAGGGCAAGTTTCCATCACTCCGGTTCTGGATTTATTCGGGACACAAACCTTTACAATCACAGCAAACGATGGACAAGCTACTAATAACTTATCAACTCAAAATTTTACTTTGACAGTAACTGCTCCAACCGGTGGAGAAACTCCCATTGCAATCCGTCTGAATTGTGGAGGAGGTGCTTATACAGATACGAATGGTAATGTGTTTGCTGCTGATAACTACTATTCTGGTGATGGAACCTATTTGACCTTGTCAACTATAACCAACACAACAAATCAAACGCTTTACAAAAGTGAAAGATATGGATGGTCAGGTAATTTGGCTTACAATATTCCGGTTCCTAACAGCAGCAACTATACTGTAAAACTACATTTTGCGGAAATATATTGGACTACACCTGGGCAAAGGATTTTTAGTGTAAATATTGAAGGTGGGCCTTTAGAATTAAACAATTATGATATCGTTGCAGATGCAGGGGCATCAAATACTGCTGTAATCAAACAGTTTGATAATGTTACAGTGACAGACGGAATGTTAAATATTAATTTTACAGCCTCAGTCAATGCCTCAAAAATCTCAGCTATAGAAATATTGGGAAGTACCGGTGGAGGCACTAATCCTCCTGCCAACACACCACCGGCGTTTACCCTCTCTACAAATAATATAAACGTTGCAGCCAATTTTTCGACACCACAAACAATTACGGTAACTCCGGCAACAGTTCCACCTACCGAGTTATCGCAAGTAGTTACCTATTCACTGTCTCCGGATTCGGTTGTTTTTGCCAATGTCAGCATCAACTCTTCAACCGGACAAGTTTCTATTACTCCAATACTTGATTTATTTGGCACCCAAACTTTTATCATTACTGCCAACGATGGGCAGGCATCTAATTATTTAGCTACTCAAACATTTACTTTGACTGTTAGTGCTCCAACTGGAGGTGGGAGTAATGTAGCTATACGATTAAATTGTGGAGGTGGGGCTTTTACTGATTCACAAGGTAATGTATTTGATGCAGATAATTATTTTGCAGGTGATGGAACCTTTGCTACGCTATCTTCAATAGACAATACAACAAATGATGCTTTATACCAAACCGAGCGATTGGGCTGGGTTAATAATCTGACCTATCAAATACCCGTGCCTTCATCAGGACTTTATACTGTTAAGCTACATTTTGCAGAAATTTACTGGACAACTACCGGGCAAAGAGTTTTTAATGTCAACATGGAAGGTGGAGATGTAGAATTACAGAATTACGATATTATTGCAGATGCCGGAGCACCTAATACTGCGGTCATCAAACAGTTTGATAATATATTAATCAATGATGGTGTGTTGAATATTCAATTTTCAGCGGTTACAAATGCCGGAAAAATATCTGCAATCGAGATTTTAGGAACTCAAACTTCAGGAGGTAATGGACAAGGAAACCAATCCTCGGGAAAATATGAGTCAGAAAGTTCCCAACAGCTTGCTGAATTTGAAAAAAATGAAGTTTTGATATTTCCGAATCCTACATCAGGAAAAATCCAATTGACATTTGAACAACCATTAAAAGATGGGGTAATACTCCGCCTTGTTGATAATCAAGGCAGGTTGGTAAAAAATATTTATCCCGAATTAACTATTGACTCAGAAATAAAAAGCCTACAAATAAATATGGAAGAAATCCCGACAGGATTGTATTTCTTACAAATTGAAACAGAAAAATTTGTAACTACGAAAAAAGTAATCAAACGTTAAACATGATTTTAAAATCAAGAGAATATTTTGAGACTTTCTATATAACTCCCTTATTAAACACAATTGTGCAGTAAATTGCTAAACCCTTATTCACCCAAACAACTTTTTTATGAAACGCAAAACAATTTTGGTCGTTGATGACGACAAAAGTACACGGACTCTATTAAACTGTATGTTAAACAAACAATTTGACGTAACCACACGCAAAGATGGTATGGAGGGAATGGTTTGGTTAGATTTTGGCAATCTTCCTGATTTAATTTTGATGGACATTGATATGCCACATTTTAATGGGTTTGATTTTTTAGACAACCTCAGAAAAAGCGGTTTTTATCGTTCAATTCCAGTAGTGGCTTTATCAGGAACTGATAAACTTGGTGAAGTAGATCGGTTTTTTAAATTGGGTGGAAACGCTTTTTTAAAAAAACCATTCAATCCTTCTGAACTTTTTTCTACCCTAAACAAACACATTGCCTTGAATTAACAGCCTTTTTAAGCAAAATTGAGCTAAGCAAGAAATTTTACATAGTTGTCAATCCAACTTTTTTTGTAAAGTTTGATTGGACCTTTTTAGGTGTAAAAGAGTTTATGCTCAGAATTTTTAGAATTTTAAGACCCTATAAACATGAATATCATATTTAAATCTGAAAGCAGAAAAAGAATTTTAAAACCCTTAAACATTTTTTCCGAACAACAGACTAATGTTAATAGGAAAAATAATCAGTATTTGTATTTTGTTCATAACCAATTTGAATTAGAGAGGGGTAGTAATTTAAATAGGTTTTCAAGTGCAGAAAACTGTTTGCCTTTTTATAGCAATCCCTTAAATTTAAATCAATCATGGTTTGGCACTAATCTTGATGTACCCAATCATTTGCCACATGCAATAATCTGCGACTATTCTTATTTTGTTAAATACAGCAATGAATTGTCCATTTGGGTAGAGCAAAGTGATGTTATTCAGAAATTGCCCTTTATTGTAGTTGCTGATGAATCTGATGTTAAGAAAGACCCCGGGTTACTAAAAAAAATGGCAAGCACTTCTTTTGTGGATGATTGCTATATTTATCCATTAGATTGGAATGAAATTGATGACAGAATTACTTGGTTGAAACAAATTAAACCTGTTAGGTATTTATTGAAAACAGACAATGATGTACTTTTTACCGGAAGGATTCCTTTTTTTAAAAGATTTTTTGATGTCTGTTTTGCTTTTTCAGCCCTGTTGTTTTTTGCACCAATCATGTCATTAATTGCCTTGGCAATAAAAATAGAGTCCCGAGGCCCAGTTTTTTACAAATCTAAACGTGCCGGAACCGGTTATCAAGTTTTTGATTTTTTTAAGTTTCGATCTATGACAATTAGTGCTGAGTCTGAACTGACAAAACTTCAACATCTCAATCAATACAACCAAAATAATACTTCTGTTTCAAATGAGGCAGAAACCACATTTGTAAAAATAAACAATGATCCTCGAGTAACGAAAGTTGGATGGTTTATAAGAAAAACGAGTTTGGATGAATTGCCCCAACTCTTCAATGTATTAAAGGGCGATATGTCAATTGTTGGTAACCGCCCATTACCATTATATGAAGCAGAACAACTTACCAAAGATGTATGGTCAAAGCGGTTTTTAGCTCCTGCAGGTATTACCGGTTTGTGGCAGATCACTAAAAGAGGTAATTCAGAAATGTCAGCTATTGAGCGTATTGAACTTGATAATATGTATGCCGAAAAGTGCAGTTTTTGGTTCGATATAAAAATCATTTTATTGACCTTGCCCGCTATGCTACAAAAAGAAGCGGTCTAAAAGCCAATAAGTTTCATAATGAAAGAGCCTTTAGTTTCAATAATCACTGTAAATTTTAACCAAACACTGCTTACCTGCCAATTACTATCATCTGTTGAAAAATTGGAGTATAGCAACATTGAAGTTATAGTTGTGGACAATGGGTCTTTGGAAAATCCCTCCAAACACATTGAGGAAATGTATCCATCTGTTAATGTAATCAGAAGTGAAGTAAATTATGGTTTTGCAGGCGGCAACAATTTGGGGTTAAGAGCTTCTAAAGGAGACTACTTGTTTTTTGTCAACAATGATACAGAACTCAATAAGGACTGTATCGGAAAATTGTTGGAAGTATTTGAGAAAAACTTAAAAGTTGGAGTAGTTAGCCCCAAAATTAACTTTTACCAATCCCCCGAATTTCAAAAACAATCTTTGATACAATATGCAGGCTATACTCGTTTGCATCCGATTACTGCGAGAAACCATACAATTGGAGAATTTGAAATTGACACCGGTCAATACAACCAAGCCGTTCAAACATTTTATGCACATGGGGCTGCTATGATGGTTAAAAGGGAAGTGATTGAAAGGGTTGGAGAAATGCCGGAACTATATTTTTTATATTACGAAGAACTGGATTGGTGCGAACAAATTCGAAAGGCCGGATTTGAAATTATGGTTGAACCGAATGCAGTGATTTATCATAAAGAATCGATGTCTGTTGGTAAAGAAAGCCCAGTTAAGACTTACTACCTTACCCGTAACCGCATTTTGTTTATGCGTCGCAATTCTTTTCCTTTAAATTTTGGACTTTTCATAATTTATTTTGCACTTGTGATTTTTCCAAAAACCGTATTGATTTTTTTGTTGCAACGGCAAACTTCCTATTTAAAGTCATTTTTTGCTGCCATTTACTGGCATTTTAAACATATAGATAACAACAACCTGCCTTCTTTAGCCTCAAAACAAGTTGCTGTTTAATCTTTGTTTTTTAGTTTATTTTTGAGATGCTTTATGGTTTGTAGTATTTTGATTGTGAATTAATAGCATATTGTTACAAACATTTTTCTCCACTTTTTTTATACTGGAGTTATATTGGAATTTTTTTTGGCGCATTTTATGAAGAGCATGTTATCTGCATTAGCCATGCTTATAAAAAGTTATTTTAAATGAGTCTATTTTTTGAGTCTGTCTTCACATACTTAGTCTATTTAGTCAATTATATATTTTTCTTTTGCTTGGTTTTTCCATTTGTAATGGTACTCTTATCTTTTTTGTCTCCCAAAAGAAATGCTGAAAGAAAAGAAATTCAACCATCTGTTTCGCAAATTCAAACCGATTTCGGCTGTATTATAACGGCGTATCAGAATTTTACATTGACGTTGCCGGCTGTTGAGGCATTATTAAAACAAAATTACCCTCATTACACCATTTATTTAGTTGCTGACGATTGCAATTTGAATGAAATAAGTAATCACAAACTCGAAAATGAGAAGTTGAAAGTGCTAATTCCGGAAAAAAGTCTTCATTCGAAGGTTATGTCTATCAGGTATGCGATTCTTCAGTTTATTCGACCGCATACATTTACAGTCATTTTTGATGCCGATAATTTGGCAGCCGAAAATTTTTTATCTGTTTTGAATAGCAAACTACAAGAAGGGTATAAAGCAGTGCAGGGTAGGAGAGTAGCCAAAAACCTGGATACTATATATGCCTGTGCTGATGCTTTAGGAGAAATTTATAAAAACTATATCGAACGATATGTCCCTTATTTGTTGGGGTCATCTTCTACAATAGCCGGTTCAGGAATGGCGATTGATACAAATATTCTTTCCGAGTTTTTAAATAGTCCAGCCATAAATCGTTTGTTACAATCACAAAGTGTCATAGTAGCCGAAGATAAAATGTTGCAATATCACCTTTTGTCAAACAATTTCAAAATTGCATTTGCCCGGAATGCTTTAGTTTATGATGAGAAAATAACTACCGCAACTCAGGTAAAACGACAACGAACGCGGTGGTTATATGCATATTTTGAAAACATACCAAAATCAATATCGCTTATATTTTCGGGGATCATTAATTTAAACCCAAACCGCTTAATTTTCGGTTTGTTCTCTTTTTTGCCACCCATGTTTATTTTATTATTAGGAGCTATAATTTTAGCCCTTTTTGATTTGTTATTTACTTGGCCTTTTATGTCCTTGTTTCAAACTGCGGCCATCTCAATTTTTACAGGTAATATTTTTTGGGTTCTGTATCTAAGCAAAGCACCGAGTCGGGTTTGGCAGGCGATTTGGATTTTACCTTACTTTGTATTCAATCAATTACTAGCTTTGTTACAGGTGAAACGAGCCAAAAAAAATTTCATGGTCACTCAACATAGCAAAAAAGTATCACTCGAAGAAATGGAACAAGATAGCAGATAAAAAAGTACATCTCAATCAGTTAGTCCTTTTAGTTTTAAATAATTCACTTTAATCCACTATAAGTCCGAAATGTTGGATTATGTCGGACGCAGTAATAGAATGCCGAAATGCTTTATTTGCCCTATCTCCGGCAAGACCATGAAGATAAACACCCAATATTGCGCTTTCTTTTGAAGTGTATCCTTGTGCCAACAAACCGGCAATGAACCCGGTTAAAACATCTCCGCTTCCTGCAGTTGCCATTGCAGGATTTCCGGTAGAATTAAAAAAACAATTTCCATCGGGGCAGGCAATTGCAGTATGTGCGCCTTTTAGTACCATATATATTTGGTTTTGTTCTGAAAGTTTGCGAAGTTTTTCAAGACGTTCAAATCCGTTTATTGTTTTTCCTGCCATACGTTCAAACTCTTTGATATGTGGAGTAAGAATGCTGTTTTTAGGTACAAACTCTAGCAAAGTATCAAGACCTATCATATTCAGGGCATCAGCATCCAAAACCAAAGGCTGTTTCAGGGTCTGCAACCAGATTTTAAAGGTTTTAGCCCGATGTTTGTCAACACCTATACCGGGACCAATTGCTATACTTTGGAATTTTGGAAGGCCTTTTTCGTTGTTGAGCAACTCTTGTCCAGGAAATTTTTCGATGCTTTCAGAATTGTTCGAAGGTAAAAACATGGCCTCTGGAAAAGCTGTTTGAATAATTTCATACCAGGATTCAGGAGCAAATACACTCAATAATCCAGCTCCTGCTTTTAGTATAGCCTTGGCAGAAAGTACACAAGCACCCATTTTTCCGTACATGCCTGCTATTAGTAAAACATGACCTCTATTGCCTTTGTGAATAAATTTTGATGGCGTTTTAACTAAAGATTTTGCTTCTTCGGAGCCAACATAATAGTTGTAAGTGATAGTAGCTTCTAAGATTGAAGCATCTAAACCAATTGGAATTGTCTGCCATTTTCCCACAAAATGTTCATTGTCCGGAAGCAGGAAAGCGAGTTTCGGCAATTCAAAACTCAAGCTATAATTGGCACAAACCACTTTCGATTGAGGAGGAGTAGCTTTGTCAGCATACAAACCCGAAGGAAGATCAATAGCTACAATTCTACATTGGCTTAAGTTGATAAAATCAACTGCGGCTCCTGCCAATCCTGCTATAGGTCGGTTCAATCCAGAGCCAAACAAAGCATCTACAACTATGTTATTATCAGGTAAATTGGGAAAATCAGTTGCTTTTTTGGGGTAAAAAATAGCCACTGGTAGTTTTTTCAGGCGGTACTCATTTAATTTGAAATCTTCTGATGGTTTAAACCCGGATATTTGTAAAACTACAACACGAATTGTGTACCCTCTTTGATGTAAAAGTCTTGCAAGACAAAGTCCGTCTCCACCATTATTTCCGGTAGTACAAAATATCACAACCGGTTCAGGAGCAGGAAACAATTTGACAAAACTATTTGCTAAAGAACATGCAGATCTTTCCATTAAATCGGAAGATTCTATTGGTTCTTTTTCGATGGTAAAGGAATCTGCTGTCCTGATTTGGTGGGAAGATAATATTTTCATGCCTTCTTATTTTCCTTTAATTGCCAATAAAAGCATTAAATCGTCTCCAAATTCAAATGGCTCTCCCAAATAAGAACCATAGGGTTCAAAATGAACAAATCCTGCCGTTTTCAGGAGCCTGGTCAGTTCAAGGTAACTATAAATCCTCACACTACTTTGAAATTGTTTTCTTTCCCCTTTTTTATCAACTAACGTCCAGTTGCCTTTTAACCGGCTGGTTTGAAAATCAAAGACTCGTTCTTCAAACAAAATATAATCTTCATATTGCCAATATTCTTTTGGTGTAAAAACAGGCAATAATGTTTCCAAAACATGGTTTTCAAGCAATAAAAATCCTTTTTCAGATAAAGCATTACCCATGCAAACCAATGAATCTGCATTATCTTTTTCTGAAAAATAACCAAAACTGTTATAGGCGCAGATCACAGTATCAAAAGTGCGGTTAAAGTGCATTTTTCGCATATCCCCAACTTGAAACTGAGGTCTGTTTTTTTTAATTTTTTGTGCACTGAGTTTTGCTTTTTCTATCGCAGTTTCATTCTGGTCTATTCCTGTTGCATCAAATCCTCGCTTTGCCATTTCTAAAGCTATTCGACCAGAACCAGAAGGCATATCAAGCAAAGAAGAATGGCCAAACTCGACCATTAATTGCTCTAAAAAATTACACTCTAAAGCCGTATCTCTTTTAACTTTGATTAAATGAGATAAAGGTTCCCAAACCTCACTGAAGTAATCGGACCACCAGTTCATGTGTATTAGAATTGTTTATTTTGCAAATGTAGAACTTAGTCACGTTTTTTTTCAATGTTATTGAAATCATTCAGATCAGAGGATAGTTATGAGAGTTATCTTTTGATTACTACTTTGACAATATTCATCATTTTGTTTGGATGAATTAATTAAGTTGAAAGTAAATGTTTTAAATTACCTTTGTTGGATTACAGTTATAAAATAATTGAATCTCCGTTTTAAAAAGCTCAGAAAAAAATGAATATCACCCCTTCTGAAAAATTAACGCCCAAAATAGAACAATCATGGCTGAATGTGTTGCAGGATGAATTTCAAAAACCATACTTTGCAGAAATAAAACAACATCTAGTAGAAGAAAGACAAAAAGGAATTGTTATTTATCCTCCAGGCTCTCTCATTTTTAATGCCTTTAATAAAACTCCATTTGAAAAAGTTAAAGTAGTAATTTTAGGACAAGACCCTTATCATGGCCCGGGACAAGCTCATGGTTTATGTTTTTCTGTTCCAAATGGAATTGATCCACCACCATCTCTAAAAAACATATTTAAAGAACTTAAGGCGGATTTAAATGTACAAATTCCTAAGTCAGGAAATCTTGAAAAATGGGCGGAACAAGGAGTTTTCCTTCTTAATGCCATGCTTACTGTCAGAGCAAATGAAGCAGCCTCACATCAAAAAATTGGTTGGCAAACTTTTACAGATGCCGTAATTTCTATCCTCTCTGATAAAAGAACTGGATTAGTTTTTTTGCTATGGGGAGCATTTGCTAAAACAAAAGCAAAATTAATTGATACTTCCAAACATAATATACTGCAATCGGGCCATCCATCTCCGTTATCTGAAAGGTATTTTTTCGGCTGCAAACATTTTTCGAAAACTAATAACTTGCTGATTAAACAAGGTTTAAAACCTATTGATTGGAGCTTATAGTTTAGGTAGTTGTTGAATGCGTCATATAAACAAGAGATTGTTAACTTTTTTATACCAAACCATCTCTCTCATTCGTTGAAGCTAAAAATTTATCAGATGAAAAAGTTTTTTGCCATAATTTGCACATTGGTATTTGTTACATCAATAGCATGCAATCAGGAATCTGACACTACGGATGAACCTCAATTAGTGTTTCGTTTTAAGTTTGACCCCAATCAGGAACGATTAAACAATTTTGGACTTCCGGCACCAATACCTGATGGTCATGCTGCTCAAACTCCCCTTTTCAATAAAATAAGCGCACATTACGTTGAACTATCATCCAGCATTTTCACTCAAATTGGCCAAGGACAAGTGCTTTACGTAGCACCAGAAACTACTCAAGGTGGAAGTAAAGCAATTGATTTTTCAAAATCTAAACTGGTTGCTGAAAATGAGATGTTTTTAACAATACCTCTAAAAGATATAGCAGCCGGTCAATACCCATATCTGAGGATTTCATTGGCATATCAAAATTACGATATTCAGGTAACTGCTATGGGTTATACAGTAACGGGAACTTTAGCTTCATTTATAGGCTACAATACATATATCAATTCGTTCGACATCAAAAACAATCAGATAGCTGTAAACAGTAACAAAGCACAAGGATATTGGGGATTTGAAAGCAGTTACGGAGTAATAGAAGGTCAAGCACCTCCAGGAGCAACTACAGTTCCCAATCCATTGGCAAATACTTCTCCGATTCCACCGGGTTCTTGTTTGGTAACTGGGTTGTTTGATCAGGCATTAACCATCACCGGCAATGAAACAGAAGACATTGAAATTGAAGTTTCTTTGTCAATCAACAAGAGTTTTGAATGGATTGAAACTGGAGGCAACAATCTTTATGAACCTTTAGAGGGGGATGCTCTTGTTGATATGGGAATACGTGGAATGAAGGCTAGGGTTAAATAACTCCTTAAATGAACAAGGTTCCAAAAAAATTGAGTCGAACTCTTGAAGCCAAAAACTTTTCCTATCTTTCGGGCTTATCTTAATTTGCTACGAAATTAATATGATTAAGTCCATTTTAAGCTTCACTTTATCTTTTTTTGCAACAATCCTGTTGATTTTCCTTTTAAACCGAACACCTGCAGATTGGCCATTTATAGGAAAAAAACTGATAGGAACTCCTGTGGCAATGCTTCCCCCTATTGGGAAATTTTTGGATCCATTCTCTGGTTTTTGGCAAAATGCAGAGGGACTTATCCCTGTATTGCCTTCTACTCAAAGTCTTAAAGCATTAAAAGCTAAAGTCGAGGTTGTTTTTGATGAAAGACTTGTGCCTCATATTTATGCTCAAAACGAATATGACCTATACTTTGTACAAGGTTACGTTACTGCTTCTCAAAGGCTATGGCAAATGGAATTTCAAACCCATGCAGCAGCTGGACGAATCTCAGAAATTGTTGGCATCAATGCTATTGAATTTGACCGTGAGCAACGCCGCAAAGGAATGACCTATGCCGCAGAACTTTTAGTCGAAGCCATGAAAAGTGATACATTGGTTCATAATATATCCAACGCTTATGCCGATGGGGTTAATGCTTATATCAGACAGCTAACTTACAAAAATTTGCCAATTGAATATAAGCTGTTAAATTACAAACCGGAACCTTGGTCAACTTTAAAATCAGCGTTGTTGCAGAAAAAAATGGCTGATGATTTGACCGGAAATAATTCAGATATACAGTTAACTAATGTGGCTGCTGTTTTTGGTAAATCAACAGCTGATTTACTATTTCCTGATTTTATAGAAGGTCAAGATCCAGTTATTCCTGCCGGTACAAAATGGGAATTTACACCAATCGAAGCCAAAAAACCAATTGTAAATACTCCGGACTCAACTGATACAGGATGCCTTTTCCCAATCAACCATCAACATCTTTTACCTCCTCAACCACAAACAGAACCAACTATTGGTAGCAATAATTGGGCAATTAGTGGAAGCAAAACCAAATCGGGCAAACCAATCTTATGCAATGACCCGCATCTTCAACTTAATTTACCTTCAATATGGTATGAAACTCAACTTACCGCACCCGGTGTCAATGTTTATGGAGTGACCATTCCCGGAGGTCCCGGCATAGTTATTGGTTTTAACTCTGATATAGCATGGGGAGTAACCAATGCCGGTGTTGACGTTAAAGATTATTATAAAATCACTTTTAAAGACAACACAAAATCAGAATATCGTTATGACAATCAATGGAAAGAGACAACTAAACGGATTGAGCCTTACAAAGTGCGATATGAATCAGAAGCTATTCAGGATACTGTGATATATACCCATTTAGGACCTGTTTCTTTTGAAGATTACGGCCCCGACAATCTTTACCTCGCCATGAAATGGAAAGCTCATCAACCTTCAAATGAGTTTAAAACATTTTACTTGCTCAATCGGGCTAAGAACTACAATGATTATGAAGAGGCATTGACCTGGTATGAATGTCCGGCACAAAACTTTGTTTTTGCAGACAAAAACGGAGATATTGCAATATGGCAAAAAGGTAGTTATCCCGTTAGATATAAAGAACAAGGGAAATTCATATTAGATGGCAGCAATCCTGACCATGAATGGCAAAAATATATACCCAATGATCAAACTCCACATATCCGAAATCCTCAAAGGGGTTTTGTAAGTTCAGCAAATCAACACCCTACGGATTCTACTTATCCTTATTATTACCAAAGCAATGACTTTGAGTTTTATCGCAACAGACGGATTAACAACCGACTGTCAGAAATGAAAGACATTACTCCAACTGACTTGCAACAACTTCAATTAGACAATTTTAATCTTCAGGCTTCAGAAAGCTTGCCGATTATGCTTGGATATCTTAATCCTGATGAGTTAGAAGAAGGGGAATTACCAATTTATCAAACCCTAAAAAACTGGGATTTCTTCAACAATCCAGATGCATTAGCACCCTCATTTTACGAAGTATTCTGGCAAAACCTGCTGAATGAAATTTATGATGAATTTAATAACCGGACGGACAGTCTTTCTATGGTCTATCCGGAAAATGCTGTTACAATTGGCTTAATGAAACGTCTTCCCGCTCATCAGTTAATGGATAATTTATCAACTCCCGAAACCGAAACATTGGCTGAATTAGTGAGACCAGCTTTCACAAAATCTATTGTTGCATTGACACAATGGGCAATTCAAAACGGAAAAACTTCTGATTGGGGTTCTTTTAAAGGGACCTCTATTCTACATCTTGCCCGCATAGGTGCTTTCAGCAAAACTGAGGTTTATTGTGGAGGCAATTACAGTATTGTCAATGCAACCGGAAAAAGAGCTGGTCCTTCATGGAGAATGGTTGTGGCTTTTACAGATAATGGAGTTGAAGCAAAAGGCATTTATCCCGGCGGACAATCTGGCAATCCGGGAAGTTATAACTATACTAAATTCGTTGACGATTGGGCTAAAGGGGAATACTATTCCTTGCGCTTTGTGCCATCTTCAGCCGATTTTAAGGCCGGGGAATTTGTTTCATTGCAAAACTTTATTCCAAGTAAAAATAAGTAAACATGAAAACCACTCCAGTAATTGCCATTTTATCAGCTTTATCAGCCTGGTTTTTCCCATGGTGGAGTATTGCAATTGTAGCGGGATTAGTTGGATATATTGCAAATCTGAAACATGCAGGAATCGCTTATGCAGCAGGATTTGCAGGAACAGGATTATCATGGGGCATTTATATCAGCTATTTAAATTTTCAAAATAAAGGTTTATTGCTTGGCAAAATAGCCGAAGCATTTTCAATCCCTGAATCTGGATATCTTATCACTTTATCTATCTTTATTGGAAGTTTGGTCGGAGGAATGGGATGTGTAACGGGGGTTTATTTTAGAAGGTTAATAGAAAAGGTTAAAACCAGAAATGTTTAAATTTGTAAACTGACATGTCCAGTTTGTTGAAGCCAAAAATTGCTTTTCTTCTAATATTTTTGCTCTTTACAATGCTTAATTCTGCCTGTAAAAGCAGTCAGAAATCAGCAAAAAAAACAACTGTAACGAAATCAGAGAAACCGGTTTTGTCAAAAACTATAGAAAAATCGGAAGAAGAAATTGCTTTAGAAGGGTTGGAGAACATGTCATTTAGCGATAACATCGTGATAGAAAAAATACAAATTTTACTCTATTTGCATGGATATAAGCCCGGCAAAACAGATGGAATTTTGAAACAACAGACTGAGGAAGCCCTAAACAGTTTTCAATCAGACTATCAGTTAATGATTGGCGACCGCAGTATAAAAACACTTGAATCTCTGGGTGTGCATTGGTTTGATTTTTCGGTTGAAGATATACAGCAAAAACTTTTTCAAAAAGGATATGATCCGGGGCCTATTGATAATATTATTGGACCAATGACCCGCAATGCTTACCTTGATTTTTTAAAAAACAATCAATTTAAACAATCGGACATCATAAACGCTGAAATAAAAAAAGCACTATTCAGTGATGACCCAAAATATATTTTACAGACAGGAGAAGGAACTCAGATTTCAGAAGAAGATCTTTCTGACAAAATTTCTCAGACTTACCCTTTTATAACCGGTATTACCATTTCAAAGGCATCTATCAGAGATGTCCAACAAGCATTAAATGCAAAAGGTTATGACGCGGGCCCATATACTCAGGTATCAACACCTCAATTTAAAGATGCATTATTTCAGTTTCAGGTAGATAAACAACTCCCTATGGGAGGTATGAATGTTGAAACACTTAGAGCTTTGGGATTTAAAGAAGACTAAAAGAAAAATCCACCTTTGCGTTAACAAACAAAGGTGGACTTCGAAATAATTTTAATAGAATTGAATTAGGCTATAACGCTTTTGTAGGCAGCGTTATAAAGCATCAGGTAACGCTCCTGACCTTTTGAATTATACTCTTTAAAATTAACATTGTTTTCATACCACTTCTTAAGAACTTCTGCAAGTGCTATCGTGTCGTTTTGTGAACCTAAAAAGAAATGAAGATTGTATTTTTCACCGGCATGAACAAACGAAAAATAATTATTAGTGCCTTTAAATGGGCTGGTAAATCCTGCATAACCATCATAAACCAAGGTTAAATCTTTTAAATCTTTTAAGGGAAGGTTATACTTCCGCTCAGAATCGTCCCAAGTAAATTCTAAATGATCAGCATGAACATTAAGTGTGCCGCGCTTGTCATACCTCTTATGATACCACATCAAAAGTGAAAAAACAGTAATTAAAATGGTAATAAAAGTAAGCAAGCCATTTGCAAGAAAGAATGGGGGGGCATATCCGTTTGCCTGATAATAAGATTTGATAAAGCCGGCAAAAATTACCCAAGTTAACACTGGGCCAATAACTCTGAAAAAACCACTTGCCATTTCTTGCTTATCCGGTACAATCAATTCTGTACTAAAATGTGACATTGTTTTGATGTTTTTTACTTAAAATGTATCAACAGCCTTTATTTTTTGCGCTGCAAATATAAGTGTAAATCAGAAATTCCGTAACTAAAGGGCAGAAAAATCTCTTTTTTTTCTGCTGTATGAACTGTAACCAATAATTACAAGCTGCGTCTTTACACAGTTGTTTTATACTTGTGATCTAATGTTTTAAAATGTCCGATTACATGTAATTTTGCAGCCTACCTTTATATTTACTCCACTTTATTTGGTTAGAATATGCGATTCGAAACAATCAACCCTTTTAACAACCTTTTAGTAAAAAGATATCCTGCACATTCCGGAAGACAAGTTCAAAATATTCTTAAAAAAACAGAATCGGGATTTGATATTAATCGTACTGCTGCCATTGCTATCAGAAGCAAAAGGATGAATGCACTGGCTGATTTGTTGGAAAACAAAAAATTATATTGCGCTCAACTGATTACGCTTGAAATGGGTAAACCAATCAAAGAATCTATTTCAGAAATAGAGAAATGCGTGAAATGTTGCAGGTACTATGCCGAAAATTCCAAGTTTTTTCTTGCCGAACAAACGGTAACAACCAATTATACTTCCAGCACTATCAGTTTTCAACCATTAGGGGTAATTTTGGCAGTTATGCCTTGGAACTTCCCTTTTTGGCAGGTTTTTCGGGCTGTTGTTCCTGCTATAATGGCCGGCAATGTGGTCTTGCTCAAACATGCTGCAAATGTTCCCCAATGCGCTTTACTCATTGAAGATTTGTTTAAACAAGCTACTTTTCCGGAAGGTATTTTGCAAAACCTGTTTATTGACCATAACAAAATAAAATGGGTTATTGACAGCCCGTATGTTTCAGGGATAACTTTGACCGGCAGTGAAATTGCAGGTTCAAAAGTTGCTGAAATAGCTGGAAGAAATATTAAAAAAACTGTTCTCGAACTTGGAGGGAGCGATCCGTTTATTGTGTTGGAAGATGCGAATGTTAAAGAAGCGGCTAAAGTTGCAGTACAGTCAAGAATGATTAATTGCGGACAAAGTTGTATAGCTGCTAAGCGATTTATTGTCATTGAAACCGTATTCAGTGATTTTGTTCGCGAGTATGTGGATGGGTTACTTCAGCTAAATATGGGTGATCCTACTGATGAAACCGTTGATATAGGACCGATGGCAAAACAGGATTTGGCAGATTTATTAGAAAAACAAGTCAAAGATTCTATGAAAATGGGAGCAGAAGCTTTGATAGGAGGCGGAAAACCACATGGGACGACCGGCGCGTTTTTTAATCCGACCTTATTGGTAAAAGTAAAACCCGGAATGCCGGTATTTGATCAGGAAGTTTTCGGACCTGTAGCTTCGGTCATTACTGCAAAAACAGTGATTGAAGCAATTGATTTGGCGAATAAAACTAAATATGGTTTAGGGGCTTCTATATGGTCAACCGATACAGAAAAAGCAATCAGATTAGCCCGTCAAATACAAAGCGGCAGTGTTTTTATCAATGAAATGGTTGTAAGTCATCCCGCATTGCCTTTTGGGGGAGTTAAAAATTCTGGCTATGGCAGAGAGCTTGCAGAGTTTGGCATCAAAGAGTTTACCAACGTAAAAACCTTGGTAATCAAATAGATACATAGTTTTCAAAAAGCATTTATTTTAATCTTTTTCAATCAGCATTTAATGCACATGTTTTATTCGATTATTTTTTACCTGAATTGCCTCATTTCTATTTTTCTTTCCTACCAATCTGCAATGTATGTATTTGTATATTTTGCCAATAAGAGATTAGGACATCAGGAATCCTTTTTCATGAGTGCGAGATATTTAACCTTGGCTGCAATTTTTATTTTCATCACAATTACCGGATTTTTTCTTAAAAAGAAGTTGGCATCACCAATTCCCGCAATTTTTGTAATGGGATTTCCGTATTTTTTGCTTATACTCTATGGACTGTTTATGATTGCAATATTAATATCTTCAAAGGGCAGATGGAATTAATCTTTATTTACAAAAAATTAGTAAATGTCAAATCCCGTTTTTTCACCAGATGGCAAATACAAAGTTGTGTTTTCAAGTTTTGAAATGAGAATGTCTCATTGGGTGGATAATCCCATTGTCATTAAAGTTGCTACAAACGAAGTTGTCTATGAGTTAGGCGGCTTGTATAGTGCCGATACTGTAAAATGGTCGGAAGATAGTCGCTTTGTTACAATGAGTATTCGGGAATATCCCGGTAGAAAAAAAGGGTTCACCATAATTTTTGACGTGCAAACAGAAACCTCCACCAGGATTGAAGATGAGTAAAACTATTCATTTTGATTACCTGCTCAGTCGCTTTAACTATTGCAGATCCAAATTTCGTTTTACCTGATTAATGGAAATATCGTTACCTTTGTGCAACAATATTCCGTAAAATAATGACACCTACTGTCGCTCATCAGGTTAAATCTTTGGTCATTACCGGTTTTGGTATTAATTGTGAAGAAGAAACAAATGCAGCTTTTCTACTTTCAGGCGCAGATTCTGAAATTGTTCATCTGAACGATATTCTACTCAAAGGATTTGATATCCACACTTTTGACATTTTGAGTTTTCCGGGAGGTTTTTCTTTTGGTGATGATATTTCATCCGGCAAAGTTTTGGCCAATAAGATAAAATATAAGCAGTTATCCACCGGAAAAACGATGTTGGATGAAATAAAAAAATTTCTTGCAAAGGGTAAATTTATATTTGGAGCCTGTAATGGTTTTCAGGTATTAGTTAAGCTTGGGTTGTTGCCAGACGTTAGTGGCAATATTGAACAGGAAGTAACCCTAATGCGCAATAATTCAGGCAAATATGAAGACCGATGGGTGAATTGCTTAGTTACACAGGGAACTAAAACTCCTTTTTTAAAAGGAATAACCAAATTGGCTTTGCCGGTTCGTCATGGAGAAGGGAAACTTATAATCAGGGATGACCATATCCGACAACAAATTATTTCCAACCAACTGAACTGTCTGAGCTATTGTGATGAGTTGGGGCAACTGACCGATGAATACCCACTTAATCCAAATGGTGCTGAATTAAACTGTGCCGGTTTAACGAATACAACCGGACAGGTATTTGGTTTGATGCCGCATCCCGAAGCTTTTTTGTCAATTTACAATCATCCTAACTGGGGACAACTAAAACGCCGGAATCCAAGCCTGCCTGAAGAAGGAGAGGGGCTACAGATTTTTAAAAACATTGTAAGGCATATCAGCAAATCAAAGTCTCCTGTTAGTTAGATTTTCATATTTTTATAACCATTACCTTTTCATGCAAATTACAATAAGGCGTGCATTATTAAGTGTTTCAGATAAAACGAATTTAATCTCTTTAGCTAACACGCTTCAATACTGGGGTTGTGAAATTATTTCAACTGGAGGAACCGGCAAAATATTAGCTGAGGCAAACATCGCTTATACTGAAATCAGTAAAGTTACCGGAAACCCTGAAGCTTTTGGCGGGCGAATGAAAACCATTTCATTTACTATTGAATCGGCTTTGTTGTATGACCGTGAAAAAGATGCAGCAGAAGCCGCACAATTAGGAATAGCTCCAATTGATATGGTAGTTTGCAATTTGTATCCCTTTCAAAAAGTTATGGAAGCAGGTGCAGATATTGACACGTTGATTGAGAATATTGATATTGGAGGGCCAACAATGCTCAGATCGGGAGCTAAGAACTTTAAACATGTGGCTGTCGTTACAGATGTTAATGACTATGTAAATATCATCGAAGAACTAAATGCCAATCAAGGGAGAATTAGTTACAGTACTCGGTTCAATCTGATGCGCAAAACATTTAACCATACTGCTGATTACGACTCCATGATTGCCGTAGAGATGGACCGCAGAGATAATGTTCACTCGTTGCGACTTTCTTTCTCTGATGGCAAACCATTGAGATACGGAGAAAACAGTCATCAAAGCGCAATTTTTTATCGCCAAAATCCAGCAGAACATTCTCTTTATGATATGAATGTGTTGCATGGGAAAGAATTGTCGTTCAATAATATCATGGATATTCATGCGGCAGTAGAATCTGTCCGGCTTTTAAATCCTAACAGACAAGGATGTTCAATAGTGAAACATAACAATCCCTGCGGGATTTGTGAAGGCAATCATCAGCCTGTTGTTTTTGAACTGGCTTGGGAGTCAGACGTGATATCTGCTTTTGGTTCTATCATTGCTTTTAACCAAACATTAACTATTCAAACTGTAGCTTTTTTAAGATTAGAAGATGTTGATAAAAGCAAACGAAAATTTGTAGAAGTCATAATTGCACCTGATTTTGAACCTGAAGCTCTTGAATATCTTCGGCAACATAAAGATTTAAGGATTGTCCAATTAGATATTTCCAAAGTTCCTGCCGGTAAAGACCTGAGATTTTTGAACAGTTCTCTTTTGGAACAAGATTTCGATCAATCTTTGTATTCAAAAATAGATATTGTTACAACAGTTCAACCAAAAACTATGGAATTGGAATCCATAGTTGCTTTTGGGCTAAAAGCAATTAGCAATATAAAATCGAATTCTATTGTTGTTGTCAGAGAGGTAAACGGCAATTACCAAATGTTGGGAATGGGAGCCGGACAGCCCAATCGGTTGATTTCTACTCAACTTGCGTTGAACAAAGCTAAAGAAAATCTGCTAAGGAGCTATACCGGACATATCAACGATGTCGAGGATTATTTAGCAGAAATTTTCAGTGATTGTATTCTGATTTCAGATGCTTTTTTCCCTTTTGAAGACAATGTTGATTTGGCTGCAACGTATGGAATTAAAACGATTGTTCAACCCGGAGGCTCAATTCGCGACAAACATGTAGTTGGCAGGTGTGAGGAACTTGGGATAGCTATGGTTATGACCGGTTTACGGCATTTTAAACATTAAATTCCCATCCAAACCGTTGTATAATTTTGGCCATCGGTTCTAAGATCGGTGCCTTTATTTCCATCTCTTTGTTAAAAACAGGATGCAAGAATTTCAGGCTGTAACTATGAAGCATCAGATATGGACAATCTAATTTATCCCTGAAAAAGTGATTATGCCGGTAATCTCCATGAGGAAGATCGCCGATAACCGGATGACTGATATAATTAAAATGCCTTCTTATTTGGTGCATTCTACCGGTATAAGGTATTACTTTAACCAATGAATATCTCGCGGTTCTATATTTCCCAACAGGAAAGGGTAATTCTACGGTATTTATTCGTTCAAATTTTGTCAGAGCCTCTTGTTCTTTGCCGGTTTTTTCCTTTGACAATGGGTAATTTATTGTTCCAGTTTCATCGGTATATCCCCTGACAATAGCCAGATAATATTTGACAACCATGCGTTTTTGGAAAGTTTGGCTCAAAAGCGAATGAATCTGGTCTGAGAATGCAAACAACAAAACTCCAGATGTGCCTCTGTCTAAACGATGAACAGGGAACACCGTTCGACGGGTTTGATTTCTTACAAATTGAAGGGCAAATTCGTTAGCATCCTTAGCAATTCTGGTTTTGTGTACTAATAGTCCATTTAGTTTATTAACAGCAATCAGATGATCATCTGAGTACAAAACCTGAAGTTGTGCCATAGGATTATTTACTCCCGGGTTTCTGTAACCGATACATTGCCGGTTGTTCCGCTATCCCATTCTACTACAATAGTATTTGTGCCTTGTCCTGAAATAATTGTTCCGTTTGCTGAAACTGACCACAGGTAGGTACTTCCTGCGTTAAACTCAACACTATAAGTTTGTTGTTGCGTTGAACATACGGTACTGTTTCCGTCTATTACCGGGGTTGGAGTAAATTCAACAGACACATCTAATGTTCTTGCCGCACCATCCCCACAAACATTTGAAGGAATAACAGTAAGAATATAGTCTCCGGCAATTGACCATTCAACAGTTGCCGTATTGCCTGATGGAGTTAAAATGCCTCCTCCGGAAATTGACCATGTATAAGTAACTCCAATCGTATTTTCAATAGAATAAACACTTGGCAGGTCTGTGTTACAGGCAAATGTATTCCCGACTATCAAAGAAGGTTGATCCGGAATCGCAGCAACTGAAGCAGATAAAGTTCGGGAAGTGCCATTTCCACAACCATTGGAAGGTGTAACGGTTAACGTCTGTTCCCCGGCACTGTTCCAGTTTACTGTTACGATATTAGTGCCTTGTCCGCTGACAATGGTTCCACCTGAAGCAGTCCAGTTATAGGTAATGCCGGAAACTGAACTTACTGAATAAACTGCTTCGCCAATACAAGGAGTATTATTGCCGGCGATATTATCCGGTTGCAATGGAGCATTGTTAATTGTAACCGTAAATTCAGCAACCCCTACACATGCCTGAGAAAACCCTTTTGTATTGGTCAATGTGAAAATTATCAAAAAATAAAGGCAAAGTATGATTTGTTTTTTCATTACGCTAAGGCATTAACTCGTTAAATAGATTGTCATGGAAGCTGAACATCTCAATAAGATATTATTATCTGTTCATGAAACTCGCTTTAATTATGTCCAAAAATTCGCGAACAATGGGGTCATGATCGTTCCATTTGTAATCGTAACGGAGGTTAAGGTTAACGTAAGTCAACGCTTCAATATAACCCTGGGAGGCTGCCAAATCATCAATGGCATGAGTATAAGCTTCTTCATCTCCTCCAAAAAGATGATTGATATAGGTATTGCGTTGTCCGATACCGATTGCAAAAACCTCATCTCCTGATTTGCTGATAAATTTGTCAGAATGATTGGAATCTTTGTGTTTTTTCCCAAGAACATCGTTCAACTCCATTGCAACAGTTTCTTCTGTTGAATCTTCATCCTCGTTTTCCCGGAGCAGAATTTGTGATTTTTGAAAATCGGTAAGAATTTGGGTTTTTACAGATCCATCTCCATCAACAATTACCTCTTCGTCTTCAATATTTTCGACTTCGTCATGCTGATAGGATTCGTGCTGATAATTTGTATTCAAGTATGCAGTAGCAGCCACATCATCGGTCTCATCTTCATCATCGGTAAAATAATTGTGGCTTACAATATTAACAGGCGCTGCTTCAATATGCAACTCTTTTTCCTCTTCTTCAACTGTAGAAACAGGAATTTGATTGCTGATTTCATTTACCTCCTGTTTTTCAGTGTGTTGCACGGTTTGTGAAGAATTATCCGTTTCAGGCTCAATTGCTATTTCGTTTTCTGGTTCTTCTTTAACTTCCGTTTCATTTAAAAAAACTTCTTCTACCTCTTGCTGTATCTGAGTTTTTAGTTGTTGCGCCCTTTGTTCGAGAGGATGTTGAATATCGGAACCGGTGCTTTCCTGCTTAATGTCCAATTCAACTTCTACCAAGCCATCATAAAGCTCTGTTACATATTTTTTCAATAAGGCAAGCTCCAATTTTTGCATATTCTCGTCTCTTTTTCTGATATTCCGATAGAGATAATTTATTTTTTCTATTGTAACTGCCAACCTGTTGATGAGTTTTTTGTCCATTTTTTGTCGGTTATAAGTGAAGCTAAAATTAAATTATGAATGATTAGCCCGAAAGATAGCAAATGTAACTGTAAGAATTATTTTGAAGCTGATAAAATCCCAAATTCCAATGAAATTATACTCTGAATTGACAACAGGAGGTCAATTTTTGAGACGAATCGTCCATGTCTGAAGATTGTTTTGTTTTGATTTTAAGTTGGTAAGATAAAAAATGCTCTATATTTACAGCTTTTGAATGTGAAAATTGAACAAGCATGTTTTTAGAGCCTCAAGTTAAAAAAGGATGGATTGAAGTTGTTTGTGGTTCTATGTTTTCAGGTAAAACAGAAGAACTGATACGCAGGCTTCGAAGGGCTGCAATCGCCAATCAAAAGGTTGTAATCTGTAAACATGCAATTGACACTCGTTTTGATGAAAACAATATCGTATCACACGATTCAAATACCATTCAATCTGTTCCGGTCAATCATTCTTCAGATATATTATTGCTTGCCCAACAAGTAAAAGCTGAAGTGGTAGGCATTGACGAAGCTCAGTTTTTTGATGAACATTTACCTAATATTTGTGAACAACTTGCCTTGCAAGGCATGAGAGTTATTATCGCCGGATTGGATATGGATTATTTAGGAAAACCTTTCGGAACAATGCCTCATTTACTTTCAGTTGCTGAGTATATCACAAAATTACATGCAATTTGTATGGTTTGTGGAAATCTGGCAAGTCATTCTTACCGAAAACAAGCTAAAGAAGGTCAAGTTTTGTTAGGTGCTAAGGAAATGTATGAACCGCGTTGCCGAATATGTTATCATTTAAATACTGAAACCGAAACTAAGGGCAGTTAATATCACTTCACTATCTGAAAAAACCCACCTCTAACCCCTCCGAGAAGGGAAGTTTAAAGAAGTTTGTCAGTAACTGATGGTTCAAAATTGCATCATAGTTGGTATAATATCCGTTAACTGATATTAACTTCATACTATTAAAAAAGAAATACTTTGCATTTTAACCTGAACGGAATCAATACAGTTTTGCTTTTTCGGCAAAATTCAATATTCGATCATCAATAATGATATCATTGTATTTTATTGGTTTTTTGAGAGAAATGCCCTCTAAAGAAGTACATCTGCTCAAAGCTACATAAATCTGCCCCGGCGCAAAAGCACCGTGTCCAATATCAATGACTACCTGATTGAAGGTTTTCCCCTGACTTTTGTGAATGGTGATTGCCCATGCAGGCTTTATCGGGAACTGGTTAAAACTCCCGACTACATCAGTGATGATTTTGTTTTCTTTTTGGTCGAAACGATATCGCAGTACCTCCCAGGTGCATTTTTCTAAAGTATAACTGATTTCTCCGTCAAGGCCTTTCACTTCAACTACAATATCCTCATTGTCAATATACTTTACCGTGCCCAAAGTGCCGTTTACCCATCTTCCAAACTGATCGTTTCTAAGGAACATGACCTGTGCATCCCGTTTCAGGGTCAGTTTTTTTTCGTTTGGCATAATCCGGTCTTCAAAATCCCCTACAATATCGGCTTCAAAAGTATAGGCTTCCGACTTAATCTTTTCTAATTCACGGTTATTGATACTTTGTGCCAGATAGTTGGTGCTTGTAAGAATAACGGACAATTCATTTTCAGAAGTAAATACCTCCCGGTTTACACATTTGGAGTTGATTTCTCTTAACTGAGATTCGGTAATATTTTTAGTCCGTATCGCATCGAGCAAATCCAAAAAATGACGGTCTTTTTGCCGGAATACTTTTTTAAGTTCGACAAATTGTATGGAGACTGAATGCATCACATTGGCACTAAAAAAATAGGGCGTTTCGTATAAGAAATTGAATAACTGTTGTTCCACTTCACTTGAAATGACTGGAGGCAACTGAAACAAGTCGCCAATGAAAATCATTTGAACCCCGCCAAAAGGCAAACTTTTTTCCCGCCCGTTTATTCTCATGAAATAATCAATAGCATCCAAAATATCAGCCCGAACCATAGAAACTTCATCTATAATGATTGTATCCAAACTTTTATAAAGGGTGTTGTTCGGCCTTTTTTTGATATGATCAGAGTGAATAGGATGAGGAGGAAAGCCAAAGAATGAATGAATAGTTTGCCCACCAACATTCAAAGCTGCAATGCCTGTTGGCGCAAGAACGACCAACTTCTTTTTGGTCTGTTGCCTGAAATATTGCAACAAAGTAGATTTACCGGTTCCCGCACGTCCTGTCAGAAATACATGACGACCTGCTGAATCCTCAAACAATCTTATTGCTGTTTCAAATTCTGAGGTATGTTCTATCTGAAGCATGTATCTTAAAAAATTGTAGTAGAAGTGGGTGCAATTTACATAAAAAATAACGCAATGTTTAAATTGCCGAAGGTTAAATGCAAAATATTTATTAGTAGTTTAGAAAACCCGGGTTGGTTTTTTTGCTGAAAGCATCCCGGGGTGCTGTATTTTAGCACAAAGAGCGCATAGTAGCTCGGGAACATTCCAAATGTACAGCAAAGCCGATTATTAAAATGACATGGTTTTAAGATGGTGCATTTAGCTTTAACTGCTGTTCTGTTCCTGTTTATTCTTGTTTATTTTGAATTTAACCTCGTGCAATCAAGTTTCACCCTCGTGCAATCCACATTTGCTCTCGTGCAATTAATATTTGCTAAAGTGCTGAGCGGGTTTGCTCTCGTGCAATATCAGTTTGCTAAAGTGCTGAGCAGGTTCGACCTCGTGCAACATCGTTTTGCAAAAGTGCGTAGCAGGTTCGCAACATTACTTAGCACATTTGACCTCGTGCAACCTAATTTTACCCTCGTGCAACTATCATTTGCCGGCAAATCTTTATCACACGGCAATATATTTACTAATCACGTTAGCAATTTGGTTTTGCACGGTTATAAATTTGGTTAGTTTGAATATCAATGCTTTTGCCTCGATAGTCAATTGCAATTGCAAGCAATGCTATTTCATAGTTTTTATAACAAATTAATCTCGCACGTTATCAAATCTGAACCGCGATTTGGCAAATCATTATCGCACTACAATATTTTTGCATAAAATAGCGTCTAAAGTGAAGGAAGTTTGAAAGGATATACTATTTTTGTAAAACTATGGGGATATAAAGACATTCACCTGCCAAAAAACAACAACAGATTTAAACCAAACCGATTAGATTTCCCGCTAAAACACCCTTGATATGGATCAGATAGCCCGGAAATTCAACATTTCTTACGACAACTGCCTTCAGTATGCCAAGGATATGCGCAATTTGTTTGTCGCCGACGTTGCCGACTTTACCGCATTTGATGCCGGTTTAGACACCGCTTTTTCAGACGACTGGTTGGACGACATTGAAGCCGCAGAAGCCATTTTGAGCGACGAAGCCCTTGTGGACGTGCAAACAGGGCTGACCCAGACGGTCGAAACAGCGATGAGAAAATGCCGCGAATGTTTTCAGGAGGTGAAATATTTTGTCCTCAGAGCGTTCCCCGCCAAAGCCGATGCCCCGAAGCTGCACGAATTGGGTTTCGACAACTACGACAATGTCCGCGCCAGCCAGACTTTGATGTTGCAGTTTATGCGCGATTTGTTCATCACCGCCACCAAATATGCCACGCAGTTGGATGCGGTAAACTTTGATGCCGCCAAATTGGCCAATATCAACAGCCTTGCCAATGCCCTTGACAGCGCCAATCAGATACAAAACAATTTTATCAAAAGCCGCCCCGTCGCTACTTCCAAGCGCATCACCGCCTACAACAAAATCTGGGATTCGGTAACCCTCGTTGCCCGCGCCGCCAAAATTATTTACCGCAACAACCCCGTTAAATACAACCAATATCTGCTCCCCGCCACCCACGAATCCGATACGGCCTTGTCGCTCAAAGGCAAGGTCATCAACACAGCAACCTCCGAGCCGGTCGAAAACGCCGCGATAAGTGTCCTGGGATTGGACATTACCGTCCATACTGACAGCAACGGAAGGTATGGAATTGGACTGATTGAGGAAGGTAACTACGACCTCACCAGCTACGCAGCCGGCTTCGAAACGGTCAATATTACCAACGTCCCCGTCAACGAAGGCATCACCACCGTTCAAAACTTCAACCTTACCGAAACTTAGCGCGGTTTTTTCTCCTGAACAATCAGTACGGGTCAGGAGATACAGAGCCGGCAGATAGTGCTGTAATGTTTTCTGCAATTGCCACATAAAAGAAGGTGTATATGTTTTTACACTTTCCCGAACCGCGGTTGCACAACCTCGAATTGAACCCATACTACCTGTTCCGGGCTTTAAATGACTTCCTTTTCTAATTCCTTTCAATTACCTTTGCCCGAAAATTTCAGATTTGCAAATGGCTGTTTCTAAGTCAAAATTCTATACCGTTTGGGTCGGAAGAGTTCCCGGAATATATGCTACCTGGGAGGAATGTAAAGCCCAGACTATGGGATTTGAGGGCGCAAAGTACAAATCGTTTCCCACAGAGGCAGAAGCCATCCGGGCTTTTAGTAACAAACCGGAAACTTATTTTAAAAAGACGAATCAAAATTCGGCGGTCAGCAAACAAACAAATTCCAAACAACAATCCAAACATTCCGTCCCCATTGTTCCGAGCATTTCGGTGGATGCTGCTTGTAGTGGAAATCCCGGAATCATGGAATACCGGGGGGTAAATACCGAGTCCGGAGTGTTGATTTTTTACCAGGGCCCTTTTGAAGGAGGCACCAACAATATCGGTGAGTTTTTGGCTTTGGTACATGCTTTGGCCTTGCTCAAAAAACAAAATAAAATCATTCCTGTTTATACAGATTCCTTAACAGCGAGGACATGGGTAAAAAACAAGAAGGTAAAAACCACGCTTGACCGCAACCATAAAACAGAAACGCTGTTTAAACTGATAGACCGTGCCATAAACTGGTTAGAAAATAACGAATATACCACTGAGATTTTGGTTTGGGATACCCCAAATTGGGGCGAAATTCCGGCAGATTTTGGCCGCAAATAAACGGATTTTGCGCTAACTGTCAGAAATTGCTCATCAATCCTTTCGGAGTTGTCAGATTTTTGGGGTAAAAGTCGTATAATTGCAACCTATACCAACAACCTGTATATAATATATGAAAAAAATTTTACTCCCCCTGTTCATCCTGACTGTCGCAGCCGCCGCAGGATATTTTTACATAGCCGGTGACCCCAAAAACAATAAAAACAACCCTCACAAAGAAAGCGAAAGAGGGGTGGCAGGTGCATTAGAATACCTGAGCAGGATGCGGGGCAATGCCCAAACCGGTGAAGTTTCGCCGGACGATGTGTTTCGTGCGCGGAAAAAAGCCGATCAGATGCAGTTAGCCAAATCGGGCAGCGCCATATTGGACTGGGAGTTCATTGGACCCAACAATATCGGAGGGCGAACCCGCGCCATTTTGATAGACCGCAACAATACCAATCATCTCCTTGCCGGCTCTGTGTCCGGTGGGTTATGGGTGTCATTTGACGGAGGCGTCAACTGGGCAGAACATCCCTTTAATACAGATAGCCCCTGCCTTGCCGTTTCCTGTATCGCCCAAGCCCCAAATGGAGATATCTATATCGGTACCGGAGAAAAAATAGCCGGATGGTCCACCGACTTTTACGGAACCGGCAACAGCGCATTTCCGGGGTTGCGGCATTTACAAATCTACGGATGGGGGTAATACCTTTTCACTCCTGAGTTCTACCCAACCAGCTCCAAATAACGCCAATCAGCAATGGGCTTATGTTATAGCATTAGACACACATCCCACTAATGAAGGCTGGATTTATGCAACTACCGAACGCTCATTATATATAAGCACAGACGGCGGAAATACGTGGACATCGCCGGAAGGTATTCCAAATAATTCAGGTTCAGGATACGATGTAAAAGTAGCTTCGAACGGACATGTTCATGCTCTGGTAGGCAGCAGATACCTCAAATCAACCGATGGTTTGACTTTTGTAAACAAAAGCGGCAGCAATCTGGGCGATTTTCCGAACATTGGCGACAACAAAAAACTGGCTGTTGCCCCTTCCAATCCAAATTACATCTATGCTGTTACCATTTTCCCAAACGGTTGTCTTCGTCAGGTCTTGCAATCTTCCAATGGCGGAGATGTATGGGTCGAAATCGGAGCCGGGGTAAACGGCGTTTTCAACCCGCTTGGCACGTCCAGCTATTGTCAGGGATGGTACGACCTCTGTATTATTGCAGACCCCTCCAATCCTGAAAGAATATTTGTCGGAGGATTGACGCTGTGGTCCTGGTCCTCAACCGACAACTGGCAAGCAGTTACAGACGGATCTGAAAGTTATTTCAACCCCTACTATGTCCATGTTGACCTTCACACTCTGACTTATCATCCTACCGACCCCAATATCATATACATCGGTTGTGATGGCGGCGTATTCAGAACCACCAATGCCACTCAAAATGCTCCAACGTGGAAAGCCCTTAACAAAAACTACAACGTAACCCAGTTTTATGCCATCGCCGCAGGTTATGACGGAAGGGTGCTGGGCGGAACTCAGGACAACGGAACTATCTTTACCAGCTTCGATACCGACTCATACTTTGCAGGATTAGACGTTACCGGCGGTGACGGAGGATTTACCGACATTTCAAAAATAAATCCCGATGTCATGTTTGCAGCCAATCAGGAAGGCGCTTTAAGACGCTCTCCCAACGGCGGAGAATCCTTTGCCTATGGCGGATTTTTGGACGAAAACATAGACTGCCAACCCACACAGGCTAATGGCGATTGCGACTCAGATGGACATGTTGACAACAATCCTCTCTTCATCACGCCCACTATTTTGTATGAAGATCTCACCACCGGACTGGCAGTTTATGCAACAGGGAACGGAGTCGGTCAGGTTTGGATGACTATCGAGGCGTTAAACGTCAGCAAAGTTCCACACTGGCAGGTAGTCGGCACTTTCACGGGAGGCGGAACCGTCAGTTCGGTCAGCATAGCCCGCGACCCTTCTGGCAAGGTCATGATCTTGGCAGGCTCTACCGGAGGAAGAGTCATGGTGTTGAGAAACGTGCTGGTGGATGAGTTTGGCCCTAATCCTTCCATCGCTGCCATTTCGGCCATTAACAGAAAAATATTTTCAGTATCCGAAATCACCGGTCAAAGTTCCGGTCGCTACGTAACCTCTGTTACCTCCAATCCGGGAAATCCGCAGGAAATAGTGGTAACCATGGGAAATTACAACAACAACAACTATGTTTTCAGAACTACCAATGCCTTTAGTTCGTCAGCCACATTTACTTCTATTCAGGGCGTTGGAGATAATGCGCTGCCTCCGATGCCGGTATATAGTTTAGTCATTGATGCCGACAACCCCAACCGCCTCTTTGCCGGAACCGACCTTGGCGTATGGATGTGTGATATCGTTCAAACAGGAGTAAGCACTTATGAATACACCTGGTCTGAACAAAACAATACCATCGGCAGGATTCCGGTATTCAGAATCAGACAAGAGCCCATCAAACAACAAGGTTGTAATGTGCTGTATATCGGAACACACGGTAAAGGGTTTTTCAGAAGCACTACCCTCACATTCCCGCCGCCCAACTGCGATACTTCTTTGCCCGGATGGGGAAATGCCGTTGGAACCGGTCAGGCTGACCAAAGTGGAAAACTAAATGTAAAAATTGCGCCTAACCCTGTTTCAAAAACCGGAACTATAATGGTAGAATTGCCCGCCAATTATACGAAAACAGCCAATCTATCCGTCAAAATCTTCAATCTGATGGGGCAACAGGTTTCAGACATACTTTTTAGTTCCGGAAACGGAGAGGTTCAGGCAATCCCCCTTGATGTAACCAAACTATCTGCCGGAACTTATCTGGCAGTTGTAGAAATGGAAAACAATCGCATAAGTTCCAGATTTGTAGTGCAATAGTACTATAGTAGAAACTTTTCGCACAACAGTAAACTTTTGTTGCACGGGAGCAAAACTAATCCGCACGTTTATTTTTTTTAAAAAAATGTGTGTTAAGGAATGTGAAAACTTTTTTCCAATCCATGGCTAATTCAATAAATTTGCACCCAAAACATCAAATTTGAAAAACACCAAATTTTTTAACCTATGCACAGCTTAAAATCATTACTAATTGTATTCGCAATGTTTGCGATAGCCTCATGTAGTCAGGAAAGTAAAAAAGCAGAAAGCACGGTAAGTAAAGAAGACTATATTCTTACAGAGTATCCGGGAGGTGGAGGACTTCAAAAAGCGGTTAAAAAAGACAAACAGTTAAAAGTGGTAGAAGAAGGCGATATGCTGAATGGTAAAAAAGAAGGCACCTGGGTTACTTATTTTGTCAATTCAGGGTTAATTTCTTCAGTAACAAGTTACAAGGACGGGAAAAAGCACGGGTTAATGCTCAAAGCAGATGAAACAGGGGGGATTACTGAAAAAATGTTTTACATAAACGACCAGTTGGAAGGCCAAAGGCTTGTTTACAACCGAACAAGAGTTAAGGAAGAGGCAAACTACAAAAACGGGAAATTAGAAGGCCCCCGAAAGCTTTATTACGACAATGCAAAACTTCAGGAAGAAGGAGTTTTTAAGAACGGAAAAAGAGAGGGTAAAGCCATCTGGTATGATCAGGAAGGCAATAAAACAATTGAATATACCTATAAAGACGGAGAAAAAGTAGAATAAAGGCTTTTGGATTTGCCATATCCCGAAGAAAAAAAAGAGGCTCTGTAACTATGTTGCGGAGCCTCTTTTTGATTCATATAAAATCACATAAAGCGATAGTATTTCCCGGGGTAAAAAGCAGCAGTTCCAAGCTCTTCTTCAATTCTAAGCAATTGATTGTATTTAGCTATCCTGTCAGAGCGCGAAGCAGACCCTGTTTTAATCTGTCCAGTATTTAATGCCACCGCTATATCTGCAATTGTCGTGTCTTCCGTTTCGCCTGAACGATGACTGATAACGCTGTTATATCCGTACCTGCCTGCAAGCCGCACGCAGTTAAATGTCTCAGAAAGTGTGCCGATTTGGTTGACTTTAATCAAAATAGCGTTTGCAATTTCTTTCTCAATACCATCAGCAAGACGGTTAACATTGGTAACAAACAAATCATCCCCTACTAATTGAATGGAATGGCCCAATTCTTCGGTTAATTTTGCCCATCCGTCCCAGTCATCTTCGTCCATTCCATCCTCTAAAGAAATAATGGGGTATTTTTTGCACCATTCCGCCCAATACTCAACCATCTCGTTGGAGGTCAGCATATCTCCGGTAGATTTTTTGAAGCTATACATCTTTTTTTCAGGCAAATAGAGTTCGGACATAGCCGCATCAATGGCAATCAGAATATCCTCTCCCGGGCGATAACCTGCCTTTTCAATGGCATGTAATACCGTTTCGATAGCTTCTTCATTGGATTTGATGTTTGGTGCAAAACCTCCCTCATCCCCAACATTAGTAGAATAACCCTTGCCTTTCAAGACAGTTTTAAGGTGATGAAATACTTCAACGCCCATCCGCAGTGCATCGGCAAAAGTTTCAGCCCCCACAGGCACCACCATAAATTCCTGAAAATCTATACTATTGTCGGCATGAGCGCCACCGTTTAGGATATTCATCATGGGAATGGGTAAAGTTGTCGCATTCACTCCCCCCAAATAGCGGTAAAGCGGTTGCTTTAAACAAGCTGCTGCCGCACGCGCCACTGCCATTGAAACTCCCAGAATGGCATTTGCTCCAAGATTGCTTTTATTTTCGGTCTCATCAATCTCACACATCAGAGAATCAATCTCGGCCTGATCGAAAACACTCATCCCTTCTATTTCATTAAAAATTTTAAAAGCATTTTCTACCGCATTGGTTACGCCTTTTCCCAAGTAAATATCAACATCTTTATCGCGAAGTTCAACCGCTTCATGCTTTCCGGTGCTTGCTCCGCTCGGAACAATCGCTCTGCCCATACTGCCATCTTCGGTAATTATTTCCACTTCAACAGTTGGGTTTCCTCGAGAGTCTAAAACCTGTCTTGCTCTGATGTCTGAAATTAAGCTCATAATATTTTAGTTAGTGATTTAAGAAATCAAGGTGCGGGCATAGTTTTTAAAAAAACTTTGCCACTTCATTTTAATTACTCCCAGCGCGGCCTCTTTAAAAATACCGCTGCTCATTTTAGAAACTCCCCAAATCCTGTCGGTAAATGTAATTGGTATTTCGGCAATAGTAAATCCAAGTCGCCAGGAAGCAAATTTCATTTCAATCTGAAAACCATAGCCTACCGATTTGATTTTGTCTAAATTCAGACTTTCCAAAACTATGCGTTTGTAGCAAACGAAACCTGCGGTAGTATCATGTACAGGTAGCCAGGTGATAAGTCTGACATATAATGAAGCAAAACGCGACAGCAATATTCTGTTCATAGGCCAATTTTCAACCTTCCCACCGGTTACATATCTTGAACCAACTGCGATATCGGCTTTTCCTGAAGCACAAACATCATACAACCGAACCAAATCGTCCGGATTGTGTGAAAAATCCGCATCCATTTCAAAAATATAGGAATATTCTTTTTGCAAAGCCCATTTGAACCCGTGAATATAAGCCGTTCCCAATCCGAGTTTGCCCTTTCTTTGTTCCAAAAACAGCCTCCCCTCAAACTTGTCGTCTATCAATTGTTGAACTATTGCCCCTGTTTCATCGGGAGAATTGTCATCAATGATCAACAAATGAAAATCTTTGGGCAACGAAAACACTTTCTCTACCATTGCGGCAATGTTTTCTTTCTCATTATAAGTAGGTATAATTACGATGCTGTCAGCCAAGTTGCTCAAAGTTTTGTGGGTCAATAAAACAAGAAAGTTAATTGAAACAGTAGTTAAAGAATATAAATTTTCAGAAGTAACTCTTGTGTTGAATTTATAGTTGCAAAAATGGTTATTTTCCCGTTTTTGCTTTTATGGTATCTCTGATTTCTTTGACTTTTTGTTTAGTATCTAACAGAAAGTCGCTTTTCATAATCCAATCGTAATACTGAGGTTCTATACCGAAAACCTCTTCTACCGGTTTGCCCTTATGTTTGCCAAAATTAAATTTGATAACACCATTTTCAGAAATTAGCCTCCTGCCGGAATCGACAAATACTTGATCAGAAGAAAAGTCATGTAAAAAAGGAACGTTAGGCTGTAAACTATCTTTGTATAGTGATAATTGACCAATCAGGATTTCATAGGTAGCCATTACATCTGCCTCAGCACTGTGTGCAGATTCTAAATCCTTATTACAATAAAACTTATAGGCAGCAGCCAAATCTCTTCTTTCCATTTTTTGGAAAATACGAAAAACATCAATAAACTTTCTTTCCGTATTTCGAAAATCAATCCCAACCCTTAGAAATTCTTCAATCAAAATCGGCACATCAAACTGATTGGAATTATAGCCGGCAATATCGCTGTCTTTTAACAATTCGCTCAGTTTCTCAGCAATTTGTGAAAAGAAAGGTTCATTGGCAACATCTTCATCATAAATATGGTGTATTGCCGAAGCTTGAGGAGGTATGGGAATGGTAGGATTTAAACGCCATGTTTTACTTAAAGTGTTTCCATCTGGCATCAACTTTAAGACACTGATTTCAACAATTCTGTCAGTTGCTAAATTGACTCCAGTTGTTTCTATATCAAAAATGGCTAACGGTCTCTGAAGTTGGAGCATGACTATTTTATTGTTAGTGATCTATCAATGAAGAGTTTGTATATCGTCCTGAATCAGGGTATATCTGGTTCATTCCGTTGCAAATATAGCAATACTATTCAAATTGATACCCCCAAAATTGCCCGAACTCATCAAAAGCAAGTCTGTGTTTTCAAAATCTAAACTCATTAAATAGTTTTGCATGTCTTGAGGCGTGTTAAAAACGATCAGGTTTGGATGTTTAAAACAATTGATAATAAAACTATCGCTTACTGGCGGAAGATTTTTAATAGCCAAAGCCTCCGGATCGTAAAAAACAACAGCTTTTTCTGCCGGTTGCAAAGTGTTTGCATAAAAAGGCAAAAAGTCAGTATTCAAACTACTATAAGTGTGTAATTCAAGACAGGCGATAAGTTGCCTGTTAGGGTGCATTGCTTTGACCGCTTTAGTCGTTGCTGTTACTTTTGAAGGGGCATGTGCAAAATCCTTGTAAACCGTACAACTTTTTGAATTAGCTACTATTTCGAGCCTTTTTGACGCGCCGGTAAATGATTGAATAGCTTCAAAAAATTGAGTTTCGGAAATATTATTTGATAGTTCGCATACCATTTTAGCACCAATCAGATTTTGCAGGTTATGTTCCCCAAATATTTGAATAGGGTATTCTTTTCCGTTTCTGATTACTTGCCAAATTTCATTTTGATCAGTAATGTAATCCGGAGTTGTGTAAGGATATTTATTTGCATGTTTAACTTTTAGAGCTATAGATTCAACCTCTTTATCTCCGGCAAAATAGACCAAATCCCCTCCATCTTCTATGCTGTCTGCAAACAACCTGAATTGTTCGACATATTCTTTATAAACAGGAAAGACATTGATATGATCCCATGCGATTCCGCTAATAAGAGCAGTATGAGGACGGTAATATAGAAATTTAGGTTTCAGGTCAATGGCAGATGCAAGATATTCATCACCTTCTATAACTATAATGGGGGCTTCTTCGGTCAAAGAAACAGACTCTTCAAATCCGGGAATTTTTGCACCGACAATAAAATCGAATTTGCAGCCCCAATATTTTAAAACGTGCATAACCATAGAAGTAATGGTAGTTTTACCATGACTACCGGCTATTACAATTCTTCTTTTGTTTGCTGCATGTCGGTAAAGAAATTCGGGATACGACCAAACAGGAATACCGGATGCCTGTGCCTTTAATAATTCCGGATTATTTTTTTTAGCGTGCATTCCCAGGATAATGCCATCAAGTTCATTGGTTATTATCTCAGGAAACCATCCTGTTTTATCCGGAAGCAAATTGTTTCTTTCCAGATTTGATTTAGACGGCTCAAAAATTGCATCATCAGAACCGCTGACTAAATGACCTTTTCTTTGCATAGCAATCGCTAATTGGTGCATAATACTTCCACCAATGGCAATAAAATGTAATCGCATTTTTAAAGTGAACAATTAAAAGTGAAAAACTAAAACGGTTACGTGAATATCAACAGGGGATTGACCATCAACCAATAATCCTTGAATAATGAAATTTTGCCGCCAAAATAATAGTAAACTGAGTGAAAAAAGGAGAATTGGGCAACAATTTTAGCTGTTTTGAAGTTTAGTGTAATAAAGTACGAAGATATTGCGTTACTCAACAAATTATTAAACAAAAAACCTGACATTATCAGATGAAACAATCTTTCATTAAACAAATTGGTATTTTTACATTAACTTTAGTGTTTACACTAACCCTTTTTACGGCATGTCATCGCGGTACCGGATGTCCGGGAAGTATCACTTATGAAGCACAAAAAAATAATAGCGATCAGGATTGTTAGTTTAGTTTAAAATTTTTTCAGTGAATTTAGATAAGACCATGTTATTCGATTTGAATGACATGGTCTTTTTATTTTGGGTTACTCTTCTTTGGCCTTCCAGATTGCCCCATATTTTTCTACGAGAATATTGTCGTAAAAATCAGCTTTTTCAAAAAGATTTTTGAAAATAGTTAAAGCCATCTCCCGGGTAAAATAGGCATCATAAATTACCGTTGATAAAATAATGTCTTGCTCATAAACACTAAACATCACATTGTCAAGTGAATAATTTTCTCTCAACAGGAACTCGTATATCTCTTTAATATTGTTTCTGGGAAGCCTGCAAAGTTGAGCATCTCCTATAATATACCGAAGTTCTTCTTCGTAGGTTATTTCAATCAAAGCAGTTCCATGATTGATTTCCCAAGCATTAGCACCTCTTCTTGCAAGAACAGGATTTTTTCCCAACTCTGAAATTAATTCTTCTATCAGCTTCGCTCTGCCAACAGGCTGATAAACTTCTTCTTCATAAAAAGACAGTCTTGCCCCGCAGTTTGGGCAATAATTGTCAACTGCATTCGATTGTAAAACCAAATTAAAACATGAAATACATCGTGTAGATCTTTTCCCTTTGAATGGTAAATATTCTTCCAAAGATTCTCTGAGATAATAGGCCGGTAAAGCGAAACCTAAATTTTCACCTCCTTGCAAAATAAATGTGTTCACTCCAACTATCTCACCGTTTAAATTTACCAAAGGCCCCCCACTGTTACCCGGATTTATTGAAGCATCAATCTGTATATATTTGATGTTATTATATTGTCGCTCTACTTTTGAAACAATTCCTTTTGTTGCACTGTATTTTAACCCATAAGGATGACCAATAGCCAAAATTATTTCGCCTTGTATTACATGTGAGTTTAAATGAACTTCAGGCTTTGGTGCATTAGATGGCATTTCCAGAAAAGCAAGATCGTATGCAGGGTCTTTAAATAAAACGGTAGTCGTAGTTTCAGGAATTTGATTGCCGTTAATTACAGCTTCAACACTATCACTGACTACATGAAAGTTAGTAACTATTAAATCATACTCCTTTACATAAAATCCGGTACCGGTGCTATATGGAGTTGCTATCTGAACCACAACATTGCGGTATTGTTCAATTGTTTTGTCCATATTGAAGAATACAGTTTTAAATGGTCAAAAGTAGGATGATTTAACCGTATTTTAGAATTATTGACCAATTTGTGTCATTCACTAAATAATCCTATGTTCTATTACGCCATTAACCATGGTAAGCAATACTTCTGTATTTGGAACTTCATTTTCTGGAATATTCATCAGGTCTGAAGTTAACATACAAAGGTCGGCTTGTTTGCCAACTTCCAGACTTCCCAAACTGTTTTCTGAAAATTGTGCATAAGCAGCCCAAATCGTCATGGCTTTTAATGCTTCTTTTCTTGTGATTGTTTCTTCCGGTTTGAACCCTCCATTTGGAAAACCATTTAAATCTTTCATGCTGATGGCAGCATAAAATCCTAACAAAGGGTTTATATCTTCAACCGGAAAATCACTTCCCATTGCAAGCAATCCACCATGTCGAAGTAACTGGCGAAAATTGTAGGCATTTTTTAACCGGTTTCCTATTCGATCTTTCACCCAATACATGTCTGAAGTGGCATGTGTCGGTTGAACGGATGGTATGACTTTATAATCTCTGATTATTGATAAATATTGTGTCGGCATAATTTGAGCATGTTCCAACCTCCAGCGCAGGTTGTTGCCGGGAGTGAGTACTTGGCTGTAACATTTTAAAACAAATTGATTGGCCGCATCTCCTATTGCATGAGTAGCCACCTGAAATCCGCAAGATTTAATCTTATTCAATTGGGTAATAAATAATTCTTCGTTCAGCATTGGTATTCCAACATTTTCCGGATCATCTGAATAAGGTTCTTGCAACCAAGCACCTCTCGACCCTAAAGCTCCATCTGCAAAAAACTTAAATGTCCTGAAAGTCAGTTTAGAATATAGTTGGATGCCTTTTTTTGAATACTTTTCGATATTCGATTCTGTTGCCAACATCATGGCATTTATTCTAAGTGCTAATTGATTGTTGGTTTCCATGTTTAAGAGCAACCTCATTTCATCCGGCATTACCAAGGCATCTCCTATGGTGGTCAATCCAACTGCCAAACAGTTTTTTTGCGCTTTCATTAACAATCTTATGAATTCATCATCAGAAAGTTCTGGAAGTGTTTCAACCACTTTTTGAATGGCATTGTCAATTAATAATCCGGTTGGGAAACCATTTTTTAGTACAACAATCCCACCATCAATTGAATTGGGATTTTCTATTAATCCGGCTTGTTGTAATGCGGCAGAATTTGCAATAGCAGCGTGTAAATCTATGCGTGTCAACACGACCGGTATGTTTGGGAATTCTTTATTTAGTTTCAAATTATCTGGCATTTCAGGCGGAATCCACAAGTTTTGATTCCAGCCTCTGCCAACTATAGCTTTCAAGTTTGGATTTGCTGCAGCATATTGCTTTGTTCTATCTATTACTTCATCCATAGAATTTGCACCGAACAAATCGAGTTCTTTTAACTGTTTTGCATACCTCAATAAATGGCAGTGAGCATCAATTAACCCCGGATAAACATATCTTCCCTTACCATCAATCAACTCTTTGGCAGCATAGCGTTTTTTCAGGTGTTTTGTAGTTCCTAATTCTAAGATTTTGCCTTTGTCAATCGCAATTGCTTCAAACTGGCGGAATTGATTGTCAACCGAGTAAATTTTAGAATTAACTACAATAGTATCTATAGGAATATGAGTTTGATTCATTCGTATTTATTTTGGAGCATAAACATACAACAAGTTTGTGAGCTGATTTAAAACAGTCTCTACCAAAATAAACCAACAAAATGAATAGAGGAAAACAAAAACTTCTAATAAGCTACATTCAATACCTGCCCGTTTCTAACTTCCACCTGGTTGTCTGTGTTGATATCTAATCCCTTAAAAAAGAATGAACCGGATATTCTTCTTTCTGAGACCTTAATAGTTTCAACATTCACACTAATTGCGTTATTTTGCACAAATTCTACTCCGTTTAGAATAACGAAAGAGGTAATTGGGAAATTTGAAGCAGCACTGTTGTCTAAAGGTTTCGCTGCAAACGAAAAAGAACCTTCTGATTCGGGCATTCTTATGATAACAGTAGTTCCGTCTTCAGAAGTACCGGTCAAAGTAATGATACGAGATGTTTCATCGTAGTCTGATATAATTTGTGTGGCGTACCAAATAAATACAATTCCGGAAGAACCAATAATTTGAGCTGAAAAAACCGGAGTTGGATTTTCCTGATAATCGTAAGTTGTTTCACAGGAAAACATTAGGAGAAGCAATAAAAAAATGAACGTCAGGTGTCTAAGGTTATTTAATGACATAAAGTTGTAGATTTTTCATTCCCTGCAATCTGAAACTTAATTTTGTTTAGTTAAACAGGTTTTTTTAGTTTTTTAATTTCTAAAACTATGGGTGAAGAAGAGTTGAACAAGAATTATTTTTGATTAGGAATTTACCACAATAACGTAAAATTGAAGTGTAACGTTGCCTTTATTTTTACAATTTTCAACTCTATTTTTAAAATACAAACATGCAAAAAAGCAGTTCTAAATGGGTTATTCTTTTCGGAATAATAATGACCGGAGTAATATTTATTTCAGCCATCTATAAGTCTTCAGACAATCTACCTAAGTTGGTGAATTTAGAAACAGAAAAGGTTATTAAACAAATATTTGATCATACTTTAAGTTCCGGCAAATGTTATACTGACCTTGAATATTTATGCAAAAGAATTGGAGGTCGTTTAAGCGGCTCTCCACAAGCAGCGGCAGCAGTGGAATGGGCTTTACAAACTTTGGAACGCATAAATACTGTAAATGCATATAAACAAGATGTTATGGTGCCATATTGGGAAAGAACCGGAAAGGAAGAGGCAAGAATTATCAGTAAACATATTGGCTGGCAGTCGGTCAATGTTTGTGCTTTAGGAGGTTCAGTCAGCACAGAGAAATGGGGTGTTACAGCAAAAGTCATTAAAATTGACAGCTTAGGGGCATTAGACCTATTGGGAACTAAGCAAATTTCAGGTAAAATCGTGTACTTAGACCGCCCTTTTGACCCCACTTTTATAGATACTTTCGATGCTTATTCTGCTTGTGCTTCGAATCGGTTTACCGGGGCATCAAAAGCTGCTAAATATGGAGCAGTTGCATTTGTATTGCGTTCTTTGGCTTCAAATGATGATGAACATCCCCATACCGGAAGCATGCATTATGAGGATGACCAACCCAAAATTCCGGCTGCTGCAATTGCTACTGAAGATGCCAACTTACTGACAGGATTGATGACCAAGGACCCTGATTTGTCTTTATATCTTCAATTGAATTGTATGAAACATCCTGACCGTCTTTCACACAATGTTATCGGAGAAATTAAAGGTTCTGAGTTTCCCAATGAAGTAATTGTAGTTGGCGGACATTTAGATTCGTGGGATAACGGAGAAGGCGCACATGATGACGGAGCCGGAACGGTTCATTCTATTGAAGTGCTGCGAACTTTGGTTGAGTTGGGAATTACTCCAAAACGCACCATACGTTGTGTGTTATTTATGAATGAAGAAAATGGCGCAAAAGGCGCACAAGAATATGCCAAACTTACAAGTACAAATGGAGAATCCTGTATTGCGGCTATAGAATCAGACAGGGGTGGTTTTAGTCCAAGAGGATTTACCATTGAAACCAATAATGAAACACTGACGGAGGAGAGGTTTGCTAAACTAAAATCATATCGCACTTTGCTCGAACCTTTTGGGATTCATCAGTTTGAAAAGGGTTTTAGTGGAGTGGATGTTAAATATTTGAAACCACATGGGACTACTTGTCTAGGATTAGTACCCGACCCACAACGTTATTTTAACTATCATCATACGCCCAACGACACTTTTGATAAAGTAAATGAGCGTGAACTCAAAATGGGGGCTGCTGCGATGACCGCATTAGCTTATTTGATTTCAGAAGAAGGATGGTAAATCCTGAAAGCGTTTAAATCTTGACATTGTTATACAGTTTGCTGAAGTTTGTCGGATTGATGTGAAGATAAGAAGCGATATATTTATGAGGTACTAATTGCAAAAGATGTGGACTTCGATTGCAAAATGATTGGTATCTTTCCAAAATGCTTAACGCTTGTAATTCAATATGCCTGTTTATCATCCCTGCAAGGATACTTTCAGTGAGTTTTCTGAATAAGCGCTCAATATCCTGCGATTGATTAAATAATTGTTGAAGGGTTTCGTAAGAGATTTCAGCCATCGAACTTTTTGTCAAAGCTTTGAGGTAACATTTGGATTCGCTTTGGTTTAAAAAAGATTCCGGTATTGAACATAGACTTGGGTTGTAAGTAAACGCCAGAACATGTGAATTGCTTTCGGTTTCAAAAAAAGACATTTGAACCCCGGTAAGCACAAAATAACAATTTCTTGCCACCTGACCGGGAACGATTATCATCTCTCCTTTATTGAATGAAACTGTTTTTACGCTTGCTTTTAATAGCTCAAAAGAGTGTTTTTCAATTGGGTGAATCTGATTAAAGAAGTCAAAATATGCTTCCATATTCTAAATTTACTTCTAATACTAATTTTATACTCAAGGATTACTTATTTACCCCTTTAATTCAAACTTGACTAAGCTTAAATATTTCCTGCCTTGTTCCGTTTGAATTGATTCCCATAACTCAATTTGTCGAACGGAAATAGAAAATGGCTCAATTTGTAACCTATTAACGAGTTGCTTCGCTATGATATCATTTCCTTTTTGTTCGGACATTCTCAACAAGGTGATATGAGGGTAAAACTGATGTTCAGGACTGTTGCTTAATACTTCAGAAATCAGGTTAGCCATAGTATTTAAAGGTTCAACTTCTTTAAAAGTCAGCCAAATCATTGGCCCTCTGTTTGAATTTAGCACTACTTTCGTCTCTTTAAAAACTAAATCAAATGGAGGTATATAATGTGTAATAGCTATAACTTTTCTGGTTATCAAAGCAATATCTTCAGCCCGGGTTTCTCCAATAAAATGGACGGTGAGATGCAGATTTTCAGATGCAATCCATTTATATTCCGGAAAAAGCTTTAGTTTTAGTAAAATGGCATGATTAATCTTTGATGTGAACGGGATTGAAAGAAATAATCTTTTCATTTTTTGGTCATGTATGTTTTAGTCTTATTGATTTGATTAGTTTTCCAAAAAATCAATGCAGCTTGACTCCATTTGCTTCAGTAGGTTGGCAATGATATAAAGTTAATTTTTTTTCTAAAAAACAAGATAAATGACTACTATGGTTATTAAGTTTGTGCGATATTGAATGAAAGACTTAGCTTTAATTAAAATAGAATCCAACCCACCCCAAATATTTATGTATAGCAACGAAATAATAGCAAAAACCGCACAGGGGTTAGAAGAAGTTTTAGCCGGTGAAATTGCCAATCTTGGCGCAAAGGTAACTTTTAAAGGAAATAGAGTAGTTCATTTTCTTGCGGATAAAGCAATGTTATACAAAGCGAATCTATATCTAAGAACTGCCTTCAGAATTATGTTGCCGGTTGCCAGTTTTTCAGCAAACAGTCCCGATGAATTGTATCGTCTGGCATTTAAAACAGAATGGGAAAAATATTTTAGTACAAACGATACGTTCGCTATTGATTTTACGATTCACTCCCCTTTGTTTCCACACACTCAATATGCAGCTTTAAAATTGAAAGATGCTATTGCCGATCGCTTTAGAAGCAATTTCAACAATCAACGCCCTTCAGTGAATACTCACGAACCTGATTTTTTAATTCAATTACATATTAGTGGAAATAAAGTAAATCTACTTTTAGACAGTTCAGGCCAATCACTACACAAAAGAGGGTACCGTACCTTTCAGGTAGAAGCTCCGTTGAATGAAGTGCTTGCAGCAGGTATGGTGTTGTTAAGTGGGTGGGATGGACAAACCTTATTTCTCGATCCAATGTGCGGTTCAGGTACAATTGCCATAGAGGCTGCTTTAATTCAAAGAAATATTGCCCCCGGCATATTTAGAGAACGATTTGGTTTTCAGTCATGGCGTGATTTTGACGGGAAATTGTGGAAAGAAATAGTCGCAGATGCTCTTCGTCAAAGTAAACCTTCTCCCGATTCTCCAATTTATGCCTCAGATATTTTGAATTCAGCGGTTAAAAAAGCAAAAGAAAATGCTCAAAATGCAGGACTGCCGGATATTCATTTTTTTACCGCCGATTTTTTGGACAACAAAGCTGTGATTGACGAGTTATCCGGGGTTATTTTTATAAATCCACCTTATGGGGAAAGATTACAACCTTACGAAATCAATAACTTTTACCAGGAAATTGGCAACACATTAAAAAGACATTACAAAAACTTTACTGCCTGGATATTAACCGGGCATCTTGAAGGATTGAAACATATTGGGTTACAAACTTCCCGACGTATAACCTTGTTCAATGGCCCTTTAGAATGCAGATTGGTTGAATACAAATTATATTAATCCTGCATTAAGAAGAAATTCAAAAAAAAATTCGCCTTTTTATTACTAAATACCTAAAAGGACTTTACCTTTAAAACAGAAAATTAACCCTACAAATATCAGCTTTTATAGTTAAGAACTAAACTGCCTGAAGTCATAGCACAGAACCTTTTTTGCAGGTTTAGTGTGCAAGAATTTTATACTTCACTATTTGCATTTACATTGTGTTCTTTTTATGGCAGTAAATTTTTACAAAACCGCTATTGGGTTGCTTACAATTTTGTTGGTTAGCCATTTAAATGCTTTTAGCTTGATTGCTCAGAGTTTAAACTCGGGCGAGCAAAAAAAGGAAACCCAAGCATCAGTTGAGACTGAAAACAATCAAAATTTTTTGTTAGGTCGCAAAAAAATGGAATCCGGTGAATTTGCCGTAGCCCGAGCTTATTTTACCATTGCCACCGAAGAACTGCCCGGTTCATGGGTTGTCAGATTGGAACTCGGCAAAGCGCATTATGCCTTAAATGATTTTAAAAGTGCAGTCAGTGAGTTTGATCAGGCAATAAAATTTAACAATCAAATTGCCGAATCTTTTAACGAAAGAGGTAAAGCTAAGGCTGCATTAAATAAAAGATCGGATGCACTATCTGACTTTGCCGAAGCCACAAGAATTGATCCCGGTTTCAAAGAAGCTTATGAAAACAGCGCAGCGATTGCTCTGAAAACAGGGAACTATAACGACGCAATTGCATTTTACGATAGACTTATTGAACAAAATCCTAACTACGCTACTGCATTTTATGAACGTGGAAAGCTAAAGGCCGCAATGGGCAGTTATGATGGAGCAGTTGCCGATTTTAAACAGTCTATTAAGATTGATAGTAAATACTCTTCTGTTTATTATTCAAAAGAGAAAGCTACTGCTATTTCAGATACGCTTCAGGCAATCATTGAACAGAGCCGGGTTGCAATTGGTATGATGAAAATGTCGGATGGAGACTATCAAAACGCAATTTCCGATTTTACGGAGGTCGCTAATCGTTTTCCAAAAAACAAACTTGCATTTTACCAACGTGGGCTTGCTTATTCGTTGCTGAACAGACCTACGGATGCGATAGCTGACTTTGATAAGGCTGCCCAAATTGACTATAAATATTCCGATCTGTATTTTCAAAGAGGAAAATGTAAAAATGATATCCATGATTATATAGGAGCACAAAAAGACATAGACAATTACCTGACCTTAGTGCCTAATCAAAAAGATGCTTTGGTTTTGAGAGGTGAAATCAAAACCAATCTTAAAAACTATCCGGCTGCAATTCTTGACTTTGATCAGGCTATCAGTTTAGACCCTCAGTTTTCATTGGCTTATGTAGATAGAGGTGTTGCCAAAATGTTCAACGGTGATAATCAGTCGGCATTAACCGATTTTCATGCAGCAATTGGGATTGACCCTCAGAACCCGGTTTCTTATTATAAAAGAGGATTAGCAAAATCTACATTGTTAGATTATAACGGAGCAATTGCTGATTTCAAAAAGGCAATAGAACTACAGCCTTCCTATAAGTATGCCGTACTTCATTTGGGAATTACACAGGCTGCACTTTCCAATCATTTAGAGGCCATTGCCACGTATGAAAAAGCCCTGACATTAGACCAACAATTTCGGGAGGCTTATTATCAACGTGGATTGTCAAAAATGGCTCGTAAAGATTATCTTGGAGCAATAGTTGATTTTGAAACAGCAATAGGCATTTATTCTGACTATGCACAGTCTTATTTTGCATCTGCATCAGCACGAACTGAAATTGGTGATTTGACCGGTGCCATCGTTGATTATGACAAATATATTGAGTTGATGCCAAATCATGCTGAAGCTTTTTATCGTCGGGCTTTGGTTCGCAAATCTATCAAAGACAATCAGAACTCTTTAAGTGATTTTACTAAGGCCCTGACTTTAGATACAAAATTTGCCGATGCCTTTTTTCAGCGAGGATTGCTTTATAACAGTTCCGGCAACTATTCTGCCGCATTAGACGATTTTAACAAAGTTATTTTACTTCGTCCAACAGATGTTCCTGCTTTAATGGAACGCGGGAAAATCAGAGTTTTGGTTGAAAATTATTCGAAAGCAATTCTGGATTTTGACGAAATAATCAGACTTGAACCTTCCAACCTTACTGCTTATTTACAACGGGGACATGTGAAACTAAAAACAGGAAAGTTCACAGATGCGATTAACGATTATAATTCGGTAATTTCCCGAGATTCAAAAAATGCGGATGCCTATGCCAGTAGAGCTGCCGCCAAATCAGCAATGAAAGACTACCCCGGTGCTTTGCTTGACTATGACAAAGCCATTGATTTAGAACCCACAAATACTTTGGCTTATAGCAACCGGGCAAATACGAAGGTTGAAACCGGCGATTTAAAAGGAGCTATTGCCGACCTTAACACACTCAACAAACTTGCTCCCAATAATCACGAAGTATATTTTCAGATTGCAAGCCTTCAATATGCCATTGGAGAATATACTGAAGCATTGGAAAACTACAATAAAGCCATTGAGTATGACAAGAAAAACAAATTTGCTTTCTTTTACCGTGGTGTGTCTAAAGCAAATCTAAACAAACATCAATGGGCAATCAGCGACTTCGATTCTGCCATTAAACTTGACAAGAAATACCTTTATGCTTATCACAAACGAGCCGGAAGTAAGACTCAGGTAGGAGATTACAAAGGTGCTATTGAAGATTTTACCACTGTCATAAAAATAGACAATAGCTTTGGAAGCAGCTATCTACGCCGTGCCGAAGTACATGCTTTGACCGCCAACCATACACAGGCAATCAAGGACTTTACTTCCGCCATAAAAACTCAGCCCGATAACCCATCAGCTTTTGCAGGAAGAGGTAAAAGCAAGGCAGGAATCAGAGATTTTGAAGGAGCGGTGAAAGACTTTTCTAAGGTGATAGAGTTAAAAAAGGATGATTTAAGCGCATACAGCAACAGAGGTAATCTATTTGCTGCCCTCAAACGTTATGACGAAGCATTGACTGACTTTAACAAAATCATAGAGTTAGATCCTAACAATAAAATGGCATACAGCAACCGCGGCAGTGTAAAAGCAGCCATGAAAAACTATCAGGCAGCTATAGCCGATTACGATGTTGCGATTTCTATTGATAATCAGTTTCGTTCCGGATATAGTAATCGTGCTCAATATAAGGCTGAACTCGGGGAATACGAAGCTTCGATTGCAGACTTTGATGAAGCGCTTGATTTAGATCCTAAATATAAACTCGCCTATTATAACAGAGGTGCTGCAAAATACAGCATCAATGATTTTTCAGGTGCCATTGAAGATTTTACCGCCGTTGTTGACCTTGACCCTGAAGACATTGATGCTTTTAATAGCCGGGCCAATGCAAGAGTAGCAAACGGCGACTTTGAAAATGCAGTTACAGACTTTAACCGGGTTCTCGAACTAAACAGGGACTTTGAAACCGCTTATGTTAACCGAAAGAAAACCCGAATCCAGATTAAAGAAGTGGTAACCGATGCAGCAACTCCGGAAGAACTTAAACTATACAACATGTTGTTGAGCGGTCTGTCAAAAGTGGCTATGGGAGAATATGCCGCTGCCGAAAAAATCTATGACGAGGTTATCGGGCTTAATCCGGAATATAAACTGGCTTATTTTAATAAAGGTATTTTGAAAAATACAGTAGGTCAGCATGTTGACGCTATTGCTAATTTTACCAAAGCTATTTCAATTGACGATAAATATGCGGCGGCTTTTAATTACAAGGGAAGGGTACATGCAGATATGAATGACTTCAAATCTGCCATCTTAGATTATTCACAGGCAATAGCAATTGATTCCACTTTTAAAATTGCTTACAACAACAGAGGACTGGCTAAGGCCGCTTTGGGAAATCATATCGGAGCTATTGCTGATTATGATTTGGCACTTAAATTTTCACCCCAATATAAATCTGCCTACAACAACCGTGCCTTGTCTAAAGCTGCTATTAAAGACTTTGAAAGCGCTATTGCAGATTATGATAAGATTATAGCCCTTGACCCACAATACAAACTTGCATATAACAACCGGGGAATCGCTAAAATTGCGCTCAGCAGCTATGGTAGTGCAATTACCGATTTTGACCGCGCCATTGAAATTGATCCTAAATATGAAGCCGCTTTCAATAACCGGGCTGTTGCAAAGTCGGGAATGGGTGAGTTTGATGCGGCGATTGCAGATTTTGATGCCTTGCTTCAACTAAATCCCAAACACGAATCTGCTTATGAAAGCAGGGGTAGTGCGTTGTTGGCAATGGAAAAATATGCGGCTGCTATTGCTGACTTTACCCATGCCATTAAAAACAACCCAAACAATAAATCTGCCTACTACAATCGTGCCATTGCCAAGCATAACCTCAATGATTTTAAAGGAGCTGTGGATGATTTATCTAAAACAATTGACATTGACCCTAACTTTACCGCTGCCTATAATCAGAAAGGCAAAGCATATACAGCACTTGAAAAACCCTCCGAAGCCATCAAAGAGTTTAACAAAGCGATTCAGTTAGACCCAAAATTCACTATGGCTTATTATAACCGTGCCATTGCCCGACGAAGTGCAGACGACCTGAAAGGCGCAATTTCCGATTACAAACAAACCATAGAACTTGACCCTTATTTTGTGGATGCTTACAACAACAGAGGCACTGTTCGCATGAAGTTAGGCGAATTTGTAGATGCCCTTTATGATTTCGACAAAGTGGTTGAATTAGACCCGACCCATAAAATGGCTTTGTTTAACCGCGCCCTGATTAAAGACAATTTTGGAGAACATCGGGACGCTATTGTTGATTTTGGCAGGGTGCTTAGTTTAGACGAAAACTATGCAGATGCTTTTACTGCCAGAGGAAACGCTAAAGTTAAAATCAAAGACTACAAAGGTGCAATTACCGACTTTGACAAAGCCATTTCCCTTTCTCCTAAATCGGGTGAAGCCTTCTATGGAAGAGGAAACGCTCGGTTTAAACTCGAAGACCTCGCCGGTAGTTGTTCCGATTGGCAAATGGCTTTAACCTTAGGCTATCGTCAGGCTTCAGAAAAAGAGAAAGCGCATTGTAAATAGTTGTTGGTTTTCAATTGCTTTTAATTGACCTCAATTGGCTTTTTTTTGCGCTAAATTCTGTTTTTACTACTCAGAATCTCGCTGTTTTTTGCCAAAATTGGCTTTGCAACTGCTAACATTCAACTTTTAAGGGGCGACAATCAATTTTTTGCACCTCGATTCTTTTTTGCGAGTTGTAATTTTTTTTTTGTGATTGCTCAATTTTTTTTTGGGATTGCTAACTCAAAAAATGAGATTGTCAGGAAACATCTTTTTGCACCTCGATTCTTTTTTGCGATTGGTGGCATTCATCTTTTGCTTCCTCGATTATTTTTTACGATATGCTACTTTTAAAATGCGCTTGGTGGCAGTCAGCAATTTTTTGTTAGCCTTTAAAATGTTTTTAAGCCTGTTTTTAAGGTATAAATTATCTATATCCAGACCGGAATTGGCACTTATCAGAAGAACACCGGTAATATAAAATCGGGAATTTCCGATTGCAAACCGTTAATTATCTCTACTTTTGACCGGTTTGCGAGTTAAAAAACATAAACACAAAATTAAATTAAGAATGGCACAGTTTTCAGAACCTATGTTAAAGGACAATGCATTGTCTGGGAAAGTTATCATTGTAACCGGAGGAGGAACCGGACTTGGCCGCTCAATGAGCAAGTATTTTCTCGAATTGGGGGCAAAGGTGGTCATTACCAGCCGCAAGTTACCTGTCTTAGAAGAATCGGCTTCCGAACTTCGCACAGAAACCGGTGGAGAAATACTTGCAATTCCCTGCGATGTTCGTCAGTATGAACAAGTCGAACAGGTTTTGGCAGCAACGATACAGACATTCGGCAAAATTGATGTTTTAGTTAATAATGCTGCCGGAAATTTTATCAGCCCGACAGAACGGCTATCGCCTCGTGCTTTTGATACCGTGGTGGACATTGTGTTGAAGGGTAGTTATTATTTTTCGTTGGCAACGGGTAAACATTGGATTGAAAAAGAAATTCCCGGAACTATATTGAGTATTGTTACAACTTATGCCTGGACCGGGTCGGGATACGTTGTTCCATCGGCTTGTGGCAAAGCGGGAGTATTAGCATTAATGCGTTCGTTGGCGGTGGAATGGGGTAAGTATGGAATTCGATGCAATGCTATTGCACCGGGTCCTTTTCCAACTCCGGGTGCATGGGACAGGTTGTTTCCTGAACCTTTGCGCAAAAAGTTTAACCCGGAAAAAAAAGTACCCGTAGGACGCGTAGGCGAACATCAGGAACTCGCCAATCTTGCAGCATATTTGGTCTCAGATTTTTCAGCATTTGTCAATGGAGAGGTCGTTACCATTGATGGCGGTGAATGGTTGAAAGGCGCAGGCGAGTTCAACTATCTCGAAATGCTGAACAACGATATGTGGGACGACCTTTCAACAATGATGAAGGGAAAATAAGGGTTTGAATTCTTGCTTTTAAACCGGGTTTGAATGTGGCTGGAATTTCTTTTTTCAATGGTAGTTACTAGAAATGCCAATTAAGAGACAAGGCGTGCCTTGTCTCTACAGGGAATACGACATTTAAAATGTGAACTTTGGGATATAGAACATTGAATATAGATACAATCAACTTAAACCCAATTTGTTACAACTCCATGTTACCATTGAAACCCGTAAAAACCGATGTTATTATTTTCTTCCCAATTCTATTGCTTCTACATCGTATATCCGTTGGTTGTCAATGCTCAATCTGATCAGGGTTCGCACTTTGTGAAAACCCGATCTGCCGACTGCTCCCGGGTTGATATGCAATAAGTTGTTAAAAGCGGGTTGTCGTGCAATCAATAATAAATGAGAATGTCCACAAACCAGCAAATCGGGTTGATGAGTGAGGATAAGATTGCGCACTCTTGGCACATACTTTGGCGGTTTGCCTGCTATATGGGTCATTAAGACCTTAACACCTTCACAGGTAAAGAATTCGTCTTCTTTAAATTCTAACCTGATGATATGATTGTCAATATTGCCGTAAACTGCTTTCAACGGCTTTAATTGTTTTAAATCATCGGTTACAGTAAGGTTGCCGATATCTCCGGCATGCCAAATCTGATCACAAGGTTCCAAATAATGTAAAATGCGCTCGTCTAAATAACCATGTGTATCCGACAAAATACCTATTCGCTGCATATTGTATTATTTGATTTAAGTAAAAGTAAAGGTAGTTTGTTTTTAACACCATTTGTGGTATATTGACAAAGCAACAGGAAATAGCTATCTTGCTCCGTTTTTTAATGAACACTTTATTATAGTTTGTCATTGAGTTGAAAGCTTTAAGTTTTTCGTTAAAAATCCGGAATAAAATTAAATCGCCGGTCAGCGTTTAAAAAACAGTACCCAATATATGCCTTCTTTGGAAAACAAAATCAATCTATACATCGCTTATGACGAGGCCGACACTGAGTTTAAAGAAGAGTTGGTCGAACATCTCAGTTTTTTGAGGCGTGAGGGATTGATAGAGATTTGGCATAAACAAAAGATTGAGGCCGGTGAAAATATGGAAGAACGCCGGAAACAAGAACTTGATAAGGCTCAGGTCATTTTACTGCTGATCAGTTCTGATTTTGTTAATTCTGACGAGATCTATGAAAACGAAGTAGTGGTGTCTGTTGAAAGACACCGGCAAGAGCGCTCACGAGTTATACCGGTGATCGTTCGTGAATGTTTGTGGAAAACAGGGCTTTTGTCAAACCTGTCTCCGCTGCCTGTGGGTGGCAAAGCGGTTAATAATTGGCAAGACCGCGATGCTGCTTTTAAAAACATCGTTTCTGAAATTCAAAAGGTAATTGCCGGCTTTACGCTGCAAGAAGGAGAATTGAAATTTGAACCCATCATTCCCAACAATCAAAAGAGCAATAAAATCACCTTTAAAAAAGCGATCGTTCCCGGTTTGTTAGCTTTGGTTATTGGGTTTTTTGCTGTTTTTTTTGGTTTATACTTTAACGGCCCTTATAAATCCGATGCAATTGATAGAGATAAAATATTAGAAAAACTACAGGGCGATTGGGTTAATCCAAAAACTACCGATAATTTCATACACCGGATTATTCTTCGGGGCGATACGGTCGAAGTTTATAGTCTTGGCAATAATGAAGAACTGTATTGGGGTGGTCAAAAACTCGAAATCATTAATCCCCGCAAAAGCAGGGTTCAATATAACGGGTTTTCGTTCGAGATTGAAACGATGATGTCAACCTATCAGGACACATTGGTTGAGAGTTTGGTTGCTATATATTCGTTTGATACCACAGGCATTTTTAACATCAGAAACAGCAGGCTATATAAGCAGGAAACCCTATCTTTGATTGCCATGAACATGAAAATCAACAATCCCCCGTTACCGTCAGATACTCCGGTATATGTTTTGAATAAAGAAAAACTCGTTAATCTGAATGAATTGGAAATAACACCAAGAATGTTGATTGATAACGGAGCTTTGACAAAAGACACTACTCAAACCAAAATCAGACCGGAAGTAGTACGGGATGCTCAACTCAGAAGAGCAGCCTATCTCAACAGCTTTAAGGTTCAGCCTGAAATAAATTTAAACACCAATGCCTTATCTGATACCGGAACCATAAAAGTGAAGGATAATTTATTTAAGGAAGTCATTAAACCAAATCCCGAATCTGAAGTTAAACCTCAGATTATTAAAAGGGAATGATTTATAAATGTTTGCGCTTCTCCCACTTCTATAATTTTCTTTTGATAATTCACTTCTTTAATCTTCATAAAATTCAAGTATGAAAAATTTCTTTTCAGTAGCATTTATGTTGTTGTTGTTTGTCGTTGCCGGTAATGTACAGGCTCAAAGCAACAAATCGAACGAGGGTCAGTCTCAAACTCCTGTACCCGTTGTACAACCTGATCCAAACAATCAAACACAGGAACAAAATTCAGACCGGCCATTGTCTGACCAAAAATCGGAAAAACAAGCCATCAAAGTAAAAGGGCAAACAACGCGCGATGCTGTAAAAAACACGAATTCAGACCGAACAAGCACTTTGAACAAAGATTACAAAAAAAACAAAAAAGCGAAAGAGAAAGCCAAAGCCAAAGCAAAGAAAAAACACAAAAAAGGAAAATATCCTAAAAAGGAAGTTAAACCAACTCAAAAAGCACAAGTCAGAGAAGCTCAATGATTGAATAATCGTGTAATTGAAAATGCACTTTAATATATGTAGTTCATGTAATCCCCCGATGCGAATGTATCGGGGGATTTTTATGTGCTAAAATTTGATTTATTCAAATTCAAACAACAATTTATTACCTCGCAACCCGAAAGGTTAATCTGAGGAATTCAATAGTCATACCGGCAGATTGATTGTTGGGAATTACTAATTTATCCCCCGATTTTAATTAGCAAATCCTCAAACCAAGGTTTTACCCGCTTCAGGGTAATTAATTTCTCCAGCAACCAGCAACTAAAAACAGCAGTAGCACCACCTGCAAGCACATCAATGGTATAATGATGTTGGGTATAGATGGCAGATAGCCAAATGCCGGCTGCAAAGATGAAAAAGGCAATGTTGAGCAGGCGATTTTTTAATTCTCTCCCATAGATGAAACAAACTACCGGAAAAGCACAGTGCATAGAAGGCATGGCTGCAAAAGGTGCAGGGGCTTTGGCATAAAACTTTTCAAAGAAAGAGAAACCTGTTATCTCGTCAAAATGAATCAATCCTGCCGGATGACCAATTGTCGTCGGGATAAACTCAAATCCATGTTGAGCAACATACCATGGAGGTGCAGCAGGATAAAGATAATAAATGAACATGCCCACAAACTTGGTCAGGGCGAAAGCATACATAAAGCGCAGACAAAGCTGTTTATGATATACAAACAAATAAAACCCGAACACAAGCGGAACCGGCACCCAATTGATATAGAATAAAGCAGATAAAACATCAAAAAAGGGAAGGTGAAACATCGCTGAAAGCTCATTCAAAGTATATCTCACCCCCTCATAATTAACTCCAAACCAATACTTTTCAGTCTCATACAAATCGCGGATATGAACGGTGTTAAATTCCGTGTTTGGAAATGCCCGCAAAGAATCAAATACAATTGTATATACCAAAAAGATAGCGAATGCAAAAAGAAACTGCCTCGATTTCAAATGGGCGAAGTAAAGCAGAACAACTAAAAGAAAAATGGCAACATGTTCGGTCTTCAAACCAACAACACCATAAAACCATGCAAAATAACCAATGCCGGCAAAGGTAGTCCAAAGCCATTGACCGGCAGATAACCGTCTTTCAAAACGATTTGGTTGATCAATCTGTCCGTTTGATGGTATCAACATGAGAAATCAATGAATTGAATGTTTGGCAGTCAACAAACCGGTTTCTTTAACCCTTTTTCTGATAATTGCGGGCAAATTTCGTTTCAGCAATACGGCTGAGGTCAATACTCCTCCGGTGATTGCCCCTCCAATTCCGCACGATGCGATATCCTGTCCGGTCAGGTAGAGGTTGGTGATAGGAGTTTGTGGTTTTAAAAACCGCAACGCAAACCGCTGAGGGCTATGTTCAATCCCATAAAGTTCCCCAAACTGATAATTTACAAAATGTTTAGTCGAAAGAGGAGTTGACAATTCGTGATAATCCACTTGTCCTTCTAACTGAGGCACATATTGAAAAAGCACTTTTAGAAGTCGTTGAGTCATTTCCTCCTTCCAGGTGTCGTATTCCATCCCTCTTTTTTTCCATCGGGTATCTTCCCATTTTTCAAACCATTCATAAGGGGCAAAAGTAATGATATCCACAGTTGCAGTGCCCGGATAGCGATTTTGCCAATCGGGGTCTTTTGCCGAAGGGAAAGATATATAGACCAAAGGGAAAGGCGCTGTTTCAGGATTTTGTAAGTAGTTTTCCATGTTTTCATCATGGTCATAACTATCTTCGGGATAAATCCAGAGGTTGGTTTTTGAAAGGCCCAGTTCTTCCGCTGTTTTCTTAAAACCCAGATACAATGCAATATGAGATACAGACGGCTTTACTTTTTCAATCTGATCGGGAAGTCCTAATTGATTTTGTATTTCCGGCAAAAGCAAATGTTGATAGGTATTGACTATTCCTGCATTGCTGACTATAATTTTGGAAGCGATTTCTACTCCATCTGCCATAATCAACCCCGTTGCTTTTCCATTCACAACCTTAATTTGTGAAACTTCGGCATTGGTTAAAACAGCACCTCCCGATTTTGCAATCACTGCTGCTATGGTCTCGGCAATACGACTACACCCTCCAACAGGAAAGCAGGCTCCGTTCAAAAAATGTTTAGCCACCATGGCATGTATGACAAAACTTGCGGTCTTTGGTGTTAACCCATAATCACCAAACTGTCCCGTCAAAACCCCAATTAACTGTTTGTTTTGAGTTAATCCGCTTAAAACTTCGTACACTGTTTTTTGAGACAACGAATAGTATTTGCTGCGCATCATCCCTCCAATAGCCCAGGATACAGGGGAAGGCATCGCTTTTTCAGCAAAGTACAAACGCGCAGCACGGGTGGTTTCGTAAAGCAATCCGACATAATCTTCAATCGCTTGTTGGTCGGAAGCGGAAGGAAACTGAGATTGTAGATTTGAGATAAAATTCTCTTTTCCGGCATAGAAAGGATAGACTTTTTTGCCGAAAATTATTTTGTCATATACTGCCCCCATATCAGCCCATTCCATTTGTCCATCAGTGATATAGCTAAACCAATTTGCTATATCTGTATGAGGGCGATGGATTTCACCTAAGTAATGAATTCCGACATCCCATTCATAACCGCGTCGCTTAAATGAATGGGTATATCCACCGGCGGTATAATGTCTTTCCAAAACAAGAACCCGCTTACCTTCTTTTGCCAAAATAGCGGCTACGGTCAATCCGCCAATTCCTGAACCGATGATCACCGCATTATATTTCTGATACAATAATTCAGGATGTTGTTTGTAAGAGTAAATGTTTAAGTGCATGATTTGATAAATTAAAACTGCTAATACAACAAACAAAACATGAAGCAAGCCATTTATTCGTCCGGTCTGTTTCCTAACCTTTCAATCAACTCATGGTATAAGTCCGTTAAATGGGGTGTTCTTTCTTCAATACTATGAGCAGTCAACGATACTGCCCGGTCTAAATTTTCGATGACATCTGTATAACCCATTAAGGTCAACAAGGCTTCGGCAGCATTGCATCGTATCAGATATTCAATATTCCGGTGAAGCACTTCGTACAATAACCAGCCTGCTTGTTCCAATGTAGCGCGGGTTTCCACATCGCGCCAGATTGAAGGGTAAATCCCATATCGTCCTTCCTTAATATGAAGAAGAACCTGCTCTAAAGGCATTAATTTGTATTCATTCCTTTCAGTTTCGGCTGCACGCTCATATTGTTCCTGCCAATCCATAGGTTTAGTGCTAATCAATTCTTTGCAATTTTGCCATATAAAATCCGTCAAAACCAAACTGACCGGACGAAATTCGTCTATTTTCCAACAACTTGTATCTGTTTGGATATTGTTTCAAAAATTGCGCCACCTGTTGTTCGTTTTCAGAAGGCAAAATACTGCAAGTAGCGTAAACGGCTATTCCTCCTTTTTTTAACAATGGCATATAACGTTCCAAAATCTTTTGTTGGGTTTGCTCAAACGACTTAACAGCTACGGGCGTTAACTTCCATTTCAAATCCGGCTTGCGCCGCAAGGTGCCAAGCCCGCTGCAAGGAACATCCAACAGCAAACGGTCTGTATTTTCTAAAAGTGATTTGTTTTTATCGGGAGGAAATTTGGCCGGTATTACCTCAATTTTTGCAGCATTGCGAAATGCTCTTCTTTTAAGTTCAACCAACTTTGACGGGTCGGTATCGTAAGCCATAAGCTGTCCATTATTTTTCATCAATGCTGCTAAATGCAGGGTTTTCCCGCCTGCACCGGCACAAGCATCAACTACAAGCATTCCGGGTTGAACATTTAAAAATGGCGCAACCAACTGTGAAGCAGCGTCTTGTACCTCAAACCAACCGTTCTGAAAAGCTGGTGTTTTAACTAATTGTTTGTTGGTTTCGATCACCAAAGCATCAGGTAATCCTTCTACCAAAGATGTGTTAATTTGTAATTCCCGACAAAGCGCCATCATTTTATCTTTGTCAGCTTTAAGGGTGTTGACCCTGATTACCAACGGAGCAGGCTGATTCAGTTTGGCCAATTCCTGCTCCCATTCCTTTCCCAATTGCAGCTCTGCCATCATGTCCAACCAATCGGGTATTGATTCCCGGACTGCTCGTATGGATTGTAATTGTCTGTATTTTTCTTTAACCGTTACTGCATCCAAAGACTCAAACTCGTCAAAAGAAGGCAATGGTAGTTCATTGACTATCATCCAAACCTCAATCAGTTTCCAGATTTGATGTTTAGTAGGTTCGGATATTAAAGGATAACCGGCAGTTTCACACAATAAACGCCAGTATCTGACCATTTCGTAAATGGTAAAGGCGATGGCATGTCTGTCCCTGCTTCCCCATTTTGGATTTGATTGTAACAGTTTTGGGACAACCTTATCGGCATATTGCTTATTGGTAAATATCTCAAAGAGTCCTTCAACTACTCCTTTTGCCAGATTTTGATGTTTTAAAACAGGGATCATCAGCGGGTAGGTTAAGTTTGCCGGAAGGCTGTGATTTGACAAACTTGCCGTGTGTTTGAGGTTATTTTAAACCGCTCATCAATTCGGTATCCCACTACCCAAACAATACGCCCTTTATTGTCTGCAAGAATCCAGATTTTGTCTTTTTGAATCAGGGAAAGTTTGAGGTCGGTAAAAAAACGCTTCAACTTTTTCTTTTTCAGATTCATTCCGAATGGATAAAAATAGTCGCCCATTTTCCAGCGCCGCAACACGAGGGGAAACTCTATTTTATTGACATCAAGACCTGCCAAATTTGTATCTGATGAAATGTTGTAACCTTCAGCAGGCAAATAGTTGAAAAGCAATTGCAAATCAGATTTTTCGATACTTTGTACTGACTTTTCAATGAGTGAATAGGAAGTGTCTTTGCTTGAAATAGGGGAGAGGATTAAAAACTTCCGGTCTTTCAATATTTGATGGGTATTGGAATAAACCATTTTTCCCGATTCCTGTTGAAGCGTTTCAATAATCATCTCAACCTGAGCAGCATTGAAATCAAAAGGGCGAAGCAGTTCGTATAGAACTGATTTAAGGGGGGCTATTTTTAAAAGTTTACCGATTGATATGAAATATTCCTTTTCAGAACCCGTAAATAGTTTTTTGCGATAAAAATCAATACCTGTACGATAAACCTGTTCGATTTCCTGAAACCGGAGAGAATTTTGGTAATAGGTTTCTTCCAGATTAGGGTTGATTTCTTTCAAGGCAGGAATAACTGTATGGCGGATTTTATTTCTCACGTATTTGGTTTCGGCATTGCTTTCATCTGTTCTGAAAGCAAGTTGATGTTGAAGGGCAAAATCTTCGATGTTAATTTTGGAAAGAAATAACATCGGACGAACTAACTTACCGGTCTTTGGTAAAATGCCATGAAGTCCGGCAATACCTGTTCCCTTTGTCAGGTTAAACAGCATGGTTTCTGCAATATCGTTTTGGTGATGTGCCGTAGCGATAAAAGTATATCCGTTTTCTTCCCGGATAGATTCCAGCCAATCATACCTCAAAGCACGCGCAGCCATTTGAACCGAAACCTGGTTATCACCGGCAAACTGAAGCGTATCAAAACGAACAGAATAATAAGATACCTGATACTTGTCGGCCAACTGTGCAACAAAAGTTTCATCATCATCAGCAGCCTTCCCCCTTAACTGAAAATTACAATGAGCAATCCCAAACGGTATCTTACTTTGAAACATCAATTCACATAAGACCACTGAGTCAACGCCTCCGCTAACTGCAAGAAGCAATTGGTTGTTTTTCTGTACACGGCAGGAATCAAATAAAAATCGGGTAAATTGCTGAAGCATCATAAACTGACCGGATAAACTAAAAATTGGAATGGTTAAACTGCCTTTGTATTATACTGACGATGTAAACACCAAATCAAAATAATGATTCCAAAAACAGCTAAAGCCACATTGAACGGTTGTGAAACCTCTGTTTGTTCTTTTAAAAACTCCAGTAAAAAACGTCCGGTGAAGGTAAGGGTAAAAAACAAGCCGGATAACAATCCTAAGGGTAAATTGCGTTTTTGATGCAGTAAAAATAAACCGCAGAGTATTGAAAACAACAACAAGGCTTCGTAAAGTTGCGAGGGATGACGGGGAAGGGTATCGCGTTGTTCAAACACAAAAGCCCAGGGCATTGAGGTGGGTTTCCCGATGATTTCAGAATTCATCAGGTTGCCAATACGTATTAACCCTCCAATTGCAGCAGCAGGAACCACTAAAATATCCACCAGTTGAAAATAGGATAAAATCTTGTACTTTCTGAGAAATAACCAGGTAGCAACAAAACCGCCAATAGCAGCCCCATGACTCGCCAAGCCGCCATGCCAGATATACAAAATCTCGGTGGGATGGGCAAGGTAATAGTTTAAATCATAAAACAAAATATGCCCAAGCCGCGCTCCAATAACTCCCCCTATAAATTGATATTGAACCAATTGGGCAACTACCTTAACCGGCAGATTGCGTTTTTTGAACATTAAAACCAATATCCAATATCCGGACAAAACCGCAAAGGCAAACATTACTCCATACCATTTCAGCTTTAACCAACCAAAATCTATCAAGTATGGGCTTGGATTCCAAGGTATTTGTAAAATGAAATCTTGCATCTGAGCATTAAGATGTGTTGTCGTATAATCTCAAGTTTGATTTAAATGTCTATCTTTACCCTCCTAATTTGTCATCGCGACACATTAAATACAAACAAGCATCAAAGATAGCCTGACCTTTAAAATAAGTAACTCATCTAACAACCTTACTTGATAAATCTTGTTCAATACCATTAATCATGATAACTATGAAAAATTATATGCTCTCCCCCCGTTTTATCTCTCTCAGTGTTTTAGTACTATTTGCCGCAATGAGCAGATTGCTGCCACATCCCCCAAATTTTACCCCAATTGCTGCCGTTGCATTGTTTGGTGCTGCATATTTTAAACCAAGATGGTTGGCGGTATTCATCCCTTTGCTGAGTCTTTGGATAAGCGATCTGATTTTAAATAATGCAGTCTATGCCGAATATGCCGATGGATTTGTATGGTTCACCGGTTCTCTGATTTGGATATACGGAAGTTTCTTATTGATTTCTTTGTTGGGATTTTTTATACTGCAAAACATAACTGCCGGCAGAGTAATAGGGGTCAGTTTAATAGCCTCCGTTTTGTTTTTTCTGATTTCTAATTTCGGGGTTTGGGTTTCTTCCGGCATATATCCAATATCCGCAGAAGGATTACTGTCTTGCTACACAGCAGCATTGCCATTCTTTGGCAATACAATATTGGGAGATTTGTGTTATTCAGGAGCCATGTTTGCAAGTTTTGCTTTGCTCCAAAAAAGATTTCCTGTGCTGCATTTAGCATAAAAATCCTTTCTTCATTTTTATACAATTAAAAAAAGCGGGTTACAATTCAGTAGCCCGCTTTTTTGGTTGGAGGAATACAGTTAACTTTCAGTATATCCTGAAAAACAATCGAACAACAGGTATTATGCCAACCGCGCCAATTGCGTTTTCATTCTTTGGCAGGCTTCAATGATATTTTCCTCCGAAGTGGCATAAGAAATTCTAATGCAGTTTTCGTTGCCGAATGCCTGTCCGTTTACGGTGGAGACATGGGCTTTGTGCAACAAATACATACTCAGGTCATCTGTATTGTTGATCGTCATTTCACCGTCCGATTTGCCCAAATAAAAACTTACATCAGGAAAAACATAAAACGCACCATCAGGAACATCTGTAATCAATCCCGGTATTTCCTTGAGCAAGGATAGTATCAAATCTCGTCTTTTTTTGAACGCATCGCGCATTTCTATCGTAGGGGTTAAATCTCCGGTAAGTGCAGCAATTGCGGCTCTTTGTGCGATTGAACAGGTGGCTGAAGTAAACTGTCCCTGCATTTTGTCGCAGGCTTTGGCTATGGCAAGTGGCGCAGCTAAGTATCCCAAACGCCATCCGGTCATCGCAAACCCTTTGGATAATCCGTTGACGGTAATTACGCGATCTTTAATAAAATCAAATTGTGCCAGACTTTCATGTTTGCCAACATAATTGATGTATTCATAAATTTCATCCGAAACGACATAAAGATTGTCGTACTGAACAATTACTTCAGCCAGAGCACGCAATTCTTCCTTGCTATAAACTGCCCCGGTGGGATTGCAGGGAGAAGAAAAAATTATAAGCTTAGAGTTAGGTTTGATAGCTTTGGCCAATTGGTCGGGAGTTATCTTAAACCCGGTTTCAATACCCGCCGGTATTTCGGTAGCGATGCCCTCGGCAAGTTCAACTTGTGCAGCATAACTTACCCAATAAGGACTTGGTAAAAGCACTTCCTCTCCCGGATTGACCAAACACAAAACAACGTTGGCAATAGACTGTTTAGCTCCGGTTGAAATTACAATTTGTTCGGGAGTATAATCCAATCCGTTATCGCGTTTCAACTTTTGAACAATTGCCTGTCGCACATCTAAGTAGCCCGAGACAGGAGTATAATGCGAAAAGTTTTCGTCAATCGCTTGTTTGGCGGCAGTTTTAATATGCTCGGGGGTATCAAAATCAGGTTCTCCAAGGCTAAGGTTGATGACTTTTACTCCTTGCCCCTGAAGTTGACGGGCTAAAGCAGCCATTTTCAGGGTATCAGATTCATTTAAATTGACAATGCGGTCAGATAACTTAATCATGTGGGTTATTGGTGAATGAAAAAAAGCGGCAAAAAAAGTGATGCCTTATTTCGGGGTGCAAAAGTACGAAAGCATTTTTGATTTAAGATGGGCGAGTTTAAAATGAAACATCGCTTCCATAAGATAATTTGTTTAGTGGAACAATCAAATCACCCTTCTTTGTAAAGCCTTCAAATCTGATTTAGAATTAAAAAAATGGCAGATCGAAAAGATATAAATCCGCACAAATAGTTTACCTTCGTTGCCGGACCCATCCACACAAAGATTCTAACAAACTATACAAGGCTATGAATTGGTTTCAACGCAATATTAAAGGGATATTTACCAAAACTACTGAAAAGAGGGAAGCACCGGATGGTGTTTGGCACCGTTGTGAAAATTGCAAAGTAACCATTCCTTCGAAAGAGCATAAAAACAATTTTTACGTATGCTCCAATTGTGATTACCATGACCGGATTGATTCGGAGCAATACTTCCAGATATTGTTCGACAATAAACAGTATGAGAAATTGTTTTCCAATCTTCGCCCAATTGACATGCTTTCGTTTACAGACACCAAAAGCTACGATCAAAGATTGAAACAGACTCAAAAACAAACATCTTTGGATGATGCCATGCAAGTAGCCTGGGGTATGGTTGAAGGGAACGCTTTATGTGTTGCAGCTATGGATTTTAAATTTATCGGAGGATCAATGGGTTCTGTCGTAGGAGAAAAAATAGCGCGTGCCATAGATTATTGTATTTCTAAAAAAATGCCTCTCCTTATAATTTCAAAATCCGGAGGAGCCAGAATGATGGAAGCCGCTTTCTCTTTGATGCAAATGGCCAAAACTTCTGCTAAGCTATCTCAATTGTCAGATGCCGGAGTGCCATTTATTTCTTTAATGACCGATCCTACAACCGGCGGAGTTACAGCCTCTTATGCCATGTTGGGCGATTTGAATATTGCAGAGCCAAAAGCACTTATCGGGTTTGCCGGACCAAGGGTTATCAAAGAAACTATTAAAAAAGACCTGCCCGAAGATTTTCAAACCTCTGAATTTCTGCTGGAGCACGGATTCCTTGATTTTATAGTTCACAGGCGCTACCTTAAAGCCAAATTAGGTGAATTGCTATCCCATTTCAGCCATTAATTCCTGCATAAATTTTTGTTCTGCTTATATAGAATTGGTAAGCCAAATCACAATTTAAGTTTTGCAGTTTGTAGTTGTTAATTCAGCCGATTGGTTTTGTAAAACTACAACGTGTTTGATATATTATCGAAATTAGAATCATCAGACAATACCTGGCAATTCTGTTGCCGTTGATGGACTAAAGATCGGTATTGTTGTCAGTTTTGGATTGATTATCTGCCACTTTTGCCGAATTATGGTATTAGGAACATGAATTGATGGTTATGTTTTTCATGCCTGAATTTTTTTAGGCTGAACAAGCATATCGCATTTTCAAAACCTGAATTCATGAATTTTAACAACTTCACCATAAAATCACAAGAGGCTATCGCATCAGCACAAGGCGAGGCATTCAACCTTTCCAATCAAACGACCGAAACTGTTCACTTGCTGAAGGGGCTTTTGGATGTTGATGAAAATGTTATCCCCTTTCTTTTTAAAAAAACCGGTGCTAATCTGGGGCGACTGAAGAAGAAAGTCAATGATGCGTTGGAACGTTATCCAAAAGTTGCCAATGTTTCACAGCCTTATCCCTCCCCTCGAATGGGGCAAGCCATATTTAAAGCACAGGCAATCGCCAAAGAATATAAAGACGAATTTGTTTCGGTCGAACATCTGTTGTTGGCCATCATGGATGTTGGTGGGGAAGCAGCAACTTTGCTTACCGATGAAAATATTGTAAAGCCGGATCTGGAAAAAGCCATTAAAGAACTGAGACAAGGTGAAACTGTTACGGAAGCCTCGGCCGAAGAAAGATACAATGCGTTGCAGAAATATGCCAAAAACCTGAATGAATTGGCAAGACAAGGTTTGTTGGATCCTGTTATAGGGCGCGATGAGGAAATCAGGAGGGTATTGCATATTTTATCGCGAAGAACCAAAAACAATCCCATTCTTGTTGGTGCTCCGGGTGTTGGTAAAACTGCAATTGCAGAAGGCATTGCCCATCGAATTGTCAATGCAGATGTGCCTGAAAATCTGAAAACAAAGGTCATTTATGCATTAGATATGGGTGCTTTACTTGCCGGTGCTAAATATCGGGGAGATTTTGAGGAAAGACTTAAAGCAGTAATCAGAGAAATCACTAAAGCGAATGGGCAAATCATTTTGTTCATTGACGAAATTCATACTTTAGTCGGAGCAGGTGCAACGGAAGGCAGCTCGATGGATGCAGCCAATATTCTTAAACCGGCATTAGCTAAAGGAGAGCTAAGGGCTGTTGGTGCCACTACTTTGAATGAGTACCAAAAATATTTTGAGAAAGACAAGGCTTTGGAGCGGCGTTTTCAAAAAGTAATAATTGAAGAGCCCTCCCCTGAAGACAGCATCAGCATTTTGAGAGGACTGAAAGAGCGATATGAAACACATCACAAAGTAAAGATTAAAGACGAAGCAATTATCAGTGCTGTAGAGTTAAGTCATCGTTATATTTCAGACCGTTTTTTACCCGATAAAGCAATTGACCTGATAGATGAGGCTGCTGCCAAACTGAGAATGGAAATCGATTCTGTTCCGGAGGGATTATATGATATCGAAAAGCAAATCAGAAAGTTAGAAATAGAACGGGAGGCGGTAAAAAGAGAAGAGGATAATTCTCAATTGAAACTGATTGAATCTAAGTTGGCTGTTTTGATGGCACAACAGGAGGAATATAAACTGAGATGGCAGGGTGAGAAGGACTTGATTGATGGGATACAGGCGCAAAAAAGAGCGATAGAAGCCTATAAGACAGAGGCAGAAACAGCAGAGCGACTTGGCGATTATGGCAAAGTTGCCGAAATCAGATATGGGAAGGTTAAAGAGGCGGAATCTTTAGTCGAGGAACTGGAAGAAAAACTTCAGGCACTTGGAATGGGAAGAATTATGAAAGAGGAAGTTGACTCTGAAGACATTGCTGTAATTATCGCAAAATGGACAAATATTCCGGTAATGAGGATGTTGGAAGGCGAGCGTCACAAACTTTTGCATTTGGAAGAAAACCTGCATAAAAGAGTGGTGGGACAAAGCCGAGCTGTGGAAGTGATTGCCGATGCCATCAGACGGAGCCGCGCCGGGCTGAATGAGCCTGATCGTCCTATTGGTTCTTTTATTTTTCTCGGAACTACCGGGGTTGGTAAAACGGAACTGGCAAAAGCATTGGCTGAACTTTTGTTTGACAACGAAAGCTCGTTAACCCGAATAGATATGTCGGAGTATCAGGAGGCAGTGTCCATTACTAAGTTAATCGGTTCTGCACCGGGTTATGTCGGTTATGAAGAAGGGGGACAATTGACAGAGGCTGTCCGTCAAAAACCTTATTCCGTTATTTTGTTGGATGAAATAGAAAAAGCGCATCCCGATGTTTTCAACCTGCTTTTACAAATTCTGGAAGACGGACGGTTGACTGACAATAAAGGGCGAACTGTTAATTTCAAAAACACGGTAATCATAATGACTTCTAACTTAGGGGCTGCCATCATTCAGGAAAATTTTGAAGAGGCTGATGAAAAGCAAATCCCCGAAGTTTACCGTCAAACCAAAAGACAGGTGTTTGAATTGTTGAGAAAAACCTTCCGCCCCGAGTTTTTAAATCGTGTTGATGAGATCATCATGTTCAAACCCTTGACTAAACGGGAACTCAGCGAAATTTTCCGCATACAGCTTAAACGTTTGGAAGCTATGCTCGAAAAGCAGCAAATTCAATTGTTGGTTACAGAGGATGCTGCTGAGTATTTGATAGAAAATGGCTACGATTTGCTCTATGGAGCCCGCCCTTTGCAGCAATTGATTAAACAACGCATTTCGAATGTCATATCCCGGAAAATTCTTGCCGGAGAATTGCCCGCAGGTTCTTTGTTGCAGGTAGATGCCATTGATGGGAAATTGGTGTTTTACCCGGTGAAAACCCCCGATTTGGAATCTTTGATTTAAGTCAGTTGATTTATCAGCGTTTAAAAATTGCCAGTAAAACCCTGCCGTTTGAAAATCAGAGATATAGTCTGACCTGATAAGATTGGAATATCAGGAAAGACTATCAGTTTACCTGTTCTCGTGTTTGGTGTTTTTTTAAGCGCAAGCGAAGGTTAATTTTCTACATAAGCAATATTGTATTCAGCTTTTGAATATCTTTACCCCGCAAATCATTCATCTGTTTATCATCTCAACAGAATTTTCTTTATCATCATGAACGTTTTAAAAATATTCGCCGTCTTACTGACTGTTGCCGGAATGTTGTTGTTGATTTATGCTTGTTTGGCTTTTATGGGTAATGTAAATGTCAATGGCAGCAAACTTAGCATTATGGCTCCGACTTTGTTGGGTATGATTTTTTTTGGAGGCGGATTGTATTTGTTCAGATACTTGGTTACCGGCAGCAATAAAGTCAGATAATGGCGCTCGTTTAGATTGGCAATTTTTGCAAATTGCTCATTTGTTAATAAACCTGCCTTTTTACTTTTTAAATTGGGATTAAATTATCGTGTTTGGTTTATACTCCCTAATTACTGCTCAACAAACCGTTAAACCTAATTTTTACTTGCAGGGACACCCAATCCTGTTTACCTTTGCCGGGAAAAGCAAACCACCAAGTCAATGATGTATCTGACAAGAAGGGAGCGTTTTAACGCCGCCCACAAATTATATAACCCTACCTTCAGCAAAGAACAAAACGAAGCTGTTTTTGGCAAATGTGCCAATGCCAACTGGCATGGTCATAACTATGAACTTTTTGTAACGGTAAAAGGCAGCCCTGACCCACAAACCGGTTTTATTATCAACGTAAAAGACCTGAGCGATTTAATTCGTGAACATGTTATTGAACATCTGGATCATAAAAACCTCAACTTAGATGTTCCGTTTTTGGAGGGCATGTTTACTTCTACCGAGAATGTTGCAAAAGCTATCTGGGAGCAATTAGCGCCTCATTTGACCGGTTGTTCGCTTCATTGCATCAAATTGGTTGAAACAGAAAATATTTATGTCGAATATTTTGGCGATTAAGTGGTAGTTTTCGCTTTGTTATCGCACTATTTGCTTTGTAAACTTTGATTTTTTTGTAAAAAAAAAGTAAAAAAATTGTTTACAAACGGAATTGATGTAACTTTGTCCTGTTTTTGCCTTTTCAATAAATTCCAATAAACATAATTATCTGGCGCCTGAAAATCGCTTGTAGCCGACAGAGAAACTGTTGGCCGTTTTTATATCGGTATCAGGGGATCAAATTCGAGAAGATGGGGCAAAATATCTAAGAGGCTGATTACGTGTTCTAAACTATATACTATATATGAAAGCATACATATTCACCGGGCAAGGCTCTCAGAAGCCCGGAATGGCGCAGGATTTATTCCCTTTGGCAGGGGCAGTCAAGGAGTATTTTCAGTTGGCAGACAAATTGTTAGGCTTCGATATCAGCCAAATCATGACTACGGGCAGTGCTGAAGAGCTGAAACAAACCCGTGTAACCCAACCTGCCGTTTTTTTGTATTCAGTGATTAAATCGAGGGTTATCCGGGATTTTAAACCGGAAATGGTGGCCGGCCATTCACTTGGTGAGATTTCTGCTTTGGTGGCAGCCCGTTCTATTGACTTTGGCGATGGTTTAAGACTTGTTTACCAACGAGCCATGGCTATGCAGGCAGCCTGTGATGCACAGGAATCGGGAATGGCGGCTGTTCTGGGTTTGGACGATGCCATTATTGAAGTGATTTGCAAAAGTATAGACCACGAAATTATAGTAACCGCAAATTACAATTGCCCCGGGCAGTTGGTGATTTCCGGAACCAAAAAAGGACTGGAACTTGCGAAAGAAAAACTGATGGGTGCAGGAGCGAGAAGAGTGTTGGAATTACCTGTCAATGGAGCATTCCATTCTCCTTTGATGGAGCCTGCCCGTGCTGATCTGGAGAAGGCGATTCGGGAAGTCCGGTTTAAAGCTCCAATTTGTCCGGTTTACCAAAACACGGATGCCCTGCCAACTCAGGATCCCGAAGAAATCAAAGAGAAACTGATTGCTCAGTTGACTGCTCCGGTTCGTTGGACTCAGATTGTCGAAAATATGATTGCCGATGGAGCCTCGCAATTTATCGAAGTGGGACCGCAACAAGTTTTAACCGCAATGGTCAAAAAAATTGACAGCCGGTTGAGTGCCGCATCGCTTTAATTTGACTTTTCCCTTTTTTACCAAAATAGTAAGCGAATTGCCCGTCATGTTTTTTTATGCCGGGCAATTTTAGTTTTACTTCAACCCAACAGGTACATGATAATCAGAATTGTCAGAATGAAATTCAGGGCTGACGAAGTGGAGGAATTTGTTGCCTGGTTTGCCCTGAACCAACATCAGATAGCCGGATTTGCCGGTTGTATTTCTTTGGAACTTTGGAGGGATTTTGCCGACCCCTGTAGTTTTTTTACCCATAGCCGATGGAAAGACGACCAAAGTTTGCAAAACTACCGGCAATCTGATTTTTTCAAAGCGACATGGACTCGCACCAAAGCGCTGTTTGAAGAGCCGGCGCAGGCTTGGTCGGTGAGTTTGGTGAACCCTGCAAATGGAGTTTAGTTGTTCGGCGCTCCGGCATCTATCCATGATTTGATTTGATTGATTTCACAAACAGGCAATTGTGAAACTCCCTGGGGCATCGGCTTATAGTTGGGAGAATGGCTGACAGAGCCAAATAAACGCCCGTTTAAGGCCTGAGTTTTTACCGCATTATAATCCGACAAATCCACCCCTCCGCCAACCGCTACAAATACCCCTGCTCCGTGGCAGGTCAGACACTTTGCGGTCAGGATGGGGAAAACGCGGTTTGCAAAACTAACATCAGTCGTGGGGCATGAACCCTCCGGTGTGCAGGTCAGGTTTCTTGCACCTTGATCTATCCATTTTTCAATCAGGTTGACTTGTGCGGTATCCAAAGGGAGATAGGGAGCAGGGGGCATTGATTTATTTTTAATCTGACTGAACAGCTCACTTTTATCGGGGTTTTTAGGATTGATACCTCCGGTTACTACTACATTGATATAATTATCTAACTGCACACCTTCTTCTTTGGTGATGGCATCGTGGCAGCCTCCGAACGCACAGTTGGCTTCTAAAACGGGCAATATATCAAGGGGAAAATAAATGATGCCTTCCTGACAAGGCTCCCCGTTGTCTATTGCAACATCGGACAATGCCGAATCTTTGGTGCAAGATGATGTTTGCAGTGCGAAAAACAGCCCGATAACCCATATTCCCAAGGGATTCTTCATGGTATTTATTTGATTAAATGTTTAAAAATCAAGTTGGCGATTTACAAAATTTATTTACCTTTTTATATCTGACAGACGCGCAAAGTTGATGGATTTGAATGTTTTATAAGAACGCAAAGTTCGGATAAAAGGTTAATTATCGTTAAAAGTTCAAACATTTAGCAGTAATAATGGTTAAACACCGATTGGTATAGCGTTGCTATCCACTTACCGATTTAAAAAAATGCGTACTTTGTGCGCTTCAACTCTAACAGTGTTATTCTTGCCCGCATGAAACATAAGAACAAGATTATTACTTGCTTTTTCTTTATTGCCTTTTTGTCATTTATGATGAGTTGTAAAGAAAAAAAGGCTGCTCCGGCAAACGCATCCGCCCCTAAAGGGCCGATGGCCTTTATTGCTGACGGTTATATTGTAAAACCCACGTCTGTCAACAATGAGATTGTCTCGACCGGCAGGCTCGCAGCCAATGAATTGGTGGCTATACAATCGGAAGTGAACGGTAAAATTTCGCAGATTTATTTTACTGAGGGAAAACCGGTAAGTAAAGGTACGACTTTGGTGAAACTTGACGACTCCGACTTGTTGGCACAAATCAACAAGGTAAATACACAGCGGCAACTCTCGGTCAACACCGAGCAAAGACAGAAGAAACTGCTGGATATCAACGGTATCAGCCGACAGGAATATGATTTGACCACAACTCAGATCAAATCTTTTGATGCCGATCTGGATATCCTGAAAAACCAATTGGAGAAAACAGAAATCAAAGCGCCTTTTGCCGGAGTGATCGGGTTGCGGAATGTCAGCGTTGGGGCGGTCATTGCCCCTGGCAATGTGCTGACGACATTACAGCAACTGAACCCGTTAAAGCTGGAGTTTTCCGTACCCGAAAAATACATCACCGACATACGGGTCGGACAAAAAATCAGATGTTCGTTTCCCGGAAGTAAAGATACCATGATTGGTACCATATATGTCATTAACCCCATGATTGATGTTACGACCGGCACCCTGATGGCTAAGGCAACAATTAATAACCCCGGAAACCGGCTTTCACCCGGGCAGTTTGCCAATGTCGAGATATTGCTCAGTGCCAAACCTCAGGCTATGATGATACCTTCGCAGAGCGTTATTCCGGGAACCCGGTTTAAACAAGTTGCAACTTACAAAGGCGGAACCATAGAAATGAAACAGGTGGTTACCGGGCTTCGCAACGAATCGGAGGTAGAGATTTTGCAGGGACTGTCTTTTGGAGATACGATACTGACTACCGGCATTATGCAGGCCAGAGACAAAGGCAAGGTGCAATTGAAACAAATTATTAACGCTACTGAAGATAGCCAAACCCGATAGACTATGAGTTTACCCGGTATTTCGCTTGACCGTCCGGTCATGGCCATAGTGATGAATATTATTATCGTTTTATTCGGACTGCTTGGCTTTTACTTTCTTGGTATTCGCGACTTTCCCGCCATTGACCCTCCAAACATCAGCGTCCGTACTAACTATGCCGGCGCAAATGCCGATATCATAGAATCACAAATTACCGAACCCTTGGAAAAAGCCATTAACGGGGTGCCGGGCATTAAAAACATCACCTCGTCCAGCAGTCAGGGTATCAGTAATATTACTGTTGAATTTGAATTGGGCAACGACCTTGAGGCCGCAGCCAACGATGTGCGGGATAAAGTTTCACAGGCAATCAGACAATTGCCGCCCGACTTAGACGCTCCGCCTGTTGTGTCTAAAGCTGATGCCAATTCTGATGCCATTATTTCTATGACGGTGAGAAGCAACACGTTAAACCAGCTTCAGGTTACTGATTTTGCAACCAACGTGCTGCTTGAAAAACTTCAGACCATTCCGGGTGTGAGCGGTATTCAGATTTGGGGAGAAAAGCGCTATGCCATGCGAATTTGGATGAACCCTACCAAACTGACCGCTTACGGGCTGACGGCCAACGACATAGTTGCTGCACTGCAACGCGAAAACGTGGAATTACCTTCCGGCAAACTTGCCGGAAATTACACCGACCTTACCGTCCGTACTTTTGGCAAACTGACGACTGAGGACGATTTTAACAACCTCGTGATTGCCAACCAAAACAATACGCCGGTCAGATTAGGCGATGTAGCTTCTGCAGTTCTCGGTCCTGAAAACGAAGAAACTGTTTTGAAAGAATCGGGCATCCCGATGATTGCTCTCGCCCTTGTTCCGCAACCCGGTTCTAATTATGTGGCTATTTCGGACGAATTTTACAAAAGATACGAGCAACTGAAAAAGGATATCCCCGAAGATTTTGCCCTCAATATTGCTTTGGACAATACCCGGTTTATCCGCAGCTCTATTTTTGAAGTAGAGGAAACGCTTGCTATTGCTTTTGGGTTGGTGATCTTGATTATTTTCCTGTTTTTCCGCGACTGGCTCATCGCCATCCGCCCATTGATTGATATTCCGGTTTCGCTTATCGGGGCTTTCTTTATTATGTATCTGTTTGGTTTTACCATCAACATCCTCACCCTGCTGGCCATCGTTCTTGCAACCGGGTTGGTGGTGGATGACGGGATTGTGGTTACCGAAAACATTTACAAGAAATTAGAGAAAGGAGTGCCCAAAATGCAAGCCGCAAGGCAAGGCAGCGAGGAGATTTACTTTGTCGTCATTGCCACATCAGTTACCCTTGCTGTCGTGTTTTTACCCATTATCTTTTTGCAGGGATTTGTCGGGCGATTGTTTCGCGAGTTTGGCATCGTGTTGTCGGGGGCGGTGCTGATATCTGCTTTTGTTTCACTCACCCTAACTCCGGTACTCAATGTTTTACTGACCAAAAAGAAACCGGTTCATTCGTGGTTTTACAAAGCAACCGAGCCGTTTTTTGCAGGACTTGAAAACGGCTACCGCCGCTTATTGACAGGTTTTACCAAATTCAAAATTGCGGGCGTGTTGTTGCTGCTGGGTTGTTTTGCGGGGATTTACTATCTGTTTAATTTAGTTCCGTCCGAACTTGCGCCGATGGAAGACCGCAGTCAGTTCCGGCTTCAGGTCAGCGCACCGGAGGGCACAAGTTTTGACTATATGGACAAATATATGTCGCGAATTACCCAGTTTGTCATGGATTCCGTTCCTGAAAAAACGGTTTTGCTCACCGTAACTGCTCCTTCCTTTGCCGGAAGCGGGTCGGTCAATTCGGGGTT